>DKIB01000031.1:0-2769 GCA_002454015.1 Proteobacteria bacterium UBA6729
GTCGGCGGGGGCCGGAACAGTCTCACATGTGTCTGGACCCGCACAGCACCCGTGCGGGCGCAGTCCATGCCCCGGGGCGTCGGGGGGAGAGAGGATTACAGTATACGCTGCCCCCCGCAGCGGGGATTCCGCTCCCCACGGGGGTGCCGCAGTGCACAGGGTCCCCGGGCGTCGGGGGGAGTGGAGCCTGCGAGCCCCGACCGGGACGGTGTCTCCTTGACTTCTCATCCGGACTGCGGTAGCGTTTCCCTTGGCGTACCTCCCGTTCTGGCATCGGGGTGTTTCATGTCCCTTCGGGACGTTTTCCTTCGGGACGTTGCCATGCGGGGGGCTACGCCATTTTTCAGCCCTGTGACGTGCACGGGACCCTGACCCTGTGGGGGGTGTATGCACACCATGAGGAACGGTTCATGCATTGCCGTGCTGAAAAGAACGAGCGGATTTTTTTGTGCGGCACTCGGCTGCCTTCCTGCCGGAGCCATCGGCTGCGCCAATCCCATTGCTGTCATGCCCTCCCGTNNNNTCAACCGGAAACAAGCCTGGTCCCTTCACCCTGGATCAGGAACAGGGCAGTCCCGGGACGGAACGATAGTCCACTCCGTGGATGTCCTCTGCAGGGTCTTTCCTGGGGCCAGCGGGAAGGGACGGTTGATGGGGCGGGAGTGCCCTGCTGAGCAGAGGGGGAAGGGGTCCCGGGCGGTGCGTACGCGGCTCCGGCCGAGGGGAGGGCGCTCAGATGTGCAGGGCCTGGTCGTTGACGGCCAGGGCGGCTTCGTGTACAGCCTCGCTGAGGCTGGGGTGGGCGTGGATGGTGCGGGCCAGGTCTTCACTGCTGGCTTCGTATTCCATTGCCAGTACGGCCTCTGCGATCAGCTCGGATGCCGAGGGACCGAAGATGTGTACGCCCAGCAGGCGGTCGGTCTGCGCATCGCTGAGCAGCTTGACCATGCCGGTGGTCTCGCCCATGGCCTTGGCTCGGCCGCTGGCGAAGAACGGGAAGGCTCCGCTGCGAAAGGCGATGCCCCTGCTCTGGAGTGCCTCGGCAGTGCTACCTGCCCAGGCCAGTTCCGGCCAAGTGTAGATGACCCAGGGTACGTGGTCGTGGTTCAGGGGGGTGATGGTGCGTCCCGCGATGCTGTCGGCGATGCGTACGCCCTCTTCAGAGGCCTTGTGCGCCAGCATGGGGCCTCCGGTTACGTCGCCGATGGCCCGTACTCCGGGCAGGTTGGTCCGGCCCAGGGTGTCTACCTGGATGAAGCCTCGTGCGTCGAGCTTCAGGCCGACTTCTGCAGCGCCCAGTCCGGAGGTGTTGGGGTGCCTGCCCACGGCTACGATGAGTTTGTTGAAGTGGGTCTGCTGTACGGCATCATTCTGGCGGTACTGCACGGTTACCCCCTGGTTGTCTTCGGCAGCACTGACGGTGGCGCCGAGCAGCAGGTTCAGGCCCTGATTGCGGTAGCTCTTCTGTGCGACCGCCGAGAGTTCCCGGTCCACGGAGGGCAGGAGGTCCGGCAGGGCCTCCAGCAGGGTGACCCGGGCCCCCAGTCGGGCCCATACACTACCGAGTTCCAGGCCGATGACTCCGGCGCCGATGATCCCCAGTTCGGCGGGGACCTCAGTGAACTCAAGGGCTCCGGTGGAGTCCACGATGTTCTGGTTGTTGACTGTGGCCTGGGGGATGGCCGCGGGGATGGAGCCGGTGGCGATGACGACCTGCTCTGCGCTGACGCGGGACTGTTTGTCCCCGTGGGAGACCTCTATCCAGCCCGGAGCCAGCAGGCGACCATGACCCTGAATCCAGTCTACCCCGTGTTTGCGGAACAGCGCGGCAATGCCGTCGGTGAGGGACTTCACGATGTCATCCTTGCGCTTCAGCATGGTGGGCACATCCAGCTGCGGGGGCGCGCAGTGGATGCCGTGCCGGGCCGCCCCGGTGCTGATGTGCTGGTACAAGTGGGAAGAGTCCAGCAGGGCCTTGGAAGGGATACAGCCTACATTCAGGCAGGTGCCGCCCAGCACCGGGGCTCCGGCGGGGTCGCGCCAGCTCTCTGTGCAGGCGACCTTCAGGCCCAGCTGGGCGGCCCGCAGGGCACATACATAGCCACCGGGACCCGCTCCGATTACGACCAGCTGGTAATCGGCCACGGCTCAGGCCTGTAACAGCATGCGTGCGGGGTCTTCCAGCAGTTCCTTGATGCACACCAGAAACTGTACGGCATCGCGACCATCGATCAGCCGATGGTCGTAGGACAGCGCCAGGTACATCATGGGGCGTATTACCACCTGAGCGTCTTCGGCGATCGGCCGCTCCTGGATCTTGTGCATGCCGAGGATGGCACTCTGGGGCGGGTTGATGATCGGGNNTTGGTGATGGTGAAGGTGCCGCCCAGCAGCTCCTCAACACTGAGACCGCCTTTGCGGGCCTTCTCTGACAGGTTTTTGATCTCCTGTTCAATGTTGGCCAGCGACATCTGGTCGGCATTGCGCAACACGGGGACCACCAGGCCACGCGGCGCACTGATGGCAATGCCGATGTCGTAGTATTCATGGTGGACCATTTCGTCGCCATCGATGGAGGCATTGACCACCGGGAAGCGCCGCAGGGCCTCTACGGTCGCACGGGTGAAGAAGGACATGAAGCCGAGCTTGGTGCCATGGCGCTTCTCAAAGGACTCCCGGTAACGTTGTCGGAGTTGCAGTATGGGGCGCATGTCCACCTCATTGAAGGTGCTGAGTACGGCATTTTCATGCTGCGCCTGCAACAGGCGC
>DKIB01000031.1:2786-2910 GCA_002454015.1 Proteobacteria bacterium UBA6729
GGGCGATGTTGCGCCGCAGGGCACTCATCGGTGTCCTTTTTTCGCGGGGAGCCTGCTCTGCAGGGCTGTCCTGCACCGGAGCGGCAGGCTGGTTCACCCGCTCACCAAGATGCCGTAGTACATC
>DKIB01000046.1 GCA_002454015.1 Proteobacteria bacterium UBA6729
CCCCACCACGGATATCCCCAGACCCGTGGTGGTCCGTGTACCCGCCACAGAGCAGCGGGACGAGGGGACCACCCTGAACCTGATGGTTACCGCAGACGCTGCACCCACCGCAGATGCAATGATCCGCTATACCCTGACTCCCGGTACCGCCACTGCCGCTGATTACCGGGTGGCGGACGGTCACGTCACCCTGCGCAGCGGCACCACCACAGCCATCATCCCGATCACCATCATCGAGGATACTCTCATAGAGAGCGCGGAGCAGTTCACCCTCACCCTCACCCTGGACCCGACATCCGCCGATATTGTAGAGCTGTCCGCCGATACGACAACCACCATCACCATCAATGTCGATGCGCGGGATACCCTTGAGGTCATCCTGACCGCAAGCCCCCCTGACTTTGTGCGGGAAGGGGACACGGCCCGGTACCCGGTCCGCCTGGTCGGAGGCACCTCCACCGCGGCGGTGGTCGTGCCCTACAACATCGGGGGCACCGTAAGCCCTGCCGACTACACCGACCGCAATGGGGGGCAGATCCGCATCGACGCAGCGCAGAAAAGTGGTGAGATCCGGATCCTGCTGCGGCGCGATGACAAGACCGACCCGAATGAAACCTTGACCCTGACCCTGGGCACCCCGAGTGGGGGTGGTGGCCCGCCCGATGCCCTCCACGCCAACCCCCGCAATGTCAGCACCATCATCACCGAGTCGGCGATCATTACCGACGTAGCGCTGCTCTCCATACCCCGCAATATCCTCACGCAAGCCTACGGCAGAGACGAACCCATCACGGTGCGGGTGCGCTTCAGCGAGGCCGTGCACTACACCGACAGTCCGACCCTGATGCTGGGCATTGGTTCCGCTACAGCCGGTGCAGCACTGCACCGCAGTACGGCCACGACACTGTACTTTGAGTACACAGTGCGAACTGCGGACCAGGACAGTGACGGCCTCAGCATCGCCGCGGATGCATTGCAGGGTGCGGGCCTGACGGATGGAAACGGTGCGCCAACCCAGCACAGGCTGGACAGCCCGCACACTTTCACCGCTGACAAGGCCCATAAAGTGGATGGCGGCCCGGCGGCGATAGCACCGGTCGATCTGATCGGCGATGGCGATGTGACCATGGCCGATGTACGGGTGTTCTACTACGCCTTTGCACTGCAGACGGAGTTGGGGGATGGCAACGACAATGGCAATGCAAAGGTGCGGATGGATATACTGGGTCGCCTTGCCCCGGTGTCGACCCATGATGACCAGCTGCGGGGCATGTTGCGCGCCGCACACGCGCTGGGCAACAACCCCGACCTGTACGACATCACCGATGATACCAAGGTAGGTGTAAAGGATGCAGTCGCGTTCTACTATGCACTGGCCCTGCCTGCTGCGCTGGGCGATGGCACCACGGGCGGTAACCGCGAACTGCGGGCAGCCATCCTCGGACCCCTGGCACCGAACGGGGCCAATGATGATGCCCTGCAGCGCATATTGGAAAGGGCCAACGACCTGCTACAACCCTGAGGGCAGCCCGCTCCCCCTGTGCAGTATGGCCCCGAGTGCTCCGGCCAGTTCCTGCGCCGCCGCACTGAACCGCAGCAACCGCCCCCGCCCCCGCAACCCCAGCTGCACCCGCAATGCCGGGGCAGGCAGGGGCAGGCGTTCCGGCCACTCCACCAGACACAGGGCCGTCGCACTGAAATAATCACGAAGGCCGATCTCCTCCGCCTGCACCGCCGCCGTCAGGCGGTACAGATCCAGGTGGTACACCGGGAACGACGCGCAATCATAATCTATCACCAGCATGTAGCCAGGACTGGGGACTGCGCCGCTGTGCCCCAACCCCCTCAGGATACCGCGCGCCAGCGTGGTCTTGCCACTGCCCAGCTCCCCCTGCAGGTATACACTCATCCCCGGCCCCAGCACCGTTGCCAGCTGCACCCCCAAGGCCTGCATCCGTGCCGCTGTCGGCACCGCATGCTCTATATGTGTCACGGGTTGGCCAGTCTGCGCACCCAGGGCAACAGATCCCCCGCCAGCAAGCCGCGTTCCCCTCCGTGCAGGGCCGCTGCATCCCCTGCCGCTGCATGCAGGGCAGCCCCCGTACAGGCAGCCTCCACGGCACTGTGCCCCTGGGCCCACAGCCCGGCAATCACACCGGTCAACACATCCCCCATGCCCCCACAGGCCATGCCCGGATTACCGCCCTGCACCACGGTACAGCCCCTGCCATCCGCGATTATTGTCCCCGCCCCCTTTAGCACCACCACCCCGGCATAGCGCGCCTGCAGGCGGCGCGCCGCGGTAAACCGATCAGCCTGTATCTCCGCCGTTGTACAGCCCAGCAACCGCGCCGCTTCCCCGGGGTGCGGGGTCAGTATCCACGGTGCAGCCCGGCGCTGCGGCCAGGCCGCCAGCAGATTCAGGGCATCCGCATCCACCACGGCGGGCAGCGCACTCTCCAGGGCACACGCCAACAATGCACGGCCCCACTGTGCCTGCCCCAACCCCGGCCCCACTGCCAGCACCCCGACCCGCCGCAGCAGGGGGGCCAGGGGTGCCGCCGTCGGCACCGCGTGCACCATCAACTCGGGGTCGGCGGTACCGCAGCGGCGGGTAGCCACACTCACCCGCCCGGCCCCGACCCGGGCCGCCGCCACCCCGGCCAGCCGCACCGCCCCGCTGTACCCGTGGTCCCCCCCGATAACCAGTACATGGCCAAAGTGCCCCTTGTGGGCGGTGCGCCGCCGCGGCGGCAGGGCAGCCACCCGGGCCGCAGCATCCACCCGCCGGACTACGGCTGCCCCCGACAACGCTGTGGCCACACCCAGCCCGGCATGGTACAGCGCCCCGCAACAGTGCGGACCCTCGCCGGTCAGCAGACCCTGCTTCAGGACTACAAAACTCAGGGTGGCACGGGCACACACCGCCACCCCCAGGATGCGTCCCGTATCCGCATGCAGACCACTGGGAACATCCAGGGCCAGCACATCGGCGGACCGGGCCGCCAGGACACCCACCGCCGCCCGCATATCCCCTTCCGGGGCGCGGTCCAGACCCGTACCCAACAGGGCATCCACCAGCACCTCACGATCCTGCAGGGCCGCCTCCGTACAGCGCTCCATCCCCACCCCGGTTGCCTGCCAGCGGGCCAGCACCGCACCACAGGCTGGCGGCCGGGTGACGTACAGCACCTGCACGTCCAGACCCGCCACATGGGCGAGACGCGCCACCACCAGACCATCCCCGCCATTGTTGCCGCTGCCGCACAACACCGCCACCCGCCGGGCCTGTGGCCACAGCATACGCAGCAACTGCCAGGCGGCCCGACCCGCCCGCTCCATCAACCGCTCCGGTGCCAGACCCTGCCGCGCCGCCATACGGTCCAAGGCACGCGACTGTGCGGCCCGGTACAGCCGCCGCGGCAATGTGCTGCCAGCAAGGATCATCGCGCCCGCAACAGATGCTCCCGGTAGAAGCGCAGTTCGGCAATGGAATCACGCACATCCTCCAGGGCCTGATGCGTGGCCTCCTTGTCGAAGGACGGGGTCCCCGCAAACCACCGCAGCTGCAGTTCCTTCAGGGTGCTCACATCCAGGTTACGGTAGTGAAAAAAAGCCGCCAGCTCCGGCATGCGCCGTGCCAGAAAACGTCGATCCTGACAAATGCTGTTGCCACACATGGGGGATTCTCCCGCCGGCACCAGGGGACGCAAAAAATCCAGCGTGCGTTGCTCGGCCTCGTCCCGCGACACGGCACTGCTCTGCATCCGCTCCAACAGACCGGAGGCTGCATGATGCTCCTGATTCCACCGATCCATGCCCGCCAACGCCACCGCACCGGGGTGCAGGACCAACACCGGCCCTACCGCCAACTCATTGAGTTCATTGTCGGTAACCACCGTGGCGATCTCGATGATATAATCCCGATCCGGGTCCAGACCTGTCATTTCCAGGTCAAGCCATACCAGATTATCCCCAGCTACCATGTATTCCTCCCCACACCGCACCCATTCTATCCCATGGACGCAGTAACTGTCTGGAGCACCGTGGTGCTCGTTGCCATCGGCCTGCAGCTGGGGGTGCAGGGCCTGCTGAGTGCGCGCCAGATGCACCATGTGCATCGCCACCGCGACCAACTCCCGGCCGCCTTCACCGGGGAACTGCAACTCAGTGAACATCACAAGGCGGCGGATTACACCCGCGGCAAGACCGCATACCGCTTCGCAGAGATCGTGCTGGATACCCTGCTGCTGCTCGGCTTCACCTTCGGGGGTGGCCTGTTGTGGCTGGCAGGGCATTTCAGCAACTGGGCACAACCCTGGGCCGGAGTGGGCCTGCTGCTCAGCCTGGCCCTGCTCTGGAACCTGCTGCTCCTGCCCCTGCAGGGCCTCAGAACCTTCGGCCT
>DKIB01000087.1:0-9021 GCA_002454015.1 Proteobacteria bacterium UBA6729
CCCAATGCGATCAGCTATTCCGGGAATAACCGCACCCACATGATTCGCGTCCCTGAAGCCGGCCGCTTTGAGTTGCGCCTGATGGACGGTGCAACCAATCCCTATCTCCTGCAGGCTGGTGTACTGGCCACAGGACTGGCAGGAATCCGACAGAAACTTTCACCGGGGGAGCCTCTGCATATCAACATGTATCAGGAACGACACCAGGTCAAGAGGGCCATCAAGACTCTGCCGACAACCCTGCTTGACGCCCTGCGCCTCATGGAGAAAAGCAAATCCCTGCGCGAAGCCATGGGCAACGAAATCATTGATTCCTACCTGAAATTGAAGTTGCAGGAATGGCACGAATACACCGCCCACCTCAGCGAATGGGAACGGCTCAACACGCTCGACTGCTGAGCCTGTAGCGCAAGGCCACACCCTCCCACAGGCACCGCCCCCGCCAGCGACTACTCCTGCGATTACAGGAGTCGGTGTAGAGCAGACCGGGGGGTGGCCTTGCACCACCCCCTGCCTCCAGCTGTCAGCTTTCCGCCGTGGGGAGCGGCTTGTCGCCGAACTTGCTGAGATCCTCTTCCCAGCCCCGGCGCTCCTGAACACTCTGGCAGACCTGCCAATATACCCAGAACGCCATCCCCAGTATCCAGAACAGAGCCTCCAACCCTACGAACGGATAGATCGGACCGATATCAACTATCGCGCCCGCCCAATCAGTAAAATTACCTGTCGTCACGACTTTCCCCTCCTGTTATTGCGACACCGCTCAGACTTGCCGACCGGATGGTTCCCGCCCGGATTGAGCTGTGGCCTGTTCGAGCTCCGCAGCGCACTCGGCGCGGGTGTGAATTTCTCCAAGATCCAGGCCTGCCAGTTCAACAGCCTTGGGTACCCGTAACATGCCAAATCTATTCAGAATCTTGGCCAGAATAAAGGCCGGCAGGAATCCGAGCACGAAAAACATGACGAAGGCACCGATCAGCTGCCCCAGCGGACTGACCGTGGCGTAGTCTGGATTCGGCGATGCGGGATAACCCCACAGCATGAACCCGGCAACAACCACGCCAAATACGCCGGCGTAGCCATGCACGGCGACCGCCCCCACTGCGTCATCAATCTTGAACCGTCGCTCAACCCAGTAGTGCATCTTGTACATGAAAATCACGCCCAACGCACCGATGAACATGGCCTGTATCGGGTGATACAGGTCATTGCCTGCCGAAGCCGCAATAACACCGGCCAGACCGGACGAGTATGTCCAGAACGCATCTCCCCTGGAGACCATGTAACCCATCAGCAGACCGCCCGACAACGACATCAGGAAATTGTAGGTAATCGCTGAAAGCGTAGTCGGAGTCAGGTAGATAGTGGTCGCCGAGTAGAACACCTCCTCTCCGGCCTGTATGTCATAGAAGGGAACATTACAGGCTACATAGAAGCCCCAGAAACCAACGTAGATGAGGAATAGACCTATGCACACCAGCCAGGGGTTTTGTGGCAGTATCCGCCGTGCCGTACCATCCGCACGGAACTTGTTCAGCCGCGGCCCCAGTACAGTCAGTAGACCCAGAGCAAAACCACCCGCGACGGCATGAATGACACCTGAGGCATAGGCATCGTGGTAGCCCAGCTTCTGCACCATCCAACCATCAGGGTGCCAGCCCCAGGAGGCATCGATGATCCAGGTGACTGAGCCGATTAACACAGCAGCCATCCAGAAGGCGGTGGAACGGATGCGCTCGATCACGGCCCCGGAGACAATGGAGGCCGCTGTCCATGAGAACAGCAGGAACGCTGCCCAGAACACACCATTGAGCCGGGACCAGAGAATGGTATCATCGCTGCTGAAGCCTGCCGTAGCACCTCCCAGATGTGGACCCATCAATGGGCTCCACCCGGTAGCCCACGGGGCCTCCAATAACCCCCCTGTAATCCCGGGACCGTTAGGCAAAGCGAAGTAGATCCACCAGCCGAAGAAGAAGAACGTGACAGTCACCAGCGGTATCAACATGGTGTTCTTCATCAGTGTATGCATGTGGTTACGCCATCTGGATGCACCGACTTCGTACATGCAGAAACCCACGTGAATGAGAAACATCAAGGGTATGGTTACCCAGTAATAAAACTCCGTGAAGATGACAACCAGTGCGTCAACCGGATCAGACATAAGACTTACCTCCCGTCGCAGACCTTGGGTACATGTCGGCAAACCACTTACACAACACGTGACCGAGGCACGACCGAGTCGCCCCCCAACCATTGCCCTTGAGCATAGCACTGGTGTGAAAAAATAAAATACCGTTTAATGGGTATAGTCATGGGCCACACTACCCGCCGGGGAGATGCCGGACATATAGACGACTGCAAGTCCGTACGCGTACCGCGGGATCGACCATGGTAACCACCTGCTTGACATACATCGGTACAGACATGACAGCTGAGACACTCAGTTGAATTTTGCGTAGGCCCTGCGCAGCTCCACCAGTGGATGCTGATCGGACATCTGAAATTTCACCAACAACTCGCGCGCAAGCATGTCTCGTTCCTGCTGGTTATCCGGCAACTTCATATCTTCCGGCACAGTAACCCAACCGTTGATATTGCGATCAAATACCGCGGCCTGTTGCTCCTCGTATCCCATGTGCACATCTTCCAGCCAATTCAGATCCTGCCATCCCATGACCTCCATATATTTCTTCAGGAAGGGAGTCAGGCAGCTGTAGTCCGGCACCAGATTTACATCGTAGCGGTAGCCAATATGCTGTCCAATGTCCTTCTCACGCTGGCTGCCAAGGCCAGCGCTACCCTTCATATATTGATCAATATCGCTTGTCTTGCTCATCGTCGCCTCCGCGCCGCTAAAAACGCGTCATATCCGGTTGACCCACGGTATACTGTGTGCCTGCCATCGGCACTTGTGCCAATGCCGATGCCTCCATAGTGAGCGCCGCGAGATCCTCCGGTTCCAGCGAATGCACGTTGGTTTTGCCACAGGCACGGGCCATCATCTGGCACTCAATTGTCAGACAATGCAGGAAGTTATAAACCCGCTCAGCAGCCTTGTCCGGATCAAGCCGCTTGCGCAGCTGCGGGTCCTGCGTAGCCACACCCACCGGGCAGCGCCCGGTGTGGCAGTGGTAGCAATGACCGGCCGGAACCCCCATTTCCCCTTCAAAATCGGCCTCAGGAATGTCCTTGTTGCAGTTCAGTGCCATCAGCACTGCGTGACCAATGGCCACGGCATCCGCACCCAGGGCCAATGCCTTGGCCACATCCGCGCCGTTGCGGATGCCTCCAGCATAGACCAGAGAGATGCGCCCGGACAGGTTGAGAGCATCCAGGGCATGACGCGCCTGCCGGATCGCGGCAATCCCGGGCACACCGGTTTCTTCGGTAGCCAGATGAGGACCGGCACCCGTGCCGCCTTCCATGCCGTCAATGTAGATACTGTCCGGACCCGTCTTGGCCGCCATACGCACATCGTCGTAGACCCGTGCCGCACCGAGTTTGAGCTGGATCGGAATCTGCCAGTCAGTGGCCTCACGGATCTCATCAATCTTCAGGGCCAGATCGTCCGGACCCAGCCAGTCAGGATGACGTGCCGGGGAGCGCTGATCGATCCCCGCCGGCAACGAACGCATCTCGGCCACCTGATCGGTGACCTTCTGCCCCATCAGATGTCCACCCAGACCCACCTTGCAGCCCTGACCGATAAAGAACTCCAGGGCATCAGTCAGGCGCAGGTGCTGCGGATTGAACCCGTAGCGCGACTGTATGCACTGATATATCCACTTCTCCGAGTAGCGACGCTCATCCGGAATCATGCCACCTTCACCGGAACAAGTCGCGGTACCAGCCATGGTCGCCCCACGCGCCAGCGCGGTCTTGGCCTCGTAGCTGAGGGCACCGAAACTCATCCCCGTAACATACACCGGAATGTCCAGCTCCAACGGATGTCTGGCCCCGGGACCGATCACCGTTTTGGTTTCACATTTCTCGCGGTAGCCTTCAATGACGAAGCGCGTCAGCGTACCCGGAAGGAAGGTCAAATCATCCCAGGACGGGATCTTCTTGAACAACGAAAACCCGCGCATACGGTAACGGCCCAACTCCGCCTTGATATGGATATCATTAATAACCTCCGGCGTAAACACGAAGCTCTTGCCAAGCACATAGGCGCTGCGATCAGGTTGCTTTGGCTGCATCGGCTCCATTGCCGGTGTGGCAGCAGTGTCTTTCTTCATGGCGATCTACCTCTTTTCATTCCACGGTCGCTGACAGCCTCCGACAACAAACTCAAAGCACCAGCTTTTTCTCTGCTGGTTCAAGACTGTCGTAATTCCACAATTGCTTGCCGGAGACTATCTTCTTCACATTCTGCACCCCGTTGGGAGCCTCAAGCCCGTATACACCAAGCTTGCGCTGCAACCACCCGGCATCAAGTTCACTGGGCTCTTCTTCTACGGCATCCACACCGAGGCTCTGGATCCGGCCACCAACATAGATCGTCCCGTCGTACATTGAGTCACCAAGGTTCTTGCCAGCGTCCCCCATGACAACAAGACGACCGCGCTGCATCATGAAGCCACTGAACGCACCCGTGCGCCCCCCGACCAGGATGGTGCCTCCCTTCATGTCCACACCGGTGCGCGAACCAACATCACCCCGACATACCAGGTCACCGCCGCGTATAGCCGCACCGAAAGTGGAACCAGCGTTCTTGTCAACCCGCACCGTTCCTGCCATCATGTTCTCACCACACGACCAGCCCACGCGCCCCTTGACATGGATATTGGGCCCATCACCAAGGCCACAGGCAAAGTAGCCCAGACTGCCCTCAAAGATCAGATTCAGTCGATTCAGAATACCCACACCAAGTCCATGCCGGGCTCCCGGATTGCGTACGCTGATCGTGCCGTACCCCTGCTGCATCAATTCACGGATGCGGATGTTGACCGCCCTGACCTCCATCCCGGCGGCATCAAAATCGGCACGCTTGTCAAAATCAACTTCGTATGACCATGGATAGACACAACTCTCCGATGCAGAGGATGAAAAGAAGCTCTGCTGGGTACGCCCACGCAGACGCTCTCCATGCAGCCCCATCTCATGAGACCTGTCGGGGGTTCCTACACCTGCCATACTTTTACCTCTCCATCATACGGATCAGTGGTATCGATCTCGCCCGGCAAAATGCTGCGGATCGCCACTTCCTCCGAGGCCAGAGCCACCAGATCATCATCCTCGTACAGCACCAGTGGCTTGGCCGCCATCGTGTCCTTGGCCATACCCAGCTGATCCCGTGTAGCCACCAGGTAAGTGAACACACCGTCAAGTTCATCCACGGATCGACGCAGAGTGTCCTCCAGAGCCACGCCACGCTCAAGATGGTCTGCAACGTAGACGGCAATCAGTTCGGAGTCGCAATTTGACAGAAATCGGTGCCCTTGGCGCTCCATCGCACGACGCTTGCTCCAGTAATTGGTCAGCTGCCCGTTGTGCACTACTGAAATATCGTTGAATGGATAGGCCCAATACGGATGCGCCGAGCGAATATCCACATCCGACTCCGTTGCCATGCGGGTATGACCGATAGCATGCGTGCCCGTAAAACTGTCCAGACTGTATCGTGCAGCGATGGCCTCGGCGTCTCCCAAGTCCTTGATCAGCTCAAGTGCATGCCCTGCCGAGAGTATCTCCACGCCATCAATATCCTCAATCAGGTCAGCCAGGTTAGCAAAGTTCCCGTCATATCTGAAGGCATACCGCAGAACGTACTCGGTGGCAGCATCTGCCCCGACAAGATCGACACCAAGTTCGCGCAGCCGTGCGTCCACCGCGGCCCTGCGTTCGCGGATGCGCTCCCGCATGCGCAGGCCGCCCTTCCGGCTCCCGAGGTCCGCCTGCTCGGCGATCTTGAGGCGAATGATGTATACGTCATCAGCGGGCGTACCGTAGAGGCCAAAGCCCGTTGAGTCCGGCCCCCGGTGCCTCAACGCCTGCAACATGTCCCTCATTTCCCTGCCCACCGCCCCGCTGCCGTCGCGATGGATTACCCCTGCAATTCCACACATATCTGGTATCCTCCGTTGCCGTGCCCAAAAACAGCCGCCGGGACTAGGGCAGACAATCCATGTACGTATCCAGATCCCAATCAGTGACGGTGGCGAGAAACTTGTCCCACTCATCCCGCTTGTAATCCATGAATACCTTGTGCATCTCACCGGGCAGGGCAGACCGCGCTACCTCATCCTCATCAAAGGCATCCAGGGCCTCCCCCAGACACACGGGCAACTTCGCGTACTTGCTCTTCACCTCATCCATGACCGCATAGATGTTGCGCTGCTCGGCTGCACCCGGGTCCAGCTTCCGCCTGATACCATCATCAATGGCCCGTAGCAACCCCGCCCCCATCAGATAAGGGTTATGCATTGAGTCCACGGCCTTGTACTCAAAGCGTCCAGGGGCCGAGTTGCGCACACCGGCAGTGCGATTCTGGTACCCCCAGTTGGCGTACAGCGGTGCCCAAAAACCAACATCCAGCAGACGCCGATACGAGTTGACCGTTGAGCAACCCAGCACGGTAAGGCCGCGCTGGTGGACCAGCAACCCGCCCATCGCCAACAGGCCTGTCTTGCCGGGGATACGCGGATTGTCCCCCTCCGGCATGAAGGTGTTTTCACCGCCATCCTGGTAGGTAAAGGGCTCGGCCAGCCCCGGCAGTGGCTCCTGCCCCAGACCCCTGACGATATCCTTGCCCCCCCTCCACAACGAGAGATTGGTATGACAGGCAGATGCCGACACGTGCATGAAGGGTTTGGACATGAAGCAAGCGATAACATCGTATTCCCGTGCGACCTGCGCACAGATCTGTCGATAGGTTGTTAACCGATCGGCATTGCGCAACACATCATCAAACATGAAGTTCAACTCCAGCTGGCCGGGGGCATCCTCATGGTCGCCCTGAATTATGTCAAGCCCCATGGCACATGCGTACTCAATCACCTTCATGTATATGGGACGCAGGGATTCAAACTGGTCAATGTGGTAGCAGAATGGCTTGCTGAACCCGCCAGCAGGCTTGCCATGTTCGTCACGCTTGAGCCACATCATCTCCGGCTCGGTGCCAACCCGCATGTGCAGGCCATCGTGATCTGCCCGAAAGCGGTCATGTATGCGACGCAGGTTACCACGACAGTCTGCCGTGAGGTACGCACCGGCGTTCTGCTCGTGCTCACGCCCCCGGAACAGGGTGCAGAACACCCGCGCCACACGCTTGTCCCATGGCAGTTGCACAAAGGTTTCCGGATCCGGCAGGCCTACCAGTTCCCAAGCCTCCGGCCCATAAGCGATGTACTCGTTGGAACGGTCAATGAACAGGTTGGCAGTGGCTCCATAGACCAGTTGAAACCCGTTCGCCGCAAAACGCTCCCAGTGATCAGTAGGCGCACCCTTGCCCATAATGCGTCCGGTCACCGATACGAACTGGTAGTAGATATACCGTACACCCAGCTCATTGATCTTGTTCCTGACCTCCCGAATGCTTTGATCACGCTCCCCGGAGTCAAGAAATTTTTGCAGGTCACTCATCAGAATCTTTTACCTCACATACCGCACCTGTTCGTGTTCCACGCCGAGTGGCTAACTCCACGGAAACGGACTGTGGGACACAGGATGGAGTTTCCCCTCCCCATATCTTGAAAAACGAAAGGGTTCCAGCAGTTGGCTCGGTGAGCCACAAATCTCTTCCGCAACCAGTTTGCCCACGCCAATCATCTTGTAGCCATGATTGGAATCAGCGATCACGTAGCAATTCTCCCGAAACACATCAAAGACAGGAAAACTGTCCGGCGTGAACGCGCCGATGCCGCCCGATGGCACATTCCTGTAACGTGGCAGAGTGCCCTCAAAACGCTTCTGGCAGTGCGCCAGGGCGGACACCCACATCTCCGCAAACTGCTCATCAACGACGTAGTCCGGAGATTCCGGACCATAGGGGTCAACCCGCACCTCGTCCGGGTCAGTATCAATGCGACAAGGTGCCGCACCCCCCTGTATCCCGCCCAGATAGGGGTCCGGCTTGTAGTATATGCCCCACATGCGGTCCGTAATAAGCGCACCATCCCGATCGGAATACAGGGGGGCCGTGCTGTCTACATGCAAAACCGGAGGCAACCCGCCATCATTGGTCTTCTGCAAACTCGGGTCCACTCCCAGAGTGCCTTCCTGCAGGCTCCAGAATACCCACATCGGGGTGTTGCGTACGCTACCATCCGGCAGCCGCACATCAATGGTGCGTGGCAACTCCAGCAGCTCCCAGATATCCTTCACCCAAGGCCCTGCACCAACGATCACGTAGTCACACTCAACCATGCCTTGACTGGTCTCTACCGCAGCCACGGCACTACCTGCGTTGGCACAACGAATCCCGGTCACTTCCACCCCGGTCAACACGCGCACACCCTCCGCTCGAGCCTTGCTCTCCAGTCCGAGCACACTCTTCATGTTATTCGCGTAACCACCCCGCTTCTCATGTAGCACCGAGGTAATCCCGACAGCCTGCCAATCATCAAACAGCCCTTTCATGTAACGCATGCAGTCGTGTGTGCCTTCAACAAACACGGACTCGTAGCCGATATCGTGCTGTTGCCCGGCCACCGTAACCACATCATCGTGCATCTCCTCCGGGGAGAGCTGCATATAACCGCAGGAATGGTAGCCGTAACCCTCTGGATCCTCTTCCCAGACCTCCACGCTTTGCACCATAAGATCGCGCATTGCCGGTTGGTAGTAGTTGTTGCGCACCACTCCACAAGCAATGCCTGAAGCACCAGCCCCTACACCTTTTTTATCCACCACCAGGATATCCCTGCCTCCGCCCGTGCCACACGTCCTGAGCTGCCTCGCCAGATGGTAGGCAGCGCTCAACCCGTGTATGCCGGCACCGATAACCAGATACTTTGCCCCGTCCATGGTCCCAGCCTACCCCACATTTTCGCCGCTTGTCAACCCCTTGTCCGTACC
>DKIB01000087.1:9168-10846 GCA_002454015.1 Proteobacteria bacterium UBA6729
GCAAAATCCGTGCCCTGCAGACCGAACAGCAACGGCTCATCCAGTCGCTTGATGCCCGCGGCCTCAAAGGCGGCCTGACAGGTGGCGACTGACGGGAGCCCGAGCGCGTCGTCCTGTGCACAGATCACATGGTTCCTGAACTCTGGTCTGGTGCGCGCAACCAATCCACGCCAGTGACGTCATAGCCAGGATGCACCTCGGCGGGGGCGGGTAGCATCGTGGTCTCGGGCGTGAACCCGGCAGGCAACAGGGTAGAAAACAGCATGCCCGTCCTCTCCGCCACCAGCTGGAGACCGGGCCAGCTATCACCGCCCGGCATCATGATGAACTTGATATCGTCCTCACGGATCAGTCTGGTTGCCCCGGTGCGCGCCTTGCCCGGGCCATACTCGTTGTCGCAGGCAACAAACCTGGTCTCGTATGAGTCGCCACCGACTTTCACGCCACCAGCGACGTTTTGCCAGTCCGTCCAAGTGCGACACCCGTCCAACCCGGGTTTGCCTCAGTGGCAGCCACATCGCCAGTCAGACCGGATAGCAATGCCTGAATGTGTCTCCACTCCAGTCTGCAATGTGAGTGGCAACACCAACCCCCGCATCAGGCCTTTTCAGGGCCGACTGTATTGCAGGGAAGACCACCGCGGGACAGCTGCAGAACGCCCCGCCACCTCCATATCGCGCTGGACAGGGCTGCGTCTGCGACTCAGCCTTTGCCGTGCCCCGTCGGCAACAATTGTGCCAGCGGGTGTTCGGATACAAACTCGTGTTGCCGGGTGTCCATGGCACGCACCTGCAGACTGCCCTCGGCATTTTCGGGGACAAAGAAGAACCGATAGCTGGGGTCCTGACTGATCGAGAATGTGGTCCGGGCCTTCAGCACCGAACGCCCCGCATAACTCACTTCAAAGGCGCTCACAAAGTAGGCCGGCGGCATTGCGTTGGTCCTCGGGTCCAAGGCCATGCCGGTAATATTGGGATGGCGTATCCGCATCTGCAACAGATTCGGCTCGCCTGGCCTGAACTCCCCCAGCAGGCGCATCCGGGTATCGCCCAGATGCTTGATGGAAGCCTGGATACTCGCCCCGGGTGGTGCCGAACAGCCGCCCATGGACCGCACAAAGACCTTCGTCATATGGAGCTCCCCGGTGTTCAGCTCCGCAATGGCCCGTACAAAGCTAAAGTCATTCACCCGGATGCGAATCGCCAGATCAGCCTTGCCACTGGTCGGCGTAAAATCAAACAGCCCTACCAGCGGCACAGGGTTTTTGTCCACATACATGTGAATGGTCTGGACATAGCGCTCCGTCACCTGGGGGATCAGGGCACGCACAGAAATCGGTACCGCGGACGCATCCTCGGCCCGAAACGGGGCCTTGAGGCTGAGCACCGTCCCGGTAGCATCGATCTCCCGTTCACCAAAGAGCCCCGAGCGGAGCTGCTCCCAAGCCTGCTCCGATGCCTGTTCACGCCGGGACTGCCCATCCCCGGCGGCATACAGGGGCGATGCCCACAGCATGGGCAGGGCAAGCAACAAAAATCGAACCGTACGCATGGCAAATTCCTCCACTGTTATCCAACCATTTCCAAGCGAGTCCCGCAGACCCGCTTTGCACAGTCTGGCACCGGAATCCTCGTTTGTCAAGCCCTGTGCGGGTTCAGTACATGTGAGACTGTCAGGT
>DKIB01000072.1:0-279 GCA_002454015.1 Proteobacteria bacterium UBA6729
CCGAACATCAGGGAATGGTCGAGCACATGGTCGTACCATGCGAAGTCTCCCACCGGCAGCATGGCCAGTCCGGCATCGGCCTGTAACTGCCAGTGCCGCTGGCGCAGGGCACGTGCCTGCTCCAGCAGTGACTCGCGTTCCAGCGTGCCTTTCCAGTATGATTCCACCATGCGTTTGAGTTCTCTGTGTACGCCGATCCGTGGAAACCCCAGATTATGTGCTATGCTCATGCGCCATTCTCCATGTTGATGATGTTGATAAAAGGCCGCGACCCCCGCC
>DKIB01000072.1:298-4664 GCA_002454015.1 Proteobacteria bacterium UBA6729
CGAACCGGCACGAGGTTGCCCCCACCAGCACCTGAAGCTGGCGCGTCTACCAATTCCGCCACCCCGGCTTGTTCGGTGGCGCACGCCACCCACTCCGGGGAGCGCAACGCATCCGCGGCACCCTAGCAGCTACACCACGCCATGTCAAAGTATGTCCGCCGCCACCGCTCCACGGTCAGCCGTGAAGCCGTGCTGGACTACCTGTCCAGCAGCGATTCCCCGCGCACAGAGGAGGAGATCGCTGTCCACCTGCAGCTGCGCGACCGTGCCGATCTGCGCTACTGCCTGAACGCCATGCTGCGCACCGGCGAGGTGCTGTGCAACCGACTGGGTGGCTTTGGCCTGACCCGGCGCATGGACCTGGTCACCGGCCAGGTGCAGGCCCATCCCGATGGCTACGGCTTCCTGTTGCAGGAAGAGGAGGGCGTTGACCTGTTCCTGTCTCCCCGGCAGATGCAGTCCGTACTGCACGGGGACCGCGTCATCGCCCGGGTGTCCGGCATAGACCGTGCCGGGCGCATGCGGGGGGAGGTGGTGGAGGTGACCGAGCGAGCCCACAGCCGCATTGCCGGGCAGTACCGCGTGGATGGCAACTACCGGTATGTGGCACCGATAGAACCACGGTTGCGGGATATAGAGATTCCCGCCGACGCCGTTGGCGAGGCCGAGCCCAATGACCACGTGATCGTGGAACTGACCCGCCAGCCCGAGTTGCACGTGCCCCCCCAGGGACGGGTGGTGGAGCTGGTGCAGGCCCGCTCATCGCTGCACCTGGCCATGACCCTGATCGCCCATGCCCACGATCTGCCCACCGACTGGCCCGCCGCTGTGGAGGCAGAACTCAAGGCTCTGCCACAACCGGTGCGCCACACCCCGGACCGGGAGGATCTGCGCGAACTGCCGCTGGTTACCATCGATGGTGCTGATGCCCGCGATTTTGACGATGCCGTCTACTGCGAGCCGGACGGGCAGGGCTGGCGCCTGCTGGTCGCCATCGCCGATGTCTCCCACTATGTGCGTCCGGGCACCGCGCTGGATGCCGAGGCCGCCCGCCGCAGCACCTCCGTATACTTCCCGACCCAGGTCATCCCCATGCTGCCTGAGGTGCTCAGCAACCAGCTGTGCTCGCTGATACCGGGGGAGGATCGCCTGTGCATGGCCTGCGAACTGCACCTGGATGGCAGCGGCAACCCCCTGCACAGTCGTTTCTTCCCGGCGACCCTGCGCAGTCAGGCGCGGCTCAGCTACGACGAGGTGGCGGCCCTGCAGGACAGTCGCAAGGCACCCCCGCACCTGCAGCAGTTGTTTCGCCTGTATGCACTGCTGCACGAGCGCCGCGCCCGTGCCGGGATGCTGGAGTTTGAGACGGAGGAGGTGCACATGGACTTCGATGCAGATGACCGCATCAGTGCGATCACCCCTGTCCAGCGCAACGATGCCCACCGCCTGATCGAGGAATGCATGCTGGCCGCCAATGTGGCCGCGGCACAAACCCTGCAACGGCGCAAACACCCCGCCTTGTATCGCGTTCACGAACCCCCACCCGCGGAGCGCCTGGAGGAACTGCGGGCCGCCCTGCAGGGGCTCAACCTCTCCCTGGGGGGCAAGGGTCGCCCCAACATCACCCACTATGCAGAGGTCCTGCAGCAGGCCCGGCAGCAGCAGCTCGGACCGCTGGTGCAGACCCTGCTGCTCAGAAGCATGCCGCTCGCCATCTACAGCCACCAGTCCCAAGGTCACTTCGGCCTGCACTTCAAGCACTACACTCACTACACTTCACCGATCCGCCGCTATCCGGATGTGCTGGTGCACCGCGCCCTGAAGGGGGAAAGCAGCCCCGCACTCAAGGGCCACGCCGTTTCCTGCTCCACCCGCGAGCGGCGCGCCGAGCAGGCCGAGCGCGACGTGGTGCGCTGGTGCAAGTGTGACTACCTCAAGGATCACGTCGGCACGGAGTTCAGTGGTATCATCACCAATGTGCAGGCCTTCGGTCTGTTCGTGGAACTGCAGGGGCTGCTGATGGATGGACTGGTACATGTCAGCACCCTGCCCGGGGATTACTATCACTATGATCGCGTGGCCCTGGTGCTGCGCGGGGAACGCCTGGGGCGCAGCTTTCGCATGGGCCAGGCCGTGCGCGTCAAACTCGTGCGCGTGGACATGGACACCCGGCGCATTGACCTCAGACTGATTTGAGTTCCATGGAACAGATCTGCGGCCTCCATGCCGTGCGCCATGCCCTGCCATCCGGTCGGGGAGAGCTCTGGCTGGATGCGCAACGCAGCGACCTGGAGGAACTGCGTGCCCTGGCCGCCGCCCACGACATCCCCGTGCACAATGTCTCCGCCCGGCGCATCTCCCGCGCCCTGTCCGGCGAACTGCACCAGGGGGCGCTGCTGATCCGTGACTCCGGCAGGCCCCCCGAGCTCAGCGAACTCCGCATCCGGCCCGACACCCTGCTGCTGGCCCTGGACGGGGTGCAGGATCCCCACAACCTCGGCGCCTGCATGCGCGCCCTGGATGCCGCAGGCGGGCAGGGTATCATCGCCCCCCGGCACCGGGCGGCGGAGCTCACCCCCACCGCCCGCAAGGCAGCGAGCGGGGCCGCCGAGCGTATCCCCTTGTACCGACATAACCTGGCCCAAGCCATCCGGCACATCCAGCAACAGGGCGTGCACACCGTGGGCATGGCACACGATGCCCCGCAGAGCCTCTACAGCGTGGACCTCAGACCCCCCACCCTGCTGGTGCTGGGTGGCGAGGGCCGCGGCCTGCGCACGCTCACCCGCCGCTACTGCGACACCCTGGTCCGTATCCCCCAGCACGGCAGCGTGACCAGCCTGAATGTCTCCGTCGCCGCGGCCATCGCCCTGTTTGAAGCGGCCCGGCAACGCGCATGATCGACCTCAACCCCGAGTTCAAACAGGCCCTGCAGCAACTCCAGCAGGGCGGCAACCTGTTCATCACCGGCAAGGCCGGCACCGGCAAAACCACCCTGCTGCGCTACCACTGCGCACACACCACCCCGCGCCCCGTAGTGCTGGCCCCCACCGGTGTAGCCGCCCTCAACATCGGCGGCCAGACCGTCCACAGCTTCTTCAGCTTCTCCATCGATGTCACCCCCCAGAAGATTCAGGATCGCAAGATCCGCCCCCGCTACCCCAGGCTCTACCCCAAGCTCAAAACCCTGATCATCGACGAAGCTTCCATGCTCCGCGCCGACCTCCTGGACTGCATGGATGTCTTCTTGCGCATCTACGGTCCCAACACCAGCCCCTTTGGCGGCGTGCAGATGGTCTTCGTCGGCGACCTCTACCAACTGCCCCCCGTAGTCAAGGCCCGGGAGCAAGAGATCTTCAGCAGTTACTATGACGGCCCGTACTTCTACAGTGCCCACGCCTTCCCCCTGCTCAACATCCAGTTCATCCAGCTCCACCAGGTCTATCGCCAGCACGATGCACACTTCATCAGCATCCTGAACCGCATCCGCAACAGCACCTCCACCCCCCAGGATCTCAGCGACCTCAACCAACGCTGCCAACCCGCCACCCACTCCATCAGCCTGACCGCCACCAACCGCCAGGCGGATCGCATCAACCACGATTACCTCAGCGAGCTCCCCACCCGACTCCACAGCTCCCAGGCCGAGATCGAAGGCGACTTCGGCAAGGAGTACTACCCCACCGCCACCACCCTCAACTTCAAGGAATCAGCCCAGATCATGATGCTGAACAACGACCAGGAACAACGCTGGGTGAACGGCACCATCGGCACCATCACCGCCACCGACCCCCTGGAGATCCAACTCCAGAACGGCAACACCGTAGAGGTCAAACCCCACACCTGGGAGGTCTTCAAGGTCTTCCTCAAAAACAAAACCATCACCACCGAAGCCGTCGGCAGCTTCATCCAATACCCCTTCAGACTCGCCTGGGCCATCACCATCCACAAAAGCCAGGGCCTGACCTTCCAGAGCGTCAACATCTCCAGCGGCATCTTCACCCCCGGCCAGCTCTATGTAGCCCTCAGCCGCTGCACCACCCTCACCGGCATCACCCTCCAGAAACCCCTGAGCCCAGCTCACATCCGCGTAGATCACCGCGTCAAGCAGTTCCTGATCAAGCTCCGCACCCAATCCATCGACACCCCCCACATCATCACCCAGCTCACCCAGGCCATCCAGGCCAACCAAAAGCTCCACATGACCTACCTCGACCGCAACGACACCCAAACCACCCGCACCATAATCCCCAGAGACCTCTCCACCGAAACCTTCCACAACGTAGAATTCCACGCCCTCAAGGCCCACTGCACCCTCCGCCAGGCAGACCGCACCTTCCGCATAGACCGCATCCTCAGCCTGGAG
>DKIB01000105.1:0-162 GCA_002454015.1 Proteobacteria bacterium UBA6729
TCCAGAAAATCGAGGGCAGTACACTACTGGCTTACAAATGGCAAAATAGTCTGGGCCAGACATCCATGGTTTATGACGCCTGGAAAGCGCCGTTGGCATCGTAGCTGGTTTGGTTTCAGGAAAAATGTTTCATGAGCACACAGATTGACAGACTGATTATCA
>DKIB01000105.1:234-17161 GCA_002454015.1 Proteobacteria bacterium UBA6729
GTGCGAGCCACTCCAGATGCCCAGGGCTTTGATGATCCCGGCATTTTTGTGGAAATACCGCTGGTCAACCAGATTCGGGGGCGGGTCAAGCGATGGCGAGAGGGAGGATATGCTGGTGTTACCGGCATCACCCGGCGTTTGCTTGAGCATTGGCATGATCTGGATGAGGATCAGGAGAAAAGGTTCTTCTTCTGTCAGCTGGAGGCTATAGAAACGCTGATTTGGCTGACTGAGGCACCCGCCCGAGACAGGGCCGGGATTGACATTGGCGGTGATGGGGGGGAATTTGAGCGCTGGTGCAACAAGATGGCCACCGGATCCGGCAAGACCATCGTTATGGCCATGATTATTGCATGGAACTTTTTGAACAAGATTGCTTACCCGGCGGATGCCCGGTTCAGTCGGAATGTGTTTATTGTTGCTCCGGGATTGACAATCAAGAGTCGCCTACAGGTTCTGCAGCCCTCAAATGAGCAGAATTATTACGAGGAATTCAACATTGTCCCTGCCGCGTTGATGGACAAGTTGCGGCAAGGCAGGGTTCTGATTCACAATTGGCATGCATTGACCTGGGATACAGAGGACAAGATCAAGCGCAAGATTGAGAAGAAACAGCTGCGTTCAGTGGACAAGCGGGGGCATATTGAGATCAGCGTAGAGGCGTACACTCACAAGGTATTGGGGGACATGGCAACTGCCGGAGATATCATTGTGATCAATGATGAGGCACACCATGCATGGCGCAAGGGCCTCCAGGCAAGTGGAAAAACCCGGCGTGATGATACAGACAGTATCGAAGAAGCAACGATATGGGTTGGGGGCCTGGACCGAATCCACAAGCAGGTGGGTATACTGCGATGTTTTGATCTGTCTGCCACCCCGTTTTCTCCAAACAGCGAGCAGGAAGAGGCCTTGTTTCCCTGGATCGTGTCGGATTTTGGCCTGAATGATGCAATTGAGTCGGGGTTAGTAAAGACCCCGCGTGTTCCGACTCGGGATGATGCCATGGTAACGGCAGATATGCGCTCCAGAATCTACCATATCTTTATGAATCCGGAGGTAAAGGATGATCTGACCCGCGAGGCCGATGAGTCTGAACGTTTGCCGGACCTGGTGCTGAACGCGTATAACCTGCTTGGTAGCAGCTGGCAGGAGACCCAGGACTCGTGGCCACCGGAGAATCCTCCGCCGGTCATGATAACCGTGGCGAATCGCATTGAAACATCGTCTCGAATCAAATACGCGTTTACACACCAGCACGTGCGAGTCCTGGCCCTGTGCCAGCCTGAATATATGCTACAGATAGACAGCAAGGCCTTGCGGAGCGCAGAAATTGCGGATACAACACAGGAGATCACCGCAAGGGCAAAACCAGCCAAGTTGACCCAACAGCAGCGGGCGGAGCAATTAAGACTCACTGTGGACACCATCGGGCAGAAGGGCAAGCCCGGCGAGCAAATACGGAATGTTATTTCTGTGGGGATGTTGTCAGAGGGTTGGGATGCAAAAACAGTCACTCATATCATGGGACTACGAGCATTTTCCAGTCAATTGCTTTGTGAGCAGGTGGTAGGACGCGGGCTACGCCGGGTTTCGTATGAGTTAAATGCAGAAGGGCAGCTTGATCCTGAGTACGTCAATGTTTTTGGTGTGCCTTTTTCCTTTCTGCCATGCGAGGCAACGGAGAACAACCCACCACCACTGCCTCCCAAAACCAGGATTGAGCCAGTTGCGGAAAAGCAGCAATATGCATTGAGTTGGCCTAATGTTGTGCGTATTGACAGGGAGTACAGGTATGCCCTGAAACTGGACTGGAGCAGGCTGACCAGCATCCCGTTGGATCGCTACAATATAACTGAGGCGGAAATGGGAGATGTGATTGCAGGCAGACCACATCCTGGATTGAGAACGATTCTGGACATGGAGCGTCTGGCGAAGGAGGTACGCATGCAAACATTTGCATTTGAGATCGCTGCAGAAATCTATAATTCGAAGCAGTCACAGTGGCATGGCAGTGAGGTGCTTTTCATAGCCCAGTTGGTTGGCTTTGTGGAACAGTTCCTCAGGTCGGATAAATTGACAGACACCATCTCCCTTGGTGATGAAAAGAAGCGAAGGGTGTTTATCATTCTGAACATGCGCAAGATTATCAACCATCTCTGGTCATTCATCAGCGTCCAGAATACGAAAGTATTGACCCCTGTTTTTAGTACAGAGCAGCCAGTTCGCTCTACCGCGGATGCAAGGCCATGGTTTACCAAGAAACCCTGTGAGTGGACACATAAATCGCATATCAATCTCTGCGTCTACGACAGTGGTTGGGAAGCGACGGAGGCATTCAAGCTGGATCGCTCGGAGAAGGTGCAGGCCTTTGTCAAGAATGATCATATAGGGTTTTTCGTGCTGTACACCCACAAGGGAGTGGTGCGAAAATATTATCCTGATTTTATTATTCGGCTGAGTAATGGCAAGCATCTGATTCTGGAGGTAAAGGGACAGGATGATGAACAGAGCCACACGAAGCGGCTGTCCCTTGACGAATGGGTGCAGGCAGTCAATGCACACGGTGGTTTTGGTGAGTGGCGCCATGCTGTCTCCAGACATCCGTCAGATGTTGATGGAATATGCAACGCGCATTGATCCAACACCTGTCCTTGTATACAGAGCAGTAGCCTACGACACAGTCCCCGGTGCCTGCCAAGAGGCCCCACCAAGACCTCAGGCAGACTCCCCTCAGGCGGGAAAACCCGGCAATCCGGATGTCGCTGGACACCTGCACTGCCCTCAATTTTCTGGACACCCGAGTCCTGCCAAGCAAGTCGTGGGCCTCAGGTCAACCAGGGCCTGTTCACACTTGCGTCTGGCATAGAGGGTAGAACGCGCCTTTTTCAATCCATTCCGGCCTGGATCCGGGTTTTTCAGGGCCGACTACCCAAGAGCGCGGTCGTATGGGTTCCCGCTCGCGCTGCATGGTTGACTCCTTCACGGCAGGCGGTACGCCACGGGTGGCAGACCGGCTCTCGGTCCGGGCAAGGCTCTGCGCATGAACGGGCGCGGGCAGATTCACCCGGAGACAGGCTGGAGCCGGGCCCGGATGGCAGCGCGGGGGCTGCGTGGAGGAACCGGCGTGGCCTGTTCCAGCCTGTCTGCCCCTGTGGTGTGCGGGTACAAGCCCGGGCTCGGTCGGGGCTCGAAGGCGGGGCCTTTATCTTCAATCCTTTCAATCGCTTATGCGGACCCGGCCAGCGGCCCTGTCCGCCTGTTCTGGCGCAACGGCGAGTTTTATCTCCCGCAAATCCGCTGTTCCGCCGGGTATCACGCTACAGCACTGCTCCGCGACACGCCCCGGTAGCAGGGCCAGTGCCGACAACGAGGTGGACCCGACCCTCCTGTTCTGCCCATGCAGGCGCACTGTCACTGGCAACAGCCTCCCGCTCCGGGCTCACTGTCGCTGGATACTGCGCTTGACCCTGAGTGGCGACTCGGGTACCATCCGCGTTCATCCCGTGCTACTGGACCCCAGCCCATGCCTATTGCCAACATGATGATCTTCTCCGGCAGCGCCAACCGCCCGCTGGCCAGCGAGATTGCCGCCCGTCTGCACCTGCCACTGGGCCGGACCCGTCTGGAAAGATTCAGCGACGGTGAAATCATGGTGGAGATTGAACAGAATGTCCGCAATCAGGACATTTACATCATCCAGTCGCTGTGCGCCCCGGTCAATGACCACCTGATGGAGATGATCTTCATGACGGATGCCCTGCGTCGCGCCTCGGCCTACCGGGTAACGGCGGTGATCCCCTACATGGGGTATGCCCGTCAGGACCGTCGCCCCTACTCGACCCGGGTGCCCATTTCCGCCAGGGTCATCGCCAATATGGTTGCCGCCGTCGGTATTTCCCGGGTACTGACGGTAGATCTGCATGCCGAGCAGATTCAGGGATTCTTCGATATCTCGCTGGATAATGTCTATGCCATGCCTATCCTGCTCGGGGACATCTGGAAGTGCCTGCAGGGCCCGGTAGCGGTCATCTCGCCGGATGTAGGCGGGGTGATCAGGGCGCGCGCCCTGACCAAGCAGCTGGAGGATGCACAGCTGGCCATCATCGACAAGCGCCGTCCCAAGCCCAATGAATCCGAGGTGATGCACATCATCGGCGATGTCAGCGACCGTCCCTGCGTGATTATCGACGATATTGTGGATACCGCCGGCACCCTGTGCCAGGCCGCCACTGCCCTCAAGCAGAACGGCGCGCGCCGGGTCAGCGCCTACTGCACCCATGCGGTGCTCTCCGGGGCAGCCATCCGGAACATTGATGACTCGGAGTTGGATGAATTGGTCGTCACTGATACCATACCCCTGCTGGAAGCAGCGACCGGGTGCAAGAAGATCCGCCAGCTCGGCACTGCCACCATGCTTGCCGAGAGCATGCGGCGCATCTGCGAGGGGGAATCCCTGAGCTCAATGTTCGTCAACTGACGACGCCACAGAAATGGAGTAAGGACAATGGCAGAACCAAGACTGCAATTTACGTTGCATGCCGAACCCCGGTCAACCCGGGGGCGGTCGGCATGTCGCCGACTCAGGCGTGTCGGCAAATTGCCCGGGGTGATGTATGGCTGCAAACAACAGCCTGTTACTCTGGCATTTGATGCCGAGACGCTGGAGCAACGCCTGGGCCACGAGGCCTTCTATTCACATATCCTCAAGCTGATCATCGATCAGGGCGAGGAGCACAGTGTGGTACTGAAGGACCTGCAACGCCATCCGGTCAACTCGCGGCCCATCCATATAGATCTGCAGCGTATCGATCAGCATGTACCCCTGACCATGCGTGTGCCACTGCACTTCCTGAATGAAGACCGCTGCACGGGGGTGCGCGAGGACGGCGGCATCGTCAGCCATATCCTGACCGATGTGGATGTCCATTGCCTGCCACGTGACCTGCCCGAGTTCATTGCGGTGGACCTCGCGGAACTGGCACTGGGGCAGTCCCTGCATCTGGGCGATCTGCAGTTGCCACAAGGCGTGCAGCTGCATGCCCTGCTGCATGGTGGAGACCTCACACAACCCGTGGTCTCGGTGCACCTGCCGAGGGTATCAGCAACGGCCGAGGAAGAAGCCGAACAGGCCGACACGCCCGAACCCGCGGCGGAGACGGAGGATCCGGCTGCCACCACGTGAAGCCGCCGCCACGGCTCCTCGCAGGCCTGGGCAACCCGGGCAGACGCTATCTGCGGACTCGCCACAATGCCGGATTGCAATTTCTGGAACACTTGCAACAGCAGCTGGAGCCCCGCCCGGTCAAGCGCTTCAAGGGCTCGGGATGCCTGCTGGAGGCCCGCCTGGGGGCAACCCGCTTCTGGTTGCTGCACTCCGGCAGCTACATGAACGAAAGCGGTACAGACGTAGCGCGGGTGCGGGATCAACTGCAGCTGTCGCCGGAGGAGATGCTGATCATCCACGATGACCTGGACCTGCCACCCGGCCACGCCACCCTGAAAGAAGGGGGCGGTCTGGGGGGGCATCTGGGCCTGCAGGATATCACCGACCGGCTACACAGTCAGGCCTACTGTCGCCTGCGGATCGGTATCGGCCGCCCCACCGACAGCAGTCAGGTGATCCGCTATGTACTACAGCCTCCCGACAACGCCCAACGCGCCCTGATGCTGCAGGCCATGGAATCAGCCGCCGCGGTCATCCCGGATGTGCTGGATGGGCGTATGCAGGCGGCCATGCGCACCCTGCACACCCGCTGATGGGCTTCAAGTGCGGCATCGTCGGCCTGCCCAATGCCGGCAAATCTACCCTGTTCAACGCCCTGACCAGTGCTGGTGTGGCTGCCGAAAACTATCCATTCTGTACCGTGGAGCCCAATGTGGGTGTGGTGCCGGTTCCGGACCCGCGACTGGACCGCCTGGCGACATTGCTCAAGCCCGATGCCATCACCCCCGCCTGTATGCGCTTCGTGGATATCGCCGGGCTGGTTCGGGGGGCCTCCCGGGGGGAAGGGTTGGGCAATCGCTTCCTGGCACACATCCGTGAGACCCAGGCCATCGCCCTGGTGCTGCGCTGCTTTGCAGACGATGACATCTCCCATGTAGAGAACCGGGTCGACCCGGAGCATGACTACGAGCTCATCATCACCGAGCTGTGCCTGGCCGATCTGGAGAGCGTTACCCGCGCCATCTCCAGGGTCAGCGGGGCCGCTGGTGCAGGCGACCCGCACAGTCGCCGGGTCCACGCCCGGTTACTGCAGGTACAAGAAGGTCTGTCTGCAGGGCTCCCCCTGCGACTACAGCCGGATCCGCAACAGCCGCACGCGCTGCAGCTACTGACCAGCAAGCCCCTGATGCTGATCGCCAATATCGCCGAACAGGAGATGGGCACCACCCCGCTGCAGGCACTGGCCACTCGGGAACAGGCCCCTGACGTTACCATCTGTGCCCGCATTGAGGCCGAGATCGCGACCCTGGAGCCGGATGATCGCAAGGAGTTCCTCAAGGCTCTGCACCTTGCGCAGAGCGGCCTGGACCGCCTTATCCACACCGGCTATGAACTGCTCGGCCTGCAGACCTTCTATACTGCGGATCCAAAGGAAGTGCGCGCTTGGACCTTTCCCCGGGGGGCCACCGCCCCCGCTGCTGCAGGCCTGATCCACACCGACTTCATGCGTGGCTTCATCCGCGTTGAGGTCACCTCCATCCAGGACTACCTGGAACTCGGTGGCGAGCAGGAGGCCCGCCAGGTCGGCAAGTGCCGCTCGGAGGGCAAGGATTACATCATGCAGGACGGCGATGTGGCCCACTTCCGCTTCAATGTCTGAATCAGCACTGCAGGCGGGGGGGTGCACAGACCGCGCCATGACCCACCGTCCGCATGGCGCTGCTTGACCGCCAACCCCCGCTACCCTGAACGCAGCTCCGCAAGGCAAGGGCTGTCAACGCGCAAGTCGGCGGGGATATCCCGGGCCGATGGGGTCCAGCACCGGGCTCAACCGTAGCGTGTCTACCCTGGGGGCTGTGCCGGGACAGGGCTGAGCAAGGGCGGCTCCTGCCCTGATCGCCGTCCATCCCCCTGACCTCACCGCCCCGCTGTGGGGCGGCGCAGGACACAGGTTCCGTGGGTATACCCTGGGGTTTACAAATCAATGGCGAGGCTGTGCCGGAACGGCTATAATCAATGCAGAACGGAGGAATAGCGGGATGAAAACAGTGTTTGGATGGGTGGCAACGGGGGGCCTGGTGCTGGTGCTGATGCTGGCGGTACAGGGCCGCACGATTGCAGTGAGGACAACGATTCCGACAGCACTGGGGTTTGCGTACAGCCCGGAACTCTCCATAGCACAGCCACCGCTCCAGCAACTTTATACATCGCCCCAGTCGGTACGGATCTACAAGAACTACCGCATCACACCGATTGCAAGCTTTCAGATGCAGGCCCTGCTGGTGCACAAGAAACGCTATCGCTACGGCGGCGCAACGGATATCAGTCCAATAGACATGATGCTGTCCTGGGGCATCCTGGGGGAGGAGGTTGCCTGGGAGGGCACTGAAATCAGGCAGCATTCACGCAGGGGTGTGGTGCAACCCGACAGCAACGCGTGGTACGAAAATCCTGAGCGGACAAACAGCTGGGCAAATATGCATATGCTACCGGCCAGTGTTGAGGTGTACCAGAGCTTGCTGCGTGCCGATGCGGGCCAGCAGATCCGCCTGAAGGGCTTCCTCGTTAATGTGATCGGGGGTGACGAGTGGATCACCTCAACAAGCCGGGAGGATGACGATTGCGAGATCGTGCTGGTGGACAGCTTTGAGGTGCTGTGAGGCCCCCATGAATCCGGTGTTGGGGGCACGGCTGGTACACGCTGCATATTGATGCGCTGTGGGCGGTAGTGCGGGGGCTGCGTACCAGAGGCGCGTCGCACCCGGACGAGCCGGACGGGGATGGGAGTTCCCGATTCGGGGGCACGTGCGGTGGCTACCCTGTGCGCACGGACCCCCCGCTCATCGATCCTCAAGTGCATGCAACCACAGAGCGGAGAGTTTTTCCTGCACGGAGTTCTGACGCAGCCTGGCATGGAGGTTATCAAAGTCGACACGATCCAGCTCCTGATCCTGATTGTAGCAGGAGTAGACGAAGTACTCTTCACCGGTATCGGGGTCATTGTGTTTGCAGAGGCATTGGGCACAGATGCCCTTCATCATGCATTGCATCGGTGAGTTGATGGAACCGATAGCCTGATGATCAGGCTTCAGGAAGGGCTTGAGTGCATGGTGCCGGGCATGGGCCACCGCTGCCATCATGCGATCCGAGCCGATGGTGATGATGTGATCGATGTCCTGCATCGGGGTGACCGCTTCGCCCAGACTGCCATCGGCGTAGGCACACATGGCCTCAACGATGTTGCCCTGATGGAAGCGGTCCTGCGGGCGCCGGGGGGCAATACTGCCACCACCGGGGTTTACCGCCCACACGATGGTGTCGGCTGAGTATTCGATCTCTTCCATCTTGAAGGTGTCGCTGGCCTTGCGGTAACCGGCAAAGTACAGGATACGACAGTTGGCGGCGCGTAGTGCCCGACCGATAGAGAACAGCACGGCATTGCCCAGGCCGCCCCCTGCCAGCAGCACGTTACGCTGGCGGGGAATGTGGGTGGCACTGCCGGTCACCCCCATCACCACCAGCGGCATACCCGGCCGCCAATATCGGCACAGTCTGGATGAGCTACCCATCTCCAGGGCAATGAGTGAGATCAGCCCGCGCTCCTTGTCTACAGAGGCCCCGGTCAGTGCCAGGCCCTCTGCACTCAACCGGGTATTGCCGACCCGTGGTGCCAGGGTCTCATAGTCCTGTACGCGATAGAACTGACCCGGCTCAAACTTGCGGGCCTGCATGGGCGCCTTGACAATCACCTCAATAATGTTGGGTGCCAGTTCATGCACGGCGGTTACCTCAGCCTTCAGTAGCTCGTCCAGGCGACTGTGCAGGGCAGCCAGCTGGCGGTCACGGGCAGGCTGTTCGTCCGCCTTGAGGCACTTGAGCCCGGCAGCAAATAATTGCACAACGGCGGGATAACATTCGCGCGCACTGGCCATGGCCTTGACCACACTGCCTGCATAGGTGGGGTGTACATCACCGTAGAAGGTGATGTACCGCCCCCGGTGCCTGTAGGAGGTAAACGGCGTGGGGCGACCGGACTTGAGGGGGGCAGCATCGACCGCTTCCAGCTCGGGCTGATCGACGTCGCCCTGGCCAGGCACATAGCACTGGAAGAATTTTTCTGCCATGCGGAAGCTATAGGGATGTTCCTGTTCATAGATGGTGTTGGGCGAGGTGCCTGCCGCAATGAACAGACTTTTCATGGGCAGTTCGGTGCTGCGTCCGGTCTCGCGCCACTTGCCGTCGGCAGCACGCTCGCGGTGTGCAAAGCGTACCGCACACAAGGCACCACAGGCATCGGCCTGCGCCTCTGTCGGCACCAGTCGCTCAGCCAGATAGATACCCTCCTCCAGGGCCTTGCTGATCTCCTCATGGCTCTGTCGGTAGGCCGGGGAATCCGTGATGTCGCCGCGATAGAACAGGGTAACGCCACCCCAGGACTGCAGCAGCGGGACGAAGTCGGGTAACTCACCCGCCCGAGCAGCGCGCTGCCGCTCCGCCTCAAGCTGCCGACCATGCTCCAGAAAGGTATCCAGCCAAGTCAGTTCTTCCGCATCAAAACCGGCCCGCAGTTCTGCTACGGAGCCCTGTTCTGTCAGGGCACGATAGCGACGCAGGGTACGCTCCGCCTGCACCGGGTAGTAAGCCAGCAGTTCGGTGGCAGTATCCATCGCGGTCAACCCCCCGCCGATCACCCCGGCGGGCAGGCTCACTTGCAGGTTGGCCAGGGCATCACGGCGCGCCGCGCCACTCAGCTGCAGGGCCATCAGAAAATCTGATGCCTTGCGGATGCCACGGATCAGATTGTTACGCAGGCCGATAATGGTCGGCTTGCCGGCACCCGTGGCCAGGGCAATATGATCAAAACCCAGTTCCCAGGCATCGTCTATGGTCAGGGTGCCCCCAAAACGTATGCCACCATAGCAGCGGAAGTTGCGCCGTCGGACCAGATTCAGGTAGATCAGCTTCAGAAAGTTTTTGTCCCAGCGTACGGTGATGCCATACTCGGCCACCCCGCCAAAACCCAGCACGCAACGATCATCCAGAGACTCATAAAGTTCCTTGCGCACCGAATGCACCGGCTGCGGTGCACGGCCCGGTGCACCGACCAGGGACTCCGGCAGTGGCTCGATCTTCAGGGCATCCACGCCGGTCACACTGAAGCCTTCATTCAGCAGATAGTGCGACAGGGTATACCCGGCGGGGCCCATCCCCACTACCAGCATGTTCTTGCCGTTATAAGGCAGTGCACAGGGGCGTTTGGCGTTGATCGGGTTCCAGCGTGTCAGCAGATCATAGAGCTCGAATCCCCAGGGCAGCTCCAGCACATCGGTCAGCACCCGGGTCTCGATCTGCGGGATATCCACCGGCTCGGTCTTCTGGTAGATACAAGCCTTCATGCAGTCATTACAGATGCGATGCCCGGTGCCCGGACACATGGGGTTATCCAGCATCACCAGGACCAGCGCACCGAGGCTGTCCCCCTGGCGCTTGAGCCAATGCATCTCGGAAATCTTCTGGTCCAGCGGACAACCGGTCAGGGTTACGCCCAGCGGATTGCTGCGAAAGCCCCCCTTGCGGCGGTCCGGCATGCCCTTGGAGCAGGAGTCGGTGTTGCGTTCGTGGCAATAGATGCAGTGCTCCACTTCATAGAGCACCTGGCGCAGGTCGGCGCGCAGGTCGGTCAGCGCAAAGCCATCGCGGCGGCGCAGGCGGTGCCCGGGGGCTACCCAGCGGGGCAGTGCATCGCGCACCTCAAGCTGCTGTGTAACCAGCTGCTCCGGGTCCAGACGACCGGGGACCTTCAGACAACTCCACGCGTCGGCGCCGGGCTCAAGTTCCGGGTGTTGCAGACACAGCCTGCACCAGGCGGCGAGGGCATTCAGCAGCGACGCAATGAGCGACTCCGGGTCAGCATCAGCACCACTGATGCCCTGCAGTGCAGCCCGGGTCTGGCTGCGCACCGATGCCGCATCCTCGCCCGCCAGTGCCACCTGCCAGTGCAGCAATCGGGAGCCGGCCATACACAGCGCCAATTCACGGTCATCGTGCATCCCGACCGCAGGTGCGAGGGCCTGCAACACCGCATCCACGGTATCGCGCAGGGCCTCCGGGTCCACATCCGGGGCATCGGCTGATGGCTGCAGTCGCTTGACCAGCCAGGCACGAAAACCGTACACGGTCTGCATCTCCTGCAGGATCCGGGCCCGACTGTCTGCCAACTCGCGACTGATTCCAAACAGGCGGCCCAGAAAGGCGGCCACCGACACGGCCAGCTCCACCAGCAGGGCAGACAGTTCTGTGGGACTCAGCCCGGCGCCGACGGAGTCATGGTAGGCCCTGTAGCGAACATACAGGGCGGGGTGCTCATGTTCCAACTCCGTATCAAAGACCGTCAGCAACGCCGACAGTCGAGCCGGATCATGCAGATCGGAATAACTGAACCCCGGGATGCCGAGGCGCAGCCTGCTCATCGAAACCGCCGACATAATGGTTCCGTCTCTACGCAACCGACGCGGCGACAGGCAGGTCGTGACCCTGAGTGTGCCGTCCTAAGTGTCCGCCTGACCGAACGGCCAGGGCCGCTGCTCAGTGCGATACAACAGGAAGGCCAGCAACTCCCCTGCATAGTGGACCAGCCGATCACTGGCCGACACCAGCTGCTGGTTGGCGTGGCCGGTCACCAGCTTGCTCAGGAACTGGAAAACCACCAAAAACCATATCAGCCACGTGTAGATCACCAGAAAGAGTGCCGCGGAGATGAGCATGAACAGCAGACGCACCCACATGCTGCGGTCCCCGGAGCGCTGCCTGAGGTCGCGTGCCAACTCATGCGTCCACCCCTCGGCGTGCGCCGCGGTGCCTGCCTGGTCTGCATCACCCCAACGCGTCCCCTCCGTATCCGCATCATCAGTGGCGGCCTGTGGCGACGCGGCGGTGGGCTCCGGTGCCCCGGCCTGTTCATCATCAGGTCTGTGGTCTGATTTTTCAGTCAATTGCATATCCTCCGGCCGGGGCTGTCGCTACCCCTGCGCTACTTGTGATCATGACGGGCTCATTATACCCGATACCTGAGCGCCTGATACCTGCCGGTTCACTCCCGGACACTTCGCGTATACTCTACAGCCATGAATAGCGTATCCACACCTGTCGGCGTGGCACCCCAACGGCAGCACTGCAACCCTGCGAGCGGTACCGCCGGAGCGGCGGTCGGGGGGTCCGATGTGAACGGGATGCGGGTACATGCCCTGGGCCGTGTATCCTACCGCCAGGCTTGGGCCTGGATGCGGGAGTTTACTGAACGGCGCCAGCCGGGCCAGCCGGACGAACTCTGGTGGCTGGAACATCCCCCGGTGTATACCCTGGGCCTGTCGCGGTCCACAGAGGATCTGCTGCAGCCCGATGGCGATGACATTGAACGGGTATACAGCGACCGGGGCGGGCGGGCCACCTATCATGGGCCGGGCCAGCTGCTGGTTTACCCGCTGCTGGATCTGCGCAGGCTCGGCCTCGGCCCCCGCGCCTATGTACACTGCCTGGAACAGGCCGTCATTGCACTGTTGCAGACCCTGGGCATCGCTGCCGAACGCCGCCCCGGGGCACCGGGGGTCTACAGCCGGACGGGCAAGCTCGCCTTTGTCGGCGTGCGTATCCGCAAACAGTGCAGCTACCACGGTCTGGCGCTGAATGTAAACCCGGATCTGGCCCCGTTTGCACGCATCCATCCCTGCGGCATGCCGGGTCTGTGCATCAGTTCCCTGGCGGCGCAGGGGTGCCGGATCGACAGCGCCACGGCGGCGGCACGATTGATCCCCATACTGCTGGAACGGCTGTATGCCGCCCGACGCCCGTGAACAGCGCAGGCATTCCGCAGCGCGGCTGGCAGAAAATCTCACGCCTGCCGAGGGCGATACGACCACAGCCCGCGGCACAACCACTGCGTAAACCCCCCTGGCTGCGGGTGCGCCTGCCGACCGGTACCGGGGTGGCACGACTGCAAGCCCTGTTGCGCGAGCAACGCCTGCATACCGTGTGCGAGGAGGCCTCCTGCCCCAACCTGCCGGAGTGCTTCAGCAAGGGTACGGCCACCTTCATGATCCTGGGCGCCCTGTGCACCCGCCGTTGCCCATTCTGCGATGTTGCACACGGACGTCCACTGCCACCCGATACCGATGAACCGGAACGGCTGGCAACCAGTGTCGCGCGCATGAAACTTTCCTATGTGGTGATCACCTCCGTGGATCGCGATGACCTCAGGGACGGCGGCGCGGGGCACTTCAGCGCCTGCATTCGTGCGGTGCGCAGCCGCTGTCCGCAAGCGCGTGTGGAGATCCTGGTGCCCGACTTCAAAAAACGTATCCCGGCGGCACTCAGACAGCTGGAAACAGCACTGCCCGATGTATTCAACCACAACCTGGAGACAGTCCCCAGACTGTACAAGTCGGTACGACCGGGGGCCAACTATCATGGGTCGCTGGAACTGCTGCAACGTTTCAAGGAACAGCATCCACACCTCCCCACCAAATCCGGACTGATGCTCGGCCTGGGCGAGAGTTGTGCTGAGGTGGTTGCCGTACTGGAGGATCTGCGTGCCCACCGATGCGATATGGTAACCTTGGGACAGTATCTGCAACCCGGTCGCCATCATCTGCCCGTACAACGCTATGTGCCCCCCGCAGAGTTTGCGCAGCTGGCAGAGGTGGCCCGGGGTCTGGGCTTCAGCAATGTGGCCAGCGGCCCGCTGGTACGCTCCTCCTACCATGCCGACCGGCAGGCCGAGGGTCTGGTGGTCCAGCCGGAACCGCACTGACTGGCAGGAGTATACCGTTCCTCAGGGGCGGCGGTGGGCAATGTGCAGCTGTATCAGCTGCCCGGCTGTCAGGGTGGTGGTAACCGGATCCGCCTGCAGCTCACCGCTTTGCGGCATGGCATGACCAGTGCGAGAGATACGGGCTCCAACGACCCCCTGCTGTAACCCGGACAGCGGCGACTGTGGCAGCAGGCTGGTGCTGTCGTCCAGCACCACCGTGATNNGCCGACCGGGTGACGTACGGCAGCCATCGGCATCGGTGGTCCCGCAGGATCACGCACATAGACATACAGGATATCCTGCGGGCGAACCGCGGTCGCGAGTTCCGGTGCCAGCGAGACCTGCACGCTGAGTGCGAACCCGGCATGTGCCGGAACCGCCGGATCTGTCACCGATGGATCGATGCCGAGTATGGATTGCAATTGACTCCAGTGGGCCAGAGCCAGCGCACGGTCCGCCCGCTCAGCCGCCGCCAGCCCGGCCAGAAACAGCGCTATGGGCAGTTCCGGGTCCAGCGCCAGCGCACGTTGTGCCAGTACATCGGGCGGCCCGGAGGCGCGCCCATCCTGTGCCTGCATCAGGGCATCTGCGTACAGACCCAGCAGCTCGGGCTCATCCCCCAGCAGACGGTATGCCTGCTCAGCTGCTGCCACGGCTTCCCGGGGGCGCTGGCTAAACAGCTGCAGGCGCAGCAGGGTGCGCCAACCCCCGGCATCGTCAGGGTGACGTTGCAAGTGGCGGTCCAGTTTGGCGATGGTGGCATCCACGGCCTGGGCCTCGCTCGCTGCATCAGCCAGCTCAGGATAGCCCAGCTGCAGATACAACCGGACCGCAAACAGCGGCAGCACCAGCACCACAATCAGGATGGAGAGCCTGTGCCGCCAGCGCGACAGCGGTGCCGGGGCGCTGTATACACCGCGTACCAGCAACACCCCGATGACCCCGACCAGGGTTGACCCTGCCAACAACCAGAACATCATGACTCAATCATCCTCGGGGACATACCCACGCACGGCGTGAATAATAATACCCACAGCAATAATAAACAGTAGCAGTGGACCAAACCACAACAGCAGGGTAACCCCGCGCAACGGTGGACGATAATGCACAAAGTCACCGAAGCTGGATGCCAGATGGGCCACAATCTGCTGATCACTGTAAGCTGCCTGAATCAACCTGTAGACTTCATGACGCATGTCGTCGGCCAGAGGGGCCGGAGAATCAGCCAACGATTGATTCTGACAGACCAGACAACGCAGCTCCCCGATCAGCCTTGTATAACGCGCCTGCAATGCGGGGTCTTCAAAATACAGCGGCGCATCAGCACCGGAGGATGGCGGCAACCACAACGCCAGCAGCAACAGGGCGACGCCCCTCACCATGCAGCGCGCAGGATATCCAGCGCCTCACGTGTCAGCGGTCCGGTATGCTTGTAGCGCACCACCCCGGATGCATCGATCAAAAAGGTCTCGGGCACCGCATACACGCCCAGCGCCAGCCCCATTCTGCCCTCCGGGTCATAAGCGCTGGCGATATAGGGGTTTCCCCAACGTGCCAGCCAGGCCTGTGCATCGGGACGTGCATCACGATAGTTCAACCCATATATCGGCAGTTCCTGCGACAGCTCCAGCAACAGGGGATGCTCCTGTCGGCAACTCACACACCAGGAGGCCCAGACATTGAGCAGGAAGGGCTCGTCGGCAACGAAGCGGGCAGCAGGATTCTCCAGCCGTGGCAATGTGAAAGACGGCAGCTGCTGCCCCACCAGCGGGGAGGGCACATGCTGTGGGTCCAGGCGCAGCCCGTACCCCAGCAGACCCAGCAACAACACCAGCATCAGCAGTGGTACCCCGTAACGCAAACGCCGCGTCTTCATGTCCTGACGGCTGCCGGAAAACGTCGCCACAGGGTCAGCAGGCCGCCCAGGGCCATCAGCACTGCACCCAACCAGATCCAGCGCACCAGCGGCTTGTAATACAGCCGCACACTGTAACCGCCATCACCCAGCGCATCACCCAGCGATACATATAAATCGCGCCACAGACCTGCGTCTATCCCTGCCTCGGTCAGGATCGTATCACGCTGCGTGTAGTGACGTCTCTCGGATACCAGCGTAGCCACGTGCCGCTCCGCACGGTCTACCTGGAAGCGAGCCACCAGTGCACTGTAGTTTGGTCCCGTGCGATCCGCAAGCGATACCAGCGCAAAGCGATACCCTGCCATCTCCAATTGCTCACCCACCGCCATCCGCCGATGCAACTCTACACTGTACTGACTGCTCACCGCGATACCACAGACCGTAACCGCAAGGCCGATGTGTGCCACGCACATCCCCGCAAAGCTGGCAGACCACTGCCGTGACCGCAACCGCTCGCCCGCCACCGTTACCACACTGGCGAGCACCCAGAAGGCCAGACCCACACCCAGCACCGCCGTCATGCCCGAGACCGTCAGGGTGCATACCACCGCCACGACCCCGGCAGCCCAGACCGCCGGACGGGCACGCCGCTGCAGCTCACGCCAGGCCTCACCCTGCCAGCGTGCCATCATGCCAAGACCCATCAGTAGAATAACGGGCACCGCCAGCGGTACAAACACCGCATTAAAATAAGGCGTACCCACAGACAACTTGCCGGCACCCAGGGCCTCCACCACCAGCGGATACAAGGTCCCCAGCATGATGGTCAACACGCTGATGGTCAACAGCACACTGTTGCATAACAGAAAGGTCTCACGGGATGCCGGGCGAAAGTGTCCACCCGAACGCCCGGGAGCCCGCCAAGCGTACAGTACCAAGGCGCCACCCGCCACCAGGCCGATCAGCACCAGTACAAAAACCCCCCGTGTCGGGTCAGTAGCAAAGGCGTGCACCGAGGTCAACACCCCGGAACGTACCAGAAAGGTGCCCAGAATACTGAGCGTGAAGGTGCCGATCGCCAACAGCAGTGTCCAGC
>DKIB01000105.1:17246-18165 GCA_002454015.1 Proteobacteria bacterium UBA6729
TCCCAGAACCACCATCCCCCCCAGCCCAGCTCATAGTATGCCCACCAGCTGCCCAGCGCGATACCGATGGTCAGAAACACCCAGGCCAGCACTGCCCAGGGACGACACCAGCGCACCCAATGTGCGGAGCCCCCCCACAGGGCAGCCACAGCAAATGCGAATGGCACTGCAAAGCCCACATAGCCCACATACAGGATCGGCGGGTGCACGATCATCCCAAAATCCTGCAACAGCGGATTCAGATCCGCACCCTCCACTGAGGCAGGCACATGGCGCAAAAAGGGGTTGGAAGTAAACAACAAAAACAGCAGGAACCCGGCACTGATCAAACCCAACACAGCCAACACACGCCGGGCAAACAATGCCTCCAGACCACGCTGCATGGACACCATCATGGTCCAGCCTGCCAAGATCAGAATCCATAACAACATGGAGCCCTCATGTGCACCCCAGACCGCCGTGACCCGGTACCGCAATGGCAACTGCGAATTCGAATTGGCCGCCACATAGGCCAATGTGTAGTCATGCACCACAAAGGCATAAACCAACGCCGCAAACGCCACCAGCAAACAACCAAACTGCAGCTGCGCAGCGGGCCTCGCCACCACGGGCACCCCCCCCTGCAACAAGGCAACCCCCAGAGCCAGCACCAGGAAAAAATGACCCAGCTCAACAATCATCACTGCCCCTCCCGATGCAGCAGATGCATGGTGTGGCTACGCAGCCCTGGAAAGTCCTCAGACCATCGCTATTCATAACCCAGGCTGGAATCCCCCCGTCTTTGTCCATTCCGGAATGTGTGTGCAGGGGCAGTATCTTTCGCAGCACGGCTGCCCGGCATGCTCTCAAGTATCTCATCGCCCTCCCAGACTGATCCATCGCCCCCAACAAGTCGCGGGGCGACAACCATTCTGACACA
>DKIB01000105.1:18308-19236 GCA_002454015.1 Proteobacteria bacterium UBA6729
TTCCAGGGCAAAAGAATAGTAGAGCACCGCAGCATCTTCAATATCTGTACTCCCATCCTCATTCAGATCAGCCGACAGGGCATTGGCAGAGCGCAGTAGCCTGCGTAGTACATTCTCTTCAGTATCGGTAGTCAAGGGGCCGAGCATCTGCACACGGGCAGCATGAGTTCCGCCTGAACTGCCATCACCCGGCACCACAGGCATGGCATGAGCATAGTAGAAAATCCTGACATCATCAAGGGTTACACCGGGTTCGCCATCCAGTCCGGATAGTGATAGTGGCAGCTCCTCCAGATTGCGGAGTTCGATTTCTATCGTTCTGGTATTATCAGTGCCGAAGGGCACGTCCGCTGCAGAAATCGGGACATTAAATGTTCCCTCTCTGGCACTGACGGCGCTGATACTCAGAACCTTGCCAGTAATTGTGAAATTTGGATCAGCAGGATCACCCGCTGCCAGTGCGTCGCTTGGGTTGTGCCCATCCAGCACGCTGTTTTGCGCTGCGATGGTCAGGATTGTAAGGGTGGTTCCATCGTCATTGATGGATAGTGTGGTCATGATATACCAGGGACCCGGATTCTGGCTGAATGCGCTGGCACCAGAGAACCTGTCGGTCATATCCGTTACCTTGCCGACATCCCGTCCACCAAGGTCCTGATTAAAGGTGGTGGCATCAGCAAACATCCCGTTCCTATCCGTNNGTTACGCTGGATACATTCCAGCTACCGGGATCCTGTTCGAATGCAGAGGCGGATTTGAACATGGCCCCCATGTTAATTGCCTTTTCGACGTTCCATCCGCCGATATCCTGATTAAAGGCGCTGGCCTCAAGGAACATATAATCCATATCAGCTACATTTTCGACATCCCAATCGCTGATATCCCCATCAAAGGCGGTGGCACGAGCAAACATCCCGTTCCTATCCGT
>DKIB01000105.1:19254-19819 GCA_002454015.1 Proteobacteria bacterium UBA6729
GTTACGCTGGATACATTCCAGCTATTGAGGTCCTGGCCAGATGTATTACCGGGTATCACGATGTGTCCTGCTCTGTGTTCCCCAGGGATGCAGATTCCGTGCTGGTCCTGGATGCCATGGCAAACTGTTGTGAGATATCAAGGGGTAAGCGGGCACAATTCCTCTGTGTTGCAGTGACACGTAATTTGGATTCCCTGCACGCCACTTGGGGTTGACGCCTCCACAAGTCGGAATTTTTGAACGGCTATGGCGGAGAGGGTGGGATTCGAACCCACGAATGAGTTGCCCCATTGCTGGTTTTCAAGACCAGTGCTTTCAACCGCTCAGCCACCTCTCCGAAGTGTAGTTATATGGGGACTTTAATATATTTTTTAAGAATTTTACACAACCTCAATATTAATTTATCTCGCTTCGTACATGTTTAGCACATGTTTGTCCTATGAAATCCTATAATTAGACTAGACTGACTTGCTCTAATAATTTTGCTAGGATTATTTGAAATGCAGAAACTATCTCTATACGTGTTTTTAGTTTTATTTTTTTTCAATATAAATTTTGTTAATGC
>DKIB01000078.1:0-211 GCA_002454015.1 Proteobacteria bacterium UBA6729
CCAGAAAACCGAGGGCAGTACAACCCACTGTATACATAGGGCTGATCAGACAACACCTCAAGATGGCTGTCGTGCTGTATATAGCCGCAGCCCGGCCTGGCGGGCAATGCGCTCCAGCAGCATCGGCAGGGGCATGTGCCTGACCAACAGGCTGAGCGTGCCGGAAACTTCAGGGTGCACATCCAGGCCCAGACCCGCATCCTCTGCCAGG
>DKIB01000078.1:259-12786 GCA_002454015.1 Proteobacteria bacterium UBA6729
CCACAGCAGGGATGCCCGCGGACGACAGATGCATCCCCCTCGACGGCGGTGGTACCGCGCACGCCACAAGCCCCACCGCAGTGGCAATGAAGCCCATCCGCCGAACCCTCCCTGTCAAATCGCCAGAACCCTCCATGGCGGTGCCATTTCTACCCGGTCTGTCGGACAGATGCGAGCATTAATTGCACCTGAACAGCAAAATACTGCGCGCACGGTATATTTACCCCATTCATGAATCCGCACCCCGAGTGCAAGCCTCCCCCCAACCAGAAAGGCTGCCAATCCAGCACTTTGCCGATTATCCGGGGCTTGCAGCGACAGCTCGCAGATGCGCGCCGATTGCGGTACCTATACGGGGGTCCTGGCGTCCCATGCGTGCCATGCATGGGGGGGTCAGAACCGAAACCAGGACAGAGAGGGCTGCGCTCCGTGCGGGCCTGACACGCAGGTTGCAGGCTCGTGCAGTGAACACGGATACTGTACTGGCATATCAGGCAGACCCTCTGGAGGGGAAAGACCCCGGCCACTGCGTCCGCTGTCATGGCTTGACCCCGGGGCTGCCTGCCCGATACAATGGGGACTGCACAGGGCAGACTCCGCTACACACACAGGGGATGTATGAAAATTCTTGATTTGCTCGCCAACCGGCGTGATGAGGCCTATGCGTTGCACGAGCGTCACCTGAATATGCAGATGGTTCGCGTGTTGCGGACCATCGGTTTTGATGTGCGCTACACCCGCGCCACCGGCGCCTATCTGTATGATGCAGAGGGCCACTGTTACCTTGATCTGTTATCCGGCTGGGGGGTATTCGCACTCGGGCGAAACCATCCGCAAGTAGTGGCTGCACTACAGGAAGTGCTGACTGCACAGCTGCCACATCTGGTACAGATGGATGTGTCACCTCTGGCCGGACTGCTCGCAGAACAGTTGCTGGCATACACACCCCACCTGGACAAGGCCTTCTTCTGTAACTCCGGTACGGAGGCCGTAGAAGCCGCCATCAAGTTTGCGCGCTACGCTACCGGACGCCCGGGCATCCTGTATTGCTCTGATGCCTTCCACGGTCTCAGCTACGGGGCGCTATCGTTGAGTGGGGATGAGCAGTTTCGGGCGGGATTTGGTCCGCTGTTGCCTGCCACCCGGGAGATCCCCTACAACGATCTGGAGGCCCTGGAACGCGCCCTCGCCCCCGGCGATATTGCCGCACTTTTCCTTGAGCCCATACAGGGGCATACGGTACTCTCGTTAAGCGATGATTATGGTCGCGAGGCGGCCCGGCTGTGCGCCCGGCATGGTACCCTGCTGGTGGCCGATGAGATTCAGACCGGCTGCGGTCGTACGGGTCGCTTCTGCGCCTACGAACACTGGGGGCTGGAACCCGACATGGTGCTGCTGGCCAAGGTATTGTCTGGAGGATTCATTCCAGCCGGTGCGGTGCTGGTACGCAAGCCGATCTTTGACAAGGTATTCAACCGCATGGACCGTGCGGTGGTGCATGGTTCCACCTTCTCAAAAAACAATCTGGCCATGGCCGCCGGTCTGGCTACCCTTGAGGTCATCCGGCAGGAGGGCCTCATTGAGAAAGCAGCTACACGAGGCAACCTGCTGCTTGAACAGCTGCGTGCGCTGGTACCACAGTTTGAGTTCCTGCATGAGGTACGCGGTCGCGGTATGATGATCGGGCTGTGTTTTGGCAAGCCGCAGAGCACTGCCCGTCGCGCCGCATGGAATGTACTGGAGAAGGCCAGCCCCGGCCTGTTCTGTCAGCTGATTACCATACCGCTGTTTACCGAACATCGTATTCTTTCCCAAGTCACCGGCCGGGGCAGTCATGTGGTCAAGTTCCTGCCTCCACTGATCATCTCGGCGGACGATGCAGAGTGGATTTTGCGTGCCACCCGGGCCGTGATCGCGGATGCCCACCGCATCCCCGGTGCAGTCTGGGACCTGGGCAGGAAACTGGCCGCCCAGGCCATATCCCGACATTGAATCAAGACCTCGGCGCAAGGCGCGTATGAACATGCTCTGGATCGGTCAGGCGACCGAGCGCTGGGTACGGTGGGTTGTGCAGAGACCGCTACGCATCATCACCGCATCCATCCTGGTCGCTGCAATTGCCGCCGGCGTAGCGGCCACCAGTCTGGGACTGGACACGGATGAAGATGCGATGTTTTCATCCACCGCTTCTTACGCCGCCAAAAGAGCAACATTTGAGGCCGCCTTCCCGGCACTGACCGACCCTGTCATCATCCTGATCGAAGGCGCGGATAGCGCTGCTGTTGCCCGACAAACCCGGGCATTGAAGACCCGACTGCTGGCACAAGCTGAGCATTTCCCTGCGGTGCTGGACCCCGAGTCGCGCAGCTTCTTTGAACGCCACGGCCTGCTGTATCTGCACCCCGATGAACTTGCGGATGTAGTGGATAAATTGATCGCAGCACAACCCCTGCTGGGTCACTTCGCACAGAACCCGAGCCTGCATGGCCTGGCCAGGATGCTCAGGCATGGCCTGGAAAGTGAGGCCCCGCCCGCCGGATTCCAGGCCGCCCTTGAGCACATCACGGCCAGTCTTGCGGCCCTGAATGCAGGCCAACTGCAACCCCCTGACTGGCATGAAATATTTGGCCTGCAATCCCTGTCTGCCCCGCACAGCCGTTACCTGCTGGTGCGTCTGGTGGTAGACCACAGCCTGCTGGAGCCGGCAGCTGACGCACTGGCAGCACTACAGCACACCCTTGCTGCACTGGGTTTGCAGAGCCGCGACCCCGGGTCTGTACAGGCACATATTACCGGCATCTATCCGCTATCCTCCGAGGAGGCGCATCTGATTGAGCGTCAGGTGCGACTGGCTGGCCTGGCCTCCCTGCTGCTGGTCTCCGGTGTGCTGATTGCCGGGCTGCGCTCATGGCGCTGGGTAGCCTATCTGCTACTCACGCTGCTGGTCGGGTTGTCCATCACCGCCGGCATTGCCGCGGTCACGGTGGGACGCCTGAACCTTGTCACCATTGCCTTCTCGGTGCTCTTTATTGGACTATCCGTGGACTTTGGCATCCATCTGTTGTTGCGATTTCGTGAACTGCTGGGCACCAGCCTCACACCACCACAGGCACTGTTCGACGCCGCCCGCACGACCGGCGCCTCCCTGATGATCTGCGCCACCACCACTGCCATCGGTTTTTTTGCCTTCATCCCCGCTGAGTTCACCGGGGTATCCGAACTGGGATTGATCTGTGGTATCGCCATGTTTGTAAGCCTGGCAACCAATCTCACCTTGCTGCCAGCCCTGCTGAGCCTCTATCCCGATAAATACATCGCCCCGCCACCCGCACGACCCGTGCCGCAGGGCAAACGCTACAGAAACCTGATCCTGGCAGGCTGCGGGGCCGCCGCTGTTGGCGCGGTCATCTTCCTGCCTGCCATACAGTTTGACCACAATCCACTGCGCCTGCGGGATCCGGCAACCGAATCCGTGCAAACCTTTGACAGGCTGCTCCGGGATGGCACCGCCTTCCCGTGGAATATGAATATCCTCGCTGACTCGCCAGCAGCTGCCCGGCACCTGAGCGCAGAGCTGGAGGCACTGCCCAGCGTGGCACGTACGCTGACCCTGCAGAATCTGGTGCCTGACAATCAGGCGGTAAAGCTCGCACTGCTTGAAAATCTTGAACTATTCCTCGGCACCACACTGACCCTTGCCACACCCCACACTGACCCATCCGACACACAAACCGCGCTCTCGGCCCTGCTCTCGCAGGCACGAATCCCCGGCACGGACCACACCCAGCAACGTTTTGCCGACCAGCTGGGGCGCATACTTGACCGACCTGATCGCACCGCCACCCGCAACGCACTGCACACCGTACTGGTGATACCACTGATGCAACAGCTCGACCGGCTGCGTACGGCCGTGCAGCCAACACCGATAACCCTGGATACCCTGCTGGCCGAACCCGAGCTGGCCAGCCAGCGCATGACCGCGGATGGACGCATGCGTATAGAGGTCTACCCGGCAGCAGATCTGAGTGACAACACTGCCCTTGAGCGCTTCGTACTGGATGTGCAGAGCATCAGCCCGGAGGCCTTTGGTGAGGCGGTAGTGATTTACGAATCCGGGCGCATCGTGGTAGAGTCATTCAAACGTGCCCTGCTAATCGCAGCCATTGCGATTCTCCTGATCATCACGGCACTATGGCGCAACATTACCACCGTGCTCCTCATCACCATACCGATTGCATTTGCTGCCCTGCTTACCCCGGTGGTCGGCACACTGATCGGCATATCTCTCAACTTTGCCAATGTGATTGTCATCCCGTTACTGCTGGGTATAGGCATAGACAGCAGCATCCATCTGGTACACCGACATCATGATACAGCGGCAGCTGCCCTGCTGCACACCAGCACTGCCCGGGCGGTGGTGCTCTCCGCACTGACCACCCTCGCCAGTTTTGGTACCCTGGCATTCACCTCACATCCGGGCATGTCCAGTCTGGGACAGCTGCTCACCCTCGGCATAGCGCTGATGCTGCTCAGTAACCTGCTGTTGCTCCCCGGACTGATCACACTGCCTGTCGTCAACCGCAACGCCATGCGGTGATCCGGCAGGGCCCAAACGCCCTGGATACACGCTGCCCGCCAGCCGACTGACCAGCGGACTGCATTCCCTCCGATGCCCTCCGGTCATGCCTGCGCAAGCAACTCCTGCAAGGCAGCAACGAGCTGCTGATTCTCGGCCGGAGTGCCTACGGTAACCCGGATACACTGGTGCAGCAGAGGATGGCTGTCATGCAGGTTGCGGATCAGAATGTTGCGTTGCTCCAGCCCTTGCTGCAGCTGTTTTGCATCCGGCACGCGCAGCAGGAAGAAGTTGGCTGCGCTGGGCCAAACCCGAACCTGCGGCAGGCCGGACAGTTGTTGATACAGCGTCTCACGCGCCGCACATACGCGCTGTACCTGCAGGTTGAGGTGCTCGGCATGCGCCAGCATAAAGGTTGCACTGACCTGATTCAGGGTGCTGATGTTATAGGGCAGACGCAGTTTGTTGAATTGTTGCAACCAGGCAGGCTGACCGATCAGTGCGCCAATCCGCAACCCGGCCAGTCCCAGTTTGGACAGGGTCCGCAAGACCAACAGGTGCTCATACTCCAGACAGACCTCCAGCAGACCCTGCTGTGAGTAGGGCAGATAAGCCTCGTCCACCACAATAATGCCGGGGACAGCACGGGCCAGACGCAGGATGGCGGCAGGGTCGTAGCAATGTCCGGTGGGGTTGTTGGGATTGGCGAGCCAGACTACCGCAGGCTCATGGCGGCGGATGGATTGCAGCAGGGCCTCCACATCCAGTGCAAAATCCTCAGCCTGCAGGGGGACCCCGATGAACTCCAGTCCGACAGCCCGTGCAGTAATCGGATAGATGCCAAAACCGGGTTCCGGTGCCATCACCTTGCCCCCGGGGCTGCCCAGGGCCAGGTGCACCAGCTGGATCAGTTCATCCGAACCATTGCCAGGCAGCAGTTGCAACGCCTCCGGAACCTGCCAAAAGTTACGCAGGGCGACAGACAGCGCTTGGGTGTTGCTGTCCGGATAACGATTCAACTCCTGCTCAAACAGGCACTCCACCCACTTGCGGCGCACTGACTCCGGCAATTGGTAGGGATTCTCCATGGCATCCAGACACAACATGCCATGGGTGTTGCGCGCCGGGTAGACCTCTGCCTCCAGTACCCCCGGACGCAGCCAGCGCCTGAGCCGCTCAACGTCGCACTCAATCACCTGTGGAGCCAGCCGCCCGGGTACGCAGTTCAGCCGCCCGGGCGTGTGCCGTTAATCCTTCCTCGCGGGCCAGGCAACTGGCCAGTTGGCCCAGTGTATTCCCGGCAGCAGGCGTACATGACAGTACGGAGGCTCGCTGCTGGAAATCCGTCACGCCCAGTGGGGATGAGAAACGTGCTGTGCCTCCGGTCGGCAATACATGATTGGGGCCGGCACAATAATCACCCAGCACTGCAGCGCTGTAGTGCCCCAGAAAGATGGCGCCGACCTGTTGCACCAGCGGCAACAGACTATGGGCATCCTGCACCGCCAATTGCAGATGCTCAGGGGCAATGCGATTGGCGAGTTCCAGCGCTGCGGCCAGATTCGGAACCTCGATCAGCAAACCATTCTGCTCAAGCGATTCACGAATCACGGCGGCACGCTCCAGCGTGGGCAGCGCTGCATGGATGCACTGTTCTACCCGATCCATCTGCGTTGCATCCGGACAGATCAATATCGCACGGGCATGCGGGTCGTGTTCTGCCTGTGCGCACAGATCCAATGCCACCCACTCCGGATCGGCTGTGGTATCACAGATCACCAGCACCTCGGAGGGACCTGCCAGCATGTCGAGTCCGACGGTGCCGTATACCTGTCGCTTGGCTGCGATTACATAGATGTTGCCGGGGCCAACGATCTTGTCCACCTTCGGGATACTCCTGGTGCCGTATGCCAGGGCAGCGATCGCCTGGGCACCGCCAATGGTGTAGGTGCGATCCACTCCGGCAATAGCGGCCGCCGCCAGCACTGCTGCATTGCGCTGACCCTGTGGTGAGGGCACCGTCATGATGAGCTCTGCCACACCGGCCACCCGGGCAGGAATGGCATTCATCAATACCGAGGAAGGATAGGCCGCCTGGCCCCCGGGCACATACAAACCCGCCCGCCGGAGCGGCGTAATGTGCTCACCAAATTCAACACCATCGGCATCCGTCACGCTCCAGGATTCACGCAGTTGGTGGCGATGAAAGTTGCGGATGCGCTCTGCCCCCTGCTCCAGGGCCGCCCGCAGCGACTTGTCCAGGCTGGCCAGCGCCTGATCCTGTTCTGCACGCGTGACCGCAAGGTCCGTCATATCCACAGGATGATGCCTGTCCAGATGTCGCGTATGCTCCAGCACCGCGGTATCACCCCGCTGCCGCACATCCGCAATGATGGCCGCAACGTCAGCATCCACCGCCGCCGGTATGCCGACTGCTTCTGTGGCAGCCGTCAGGATGCCTTCCAGCGCGGCATCACCGGCCTTGCAGCGACGTATCTTCATACTGTGGCAGCCTGCTCTACAACCTGTGCAATCGCACTCACCACCGGATGGATGCGATCATATTCCAGCCTGAAGGCAGCACGGTTGACCGCCAGGCGGGCCGATACCCGCATGAGTTCAGACACCGGCACCAGGCCGTGCGCCTGCAGGGTCTTCCCGGTATTCACCAGATCCACTATGTAGTCGGCGATGCCCAGCATCGGCGCCAGCTCCATGGAACCGTACAGAGGAATGATCCGCACCTGCTCGCCGCGTTTGGAAAAGAAGTCCCGGGTAATGTTCGGATACTTGGTCGCAATCCGCATGCCATCATAGGAAGCCAGCGCGGCGTCATGGTCCTCCGGTGCGGCCAGCATCATACGACAGTTCCCAATGCCGAGTGCAATCGGATCGTGCAAGCCGGAGTGTCTGTGCTCCTGCAAGATATCACTGCCCACGAATCCCATGGCTGCACCATTCTGCTCAACACAGGTCGGTATATCCCCACCACGCAACACCACCAGTTCTATGTCCGGGCGGTTGGTCTCCAGCGCCAGCATGCGGCCCTCGTCTGGATGCTGTTCAGGATATATATCAATGCGCTTCAGCAGTGCCAGCGATTCATCCAGTAACCGCCCGCGTGCCAATGCTATCCGCAGGGGTTCAATTTCAGACATGTGGCACAGCCCTAACCAACGACATTGACGTTAGTCTGTTGCCACTGGCGTATATTCTTCGCTTGCCGAAACCCTGCGTATGCGTGCCCCCAGGCGGGTGAATTTTTCTTCAATGGTCTCATAGCCCCGATCAATGTGATAAACACGATCAACCACCGTGGTGCCCGATGCCACCAGCCCCGCCAGTACCAGACAGGCGGAGGCGCGCAAATCCGTGGCCATCACCGGCGCGCCGGTTAATTGCGGCACCCCGTTGCTGATAACTGTACTGCCATCCATACGCAACTCTGCCCCCATGCGTCGCAGCTCCTGTACATGCATGAAGCGGTGTACAAACACGTCCTCGGTAATCGCTGCACTACCGATCGCCACACAGTTCATGGCTGTCAGCTGCGCCTGCATATCGGTTGGAAAACCCGGGTACGGGGCGGTGCGTATATCCACCGCGAGCGGGCGGCGGCCCTCCATCCGCAAATGAATGAGATTCTCGCTACAGTCAATGATCGCGCCAGCCTCTCGCAGACGCTCCAGCACCGCATCCAGTAAACCGGGCTGTATGTCGCGCACCTTGATCTCGCCACCGGTCATCATGGCAGCCACCAGATAGGTGCCAGCCTCGATCCGGTCCGGCAGGATATGATGTTCCGTGCCCAGCAGCTCATCCACGCCCGCTATCTCCAGACGAGCCGTACCCAGACCATCGATCCGTGCGCCCATGCGAATCAGACAACGTCCCAGATCCTCTACCTCGGGCTCGCGCGCCGCATTCTCAATAACCGAGGTACCCCGGGCCAGCACGGCTGCCAGCATCAGGTTTTCGGTTCCCGACACCGTAACCATTTCCAGATTCAGATGCGCCCCGTTCAACTTCCGGGCATGCGCCCTGATATAGCCATTCTCCACCTGTATATCCGCGCCCATTTTCTTCAATCCCTGCAGATGCAGATTCACCGGGCGCGGGCCAATGGCACAGCCACCCGGCAGGGACACCTCGGCCTGTCCATAACGCGCCAGCAGTGGGCCCAGCACAAGTATTGAGGCGCGCATGGTCTTGACCATATCGTAGGGCGCAAAACAGCTCTTAATGTTGTTATTGACTACCTCCAGCCCCATGCTTTCCTTCATGGTAACGGAAGAGCCCATCTGGCTCAGCAGGGTAATGGTCGTGGTGATGTCCTGCAAGTGCGGAACGTTCTGAATAACAACCGGTTGATCCGTCAGCAGGGTGGCTGCCAGGATTGGCAACGCGGCGTTCTTGGCCCCCGAGATGCGTACCTCGCCATGCAGCGGTCGCCCCCCCTCAATAATCAGCTGGTTCATCTGCTACCCGGCGTCCGGTACCGCGGTGCGCAGTGATAGCGCATGCACCTCATTCCCCATCCGTTGACCCAGACATGCATACACCATCCGGTGTTGTTGCACGGTGCTCTGGCCTGCAAAGGCTGCACTGACCACCCGGGCCTGAAAATGCACACAATCCTCGCTGTACACCTCAACCTGGCTGTCCGGTAACCCCGCCTCGATCAGACGCTTCAGTTCATCAGTCTGCATGATCATCCTCTGACGCACCCGTCAAGGCGGTAATGCCATACAATGCGGCTATCCTGCCCAACGATGTCGGCACATGCAAAAAATCCACCGCCCTGCCGGCCTGCCGTATGCGTCGTTGCCAGTCCACCAGCAGGGCAACTCCGGAGCTGTCTGCGCGCTGCACCGCCCGCAGATCTATGGTGCCTGGCAACTGCTGTTGCAACAGGCTGAGCGCATGGCGTTGCAACTCACCCGCACCAGCCAGACGCAAATCTCCAGACACGCACCAGCCGCCCTGATCGTCAAGCTCCAAACGGCCCGGGTTCATTCTGACACCGCCTGCGCACGGGCATTTCTGGACCGCAATTTCTCGGTCAACCGGGTCAGGCCACCATCCCGAACCTGCGTCCTGAAATCTTCACGATACGTAATAATCAGGCTGATGCCTTTGACGATTATATCGATCACCCGCCAACCCTGCGCGCCCTCTCGCATACGAAAGAAAATATCCAACTTCTCGCCATCGGCAACAGCTACCAGCTCGGTTCTGATTACGGCAGATCCCTCACGATTGCCGGGGAGGGAGGGCAGAAAATTGACCTTGTATTGCCCCTGACTCAACAGGCTTCTGGCATAGGTGCGAATCAGCAGGGTTGAGAATTGCTCAGTAAACTCGACACGCTGCTCAGCATCGGCCTGCTTCCAGTGTCGCCCCAGCACCAGACGGCTCATCGCCTGTGTATCCACGTGTGGCACAACAATTTCCCTCACCAGTGCTCGCAGGCCCGCAGGGTCTTCCTGCAGGGCTGCCCCACCCTGTTGCACCTGCGTCAGCAGGGTCGCCTGCACCTCCCGGACCAACTGCTCAGCCGCCATAATATCGGCCTGTGCCCCGGGCACTGCCGCCATCAGCAATGCCCACAGCGCCCACTCGCGCGCAAGGATCCGCATCATCAGTCGTCTCCCGCCGCCCTGCTGAACAAGAACTTGCTGATCACCTCCTCCAGCACCACTGCACTGGAAGTGAACTCCAGTTTGCTACCGTCCTGCAGGTAGCTGTCCTCCCCACCGGGTTGCAACGCAACATACTGCTCGCCCAGCAGACCGGAGGTATAGATTCCTGCGCTGCTGTCAATGGGGATCTGACTGAAGCGATGGTCTATCTCCATGGTAACCAGGGCCTCCAACGTGGCTGCATCCACGGTCACGTCCCGTACCAGACCGACCTTCACACCAGCCATGCGTACCGGCGCACGCGGCTTCAGCTGGCCGACATTGCTGAAGCGCGCAGACAGCTGATAGCCATCGATGCCTTCCGAGCCGAACCCGCTGACCTGCAGGGAGAGCAGGATCAGGGCGCCCAGGCCCAGCGCGACAAACACGCCCACGACGATCTCCAGATAGGTATGCATAGTGTCCTGCATTATTCGTTAATCAAACATCAAGGCGGTCAGCACAAAATCCGCGCCCAGCACCGCCAGACTGGAATGTACTACCGTACGGGTAGTGGCCAGGCTGATCCCCCTTGAAGTAGGCTCCGTCTCGTATCCCTCAAAAACCGCGATCCACGTCACGATAAAACCGAAAAACACGCTCTTGATGATACCATTGACCACATCATCCCACAAGCTCACGACGGATTGCATCTGTGACCAGAATGAGCCCGAGTCCACCCCCAGCACTGTCACCCCTACAAAATTCCCCCCGTACACCCCGACCAGACTGAAGACCGCCGCCAGCAGGGGCATGGAGATCAGCCCGGCGATAAAGCGCGGGGCCACCACATGCTGCATGGGGTCCACCGCCATCATTTCAATGGCCGCCAGCTGTTCGGTAGTCTTCATCAGGCCGATCTCGGCGGTCAGGGCCGACCCGGCCCGACCGGCAAACAGCAGCGCCGTAATCACCGGGCCGAGCTCCCGCACCAACGACAGCGCCACCAGCACACCCAGCGACTCCTCCGCCCCAAAATCGATCAACGTGTTGTAGCCCTGCAGCCCCAGCACCATGCCCACAAAAAAACCGGACACCAGGATGATCAACAGCGACAGGAACCCCACCATATAGATCATCCTGACGATATGATCCGGGCGGTGTACTGCCCCCGGCAACGCGACACACAGGCGGAACAGGAACATATGCGAGCGGCCCAGACGGGCAAAGGCCACCAGCGTGCGGCGGCCCAGGGCCTGCAGCAACTCCAGTACCGCGGTCACGACTTGTTCCCGTAGTCCATCAGCTGCTGCTCAATATCCGGGGCCGGATAGTGGAAGGCTACCGGGCCATCCGCCAGGGCATCCACAAACTGACGCACCCAGGAAGAGGTATCGCTGCGGATCTGCTCCGGGGTGCCCTGGGCAATCAGCCGACCCTGATTCGAGAGCAAAAACACGTGATCTGCAACGGACAGGGTCTCCTGCACATCATGCGATACCAGGATGCTGGAGGCCTCCAGATTGTCGCGCATACAAGCAATCAGCCGCACCAGCACCCCCATTGAGATCGGGTCCTGGCCCGAGAAGGGCTCATCGTATATGATCATCTCCGGGTCCATGGCAATCGCCCGCGCCAGTGCCACCCGCCGCGCCATCCCTCCCGACAGCTGTGCAGGATACAGGGCAGCGGCACCACGCAGCCCGACCGCCTCCAGCTTCATCAACACCAGATTGTGCAACACGCTCTCCGGCAGGTCCGTGTGGGCTCGCAGCGGAAAGGCCACATTCTCAAATACGCTGAGATCTGTCAGCAGGGCCCCGTTTTGAAACAGCATGCCCATCCGCTTGCGCAAGGCCCACAACTCCCGACGAGGCAGACTGTTTACCTCCAGACCATCGATCTCTATGCGGCCCCGCTGCGGGCGCAGCTGCCCACCGAACATGCGCAACAGGGTGGTCTTGCCACAACCGGAGGGCCCCATGATGGCAGTAACCCCACCACGCGGGATATCCATGTACAGATCATCAAAAACAACATGGCGGTCCCGATGAAAATGCAAGCCACGGACACGAATCAGGGGAGTGGCCTCTCGCCCTTGGGATACAGACATGCACATATTATACGCAATCCCGGGAGGCGCCAATCATGCGTGACCCAAAATACTGCGCACGCAATATGGTCCGGTAGCAGGGGATGGCCTGCCCCGCATAACCCTATTGCACGCAGCACTGTACGATGCCCTGCTGGAGGCCAGGGGGTCGGATGACAAGGCCTGGGCGGCGGCCTTTCCGCCGACGGATCCGACCGTCAGGCCGGACAGAACGCTT
>DKIB01000086.1:0-7853 GCA_002454015.1 Proteobacteria bacterium UBA6729
TTCGGCCTTCTCCGCTGCGATGCGTTGCTTCTCCTCTGCCAGTTTTCGGGTCTCGGCCTCAGCCTTCTTCCTTGCTGTTTCGGCGCGTTTTTTTGCTGTCTCCAGTTCGGCCTTCTCCTGCTGCCGGGTCTTTTTCAGCTCGCGGTTTTTTTGTTCTTCCTGCTTGCGCGCCTGCTCGGCTGCCTGGCGTTCTTGTTCAGCGGCTTTGTCCTTGCGATCTATCTCCTGCTCCTTCTTCTTCAGCGCTTCCTCACGGTGCTGCACCGCCTCTTCTTTGCGGCGTTCGCGATCCTTGATCTGCTGCACCTCCTGCTCTACCTCTGCCGCGCTGACCGAGGTTGCCTGCAGCACCGGCTCGGGTGTCGGCAGCGGTGCAGGGGCATCACGCTCCAGTGTCAGCAGCAGTGCCGCACCCAGCACCGCATGCAACAGCAGTGCATACAGGACAGGGACCAACAGTCCGATATGGCGGCGCGTCGCGCCCATCGCCTAGCCGCGCTCGGGAGGCTCGGTCATCAGCCCGACGCCCTCAACTCCTGCCCTCTGCAACAAATTTATCAGCTGCATAACCTGTTCATATCGCGCCCTGCCGTCACCCTTGACATAGAAGCGGGTGTCCGGCTTGTGCTTGAGCAGCCCACGCACCAGACGCAGCAGTTCCTTGTCTGCTTTAGGGGTATCCTGGTGGTCTCCGTAACTTATGTAATGGTTGCCCTGTACGTCTACTGTTACGATGACGGGCTCCTGTTTCCGCCCGGGGTCGATGGGTTCGGAATGGGTTCTGGGCAGCTCAACATGTACCCCCTGACTGAGTAACGGTGCAGTGACAATGAAGATCACCAGCAGCACCAGCATGACATCTATGTAGGGAACGACATTGATCTCCGACATCAGTTTTTTGCGGGACCGTCGTTTCATTGGGGTCGCGTGTAGCTATGCACATAGCGCTGCAGAATGGATGAAAACTCATCGGTAAACGCATCATAGCGACTCAGCAGGCGGTCGGATTGATGGGAGAACAGATTGTAGGCAATGCCCGCCGGGATCGCGGCAAACAAGCCCATGGCAGTGGCAATCAGGGTCTCCGATATGCCAGGCCCAACCATGGCGATAGTGGCATACTGTACGCTACCCAGTGCGCGCATGGTATCCATGATGCCCCATACCGTGCCGAACAACCCGATGTATGGGCTGGTGCTGCCCACAGTGGCCAGAAATGGCAGCTGCGTCTCCAGATATTCCGCCTCGCGTCCCAGCGCTACGTGCATGGCGCGCTGTGCGCCCTCCAGCACCACCTGCGTATTCGGAGCAGCCTGCTCGCCGATGCGGGCAAACTCCTTGTAGCCGGACTCAAAGATGTGTTCCATGCCGGAGGCGCTGTGGCGTGTAGCACTGATCCGCCGATACAGTGGATTCAAGTCTTCGGCCGCCCAGAAGATATCCTCGAATTGATCCGCCTGACGGTATGCAAGTTTGAAGATCTTGCGCTTGTAAAAGATCATTGCCCATGACACTACCGAGGCCATTGTCAATACCAGCATCACCGCCTGTACCGGCAGGCTGGCCTCCAGCAGTAATCTCAACGGTCCTGCATCTCCAATAATCATGCAGGCATTCCTGTTTGCATTATTGTGTCGCGTAAAAAATCGGGCAGCCCCCGTGGGCGCAATGACACGGCATCCACTGCGACCAGATCCACCTCGCCGGAACACAGCATACGTCCCGCCTCGGCATCATCTATATCCTGACCGATGAGGAGGCTGGCACGGCGCAACTTCAGCAGGCGGGCGCTGACCCGCAGCAGGCTGTTGTACCGGGCCGGGGCCAGATATCTCAGTTTGGCGGTGCGCACTGCAAACAGCAGGCGCTCCTGCTGTTGCAGCCACTGCGGATCATATCCCATGGAACGCAACCACTCGGTGCGGGCGCGTTCCATGAAGCGCAGGTAATTGGCGTGATAGACCACCCCCGCCGCATCGGTGTCTTCATAATACACCCGGATAGCGAGGGTGAATGCCGCCGGGTGGATGGTGGCGGCGGCCTCAGGCATGATCAGTGTTCTCAAATATATCCCGCAGCTCACTGCGGCGGGGCTTGTGCAGGCCGAGGTGCCTGTAGGCATGCCGGGTTGCCATGCGCCCCCGCGGGGTACGCATCAACAGCCCCTGCTGGATCAGGTATGGCTCTACCACATCCTCAAGCGTATCGCGCTCCTCGCTGATGGCGGCGGACAGGCTGTCGACCCCCACGGGACCCCCATCAAACTTCTCAATGATTACGTTCAACAACAGCCGATCAATAGTATCCAGCCCCAGTGGGTCCACCTGCAACATATCCAGGGCCTCACCGGCCACTGCCTGGCTGATACGACCCTCTGCACGCACCTCTGCATAGTCCCGCACCCGGCGTAACAGACGATTGGCAATGCGGGGCGTACCGCGGGAGCGCAGGGCAATCTCCCGAGCCCCCGGCGCATCTACCGGCACCCCGAGTATGCCTGCCGAGCGGTGTACGATGGTGATCAGATCATCGGTCCCATAGAACTCCAGCCGCTGGATAATGCCAAACCGACCCCGCAACGGGGGTGTCAGCAGGCCGGTGCGTGTGGTAGCGCCAATCAGTGTGAATGGTGGCACATCCAGCTTGATGGCCCGGGCAGCGGGTCCCTCACCGATGATAATGTCGATCTGGTAATCCTCCATGGCTGGATACAGCACCTCCTCCACTACGGGGGAGAGCCGGTGTATTTCATCGATGAACAGCACATCTCTGGGTTCCAGATTCGTGAGCAGTGCAGCCAGGTCTCCCTGCCGCTCCAGCACCGGGCCGGAGGTCTGGCGCAGACCCACGCCCAGCTCATTGCTGACAATGTGTGCCAGTGTGGTCTTGCCCAGGCCCGGTGCACCGCTCAGCAACAGGTGGTCCAGGGCCTCACCCCGGCCACGGGCGGCGGTGATAAAGATGCTCAACTGCTCGCGCACCTGGCGCTGACCGATATAGTCCTGCAACTGTCTGGGGCGCAGGCTACGGTCGACAAGCTCCTCCTTGGGCACATTTACAGGGGACAGGACAGGGTTCGGATCAGTCATCGTAACGGCGGCATTGTCTCCCGGATCGGCGGTCAAAGGCAACAGGGCAAGCTTCAGGCTTGGGCACTGTCGCCATGCAGGGATACAGATTCAGCCGTCCTGCAGCCCGCCGTAGAGTCGTCGGTAGACATCCAGATAGCCCAGAACCTTGGCAATGTAGGCCCGTGTTTCCGGGTAGGGTGGTATACGACGACCGTTGCGGATGACTGCATTCTCTCCCGCATTGTAGGCGGCGAGTGAAATGCGCAGGTCACCGTTGAACAGTCCCAGCAGGTGTTTCAGATAGCGGGTGCCGCCGTGCAGGTTCTGGAGCGGGTCGGAACGTTCTGTCACCCCGTAGCGCCGTGCCGTGGCCGGCATCAACTGCATCAGTCCCACCGCCCCGGCCGGAGAAACCGCGTCCGGGTCATAGGATGACTCTGCATCCACTACGGCATGCACCAGTGCTACGGGCAGGTCAAAGCGCTTTGCAACCTCTGCTATGGCGGGCGCAAAGTGGGAGCGGTTACGGTTCCGCAATGCCGGGTTGTAACGTCGCTTCAACCAACCCTTCCAGGTCCAGGTGCCCGCATATCTGAGGTGATGGACCGCCTGGGATGAGGGCTTGTGGTCGGTAAACAGGACGCGACCACGCTGATCCATATACCGATATATGCCCTCCTCCGCAGGCAGGGGCCAAGCCATGCACAGGCACAGGGCAAGCAATATTTTTTCTCTATATATCAAGGTGATGTTTCCTTCTCCTCTTGTAGATTATGAACAATAGTATACCGCCAGATGCCCGGGTTGCAAGCCTGCTGTTTCAGGTTCACCGGACACGCCCGGAGGCAGGCGGTGGCGGTTGGGTCCACCGCCGCCCTGCCGTCCGAACCCCCGTGGAGGGGCGCTCTGCAGCGTGTGGGCTGCGATCCCCTGTACGTGTGGGGCTTACAGACCGCGCCAGTCAATCCGTCTGCGCCACCCTTGCCCTCGACCTTATGGCCTGGACCACGGCTTCAGCGTCCCTGCTACAGGCGCACGCAGTATCGGCAATGACCCACGACAGCCCTGAACGGCTGGCGACACAGCATGTTGCTACTCAGGGTCGTCGCAGGGAATTGCGCAGGCACGGGGCGGTTTGTGAGAGGGTTCGCAGCGCCGCCCGCAAGGCCCTGGACAGGCGGTACAGTGCAGGCCAGTCCGTCGGGTGCAGCAATGCCGGCAGGGCCGCCTTGTGAAGGGCACCTGCTGCGGTGGCCTGCAGGGTCCAGAGGGGGACTCGCAGGTGGGCAGGGTCGGCAATGGCACGGACGACGATGCAGGGCAACCGTGCTTGTGCTGCCGCTGCGGCGATTACCCCGCTTTCCATATCACAGGCCACGGCATGGCGATGTTCTGGTGCCCGGGCCTTGTCTGCGGGGTTGCTGAGTGCAGTGGGGGTATGCAGCAGCGGCCCCTGCTCCGGTTGCACGGGTTGCAGGCATTGCAGCAGACGCTGACGCCATTCCGGACAGGGGGTGTAACTCCTGTCCTGACTCACGACGGTCTCCGGCACCAGCAGGGTGCCTGCGGACAACTGTGGGTCCAGGCCGCCTGCTGTGCCCCAGCTGACCAGCGCATCTACTCCGGCAGACAGTAACTCCTGTACGCCCTGACGGGCGGCTGCCGACCCGGTGCCGGTGACGGTCAGTTGGATAGCAGGGTCAAGCGGGGGTGTGCGGGTCAGGCAGTGGGCCTCGGCCGTCAGGGCACAAACTACACCAACGCGATTCAAGTCCCGTGGGTCAGATTATAGTAGCGGGCCAGTGCCCAGAGCGGGAAGTACCGCGCATAACCGTGGTAACGCAGATAAAACACACGCGGGAATCCCGGTGCGGTATAACTTTCATCCTGCCACAGACCGTCCTGTCCCTGAGCGGCCAGCAAAAAGTGTACGCCACGCCAGACGGCGGCAGAGTGTACAGCCCCGCCGGCCATCAGTGCCAGTAATGCCCAGGCGGTCTGGTACGGTGTGCTGGCCTGACCCCCGCCTGCCAGTGTTGCATCATGGTAGGTATCATTGCTCTCTCCCCAGCCCCCATCGGCCTGCTGCACCCCCTTCAGCCACTCAACGGCCCGACGAATGCAGTCTTGGCGTGGGGTCTCCCCGGCGATCTCCAGCGCGGTCAGCACTGACCAAGTGCCGTAGATGTAGTTGGTGCCCCAGCGACCAAACCAGGAACCATCGTGTTCCTGCTCGTTCTTCAGGTAGTCAAGGGCACGCTGGATGGCCCGGTGGTTGTCCGGGTTGCCGGGAGAGTGCCGGGCCTCCAGACTCAACTGGATCAGGCAGCGGGCAGTGACATCGCTGGTGGGTGGGTCCAGCAGGGCACCGTGGTCGGCAAAGGGGATGGCATTCAGATAGTAGTCGGTGTTGTCCGCATCAAAGGAGCCGAAGCCGCCATTTTTGGACTGCATGCCCCGTACCCAGATGCCGGCCCGTTCCAGCGGTTCATGGTAGATATGGGCATCCACCCGGGACATGGCCCAGGCCACTATGGGGGTATCGTCCAGATCCGGATAGTGATCATTGTGATACTGGAAGGGCCAGCCACCCCCCGCCAGACGGGGTCGCGATTGACGCCAGTCGCCCTCGGCATCCCGCAACTGCCGGGCCGCCAGCCAGTCCAGACCCTGACGCAGTGGCTCCCGGTAGCGGGTCGGGTCGGCCTCCTGCAGCGCCAGAGCTGCCAGGGCGGTATCCCACACGGGCGACAGGCAGGGTTGGCAGAGGGCGCGGTCTCCCCGCATGATCACAAGATTGTGCAGGGCCTTGCGAACCCTGCTGCGCAGGAAGCTGTGGGCTGGACGACCCAGTGCTGCCAGTGCCAGATTGCAGTACACGATAGCCGGGAAAATGCTGCCCAGGCCATCCCCCCCGTTGTGGCGCGGGATCATCCACAGCAGCGACTGGTGGATGGCATAGCGGCGCAGTGCCCCGGGGATCAACGGCTCAAGCATTCGGGCCACATGATCCACCATGAGAAACAACCGGTTCAGAATGCCGGGGCGGCGCAGGAAATAGTTGCGTTCCTCCCCGGGGGGCACACAGAACAGCTCGGCCACGCCTGTCTGGTTCGGGTTGGTCGCCAGGGGTTTCACGCTGGCGAGTATCGCCAGGGGCACCAGCACTGTCCTGGACCAGTAAGAGATGCGACTGATGTGAAACAAAAACCAGCGTGGCAGCAGGATATGCTCTACAGGGATAGAGGGCACGGCACGCCAGGGCACCTGCCCGAACAGTGCCAAGGTAATGCGGGTGAACACATTGCAGCGTGCGGCACCCCCCAGTTCCAGCAGAGCCACACGGGCCTTCTGCATGTGGGGGGCGTTCGGGTCATCACCGCACAGCTTGAGCGCATAATAGGCCTTGGTTGTGCAGCTTACATCCATGCGCCCGCCGGTATACAGTGGCCAGCCCCCGCTCTCCAGCTGGTGGTCGCGGATATAGTTGGCCAGACAGGCCTCCCGCTCCGGCTCCAACTCCCCCAGAAAGTGATTCATGAGTATATATTCGGCCGGGATCGTGCAGTCGGCCTCCAACTCAAAGCACCACTCCCCGGAGGCATGGCGACAGCTGACCAGGGCATCCCCCGCCTGACGGACAGCGGCCCGCAGAGACTGCTCCGTCAGCTGTACAGAGGCTACCGTGATCTCCCCGGGTACACTACTCATGAAGACTCGGCCCGGGGTGGGGGGCAGCTGCGGGCAGGCCGCGCGCCGCCAGCCGGAACAACAGCCGCAGCACCCCATCGCTGCGGACAAACAGGCTGGTCAGAGAGGCAGTGGCATAGACGCTGCGGCGGGAGATCTTGACCTCCTGTCCACTGCGATAGCCTGGATTTTTATTGATCTTGCGCAAGGTTAATACCGCCATACCTGTGGCCCACAGGCAGAACTTGCGCATGCCGGGCTCGGAAGCGGGAATCAGCAGAGTATAACGCATTGCGTTGTCCAGATGATACCGGGCTATGCCGACCAGCTGCCTGAGTCCCTGCTGATAGCGCACCTCCCCGGGTTGTGGCGGATCCAGACTACAGCCGACCCGGTGGAACAGCGCCCGGGGCAGCCAGCAGGCACCGCGCTGCCGATCCTCCCACACATCCTTGAGGATATTGGTCATCTGCAGGCCCTGACCAAAGGACACCGCCAGGGGCATCAACTCTTCCTGCCGCTGGCGGAGCGCCGGGCAGTAGTCACAGAACAGCCCGGTCAGCATCTCCCCGACCACGCCGGCCACGTGGTAGCAGTAGTCATCCATGGCCTGCAAATCCGGCAGACCTTGCAGCGAGGCCTGTTGCTGGTGGCGGGACATGCCTTCCGCCATGATGCGGACACAGCGCTCCAGAATGCGCCGTTGTGCCGGGGCGAAGCCGTGGGTGACGCGCAGTACCTGTGGGATATGCGCCAGCAGCTTTGCCTCCGACGCAGGGATGTTAGCTGCCAGCCCGGCCAGTACCCGGGAGAATGCAGCCGCATCTGCCTGCCCGCGTACCAGGCGGATAAACTCCATGGAATATTCCTGCCGGGTAGCCGGGCTGAGCCCGGGGCTGTCCTCAATGGTATCAGCGATGCGACACAGCAGATAGGCATTGCCAACTACCTGATCCAGCGGGGCTGGCAACTGCGGGATGGTCAGCGCAAAGGTGCGTGACACCCCCTGCAGCACCTGCTGCTGGTAGAGCAGATCCGCCTGTATCATGTCGCCGCCTGCCGCCGGATGAAGCGCCCAAACAGCGGCACCGC
>DKIB01000086.1:7990-9119 GCA_002454015.1 Proteobacteria bacterium UBA6729
GCCCACCGGCCCGCAAAGAAATCCGTATCCAGCTTGCGCTCAATCTCCTGTACGGGCACAGTAAACGGTGTGTCTGTTGTAGTCCGCTGGGTAAAAACATCATATACCTCGCGACAGATGAACTGGATAAAATAGGGATACCCCCCTGACACCTGCACGATCATATCCACAGCCTCGGCGGTCAGGACTACCGGACCATTGGCCATAGGCTCCAGAATCGCCTTCCTGCTCTCATCCGGGGTCAGGATTTCCAGGAACACTACCCGAAACATCCGTTCTGCAAAGGTGCGTGCATTTGTCAGGTTGGCAGATAATGCGGGCAGCCCGGCAAGCACCAGCATGGCAGGGATGTCCTGTCTCTGCACAGACCGAAAGGCGTCCAGCAGCAGTGATAACGGATATTGCTGCCGATGGGTATCGTTGGACAGGTTCTGTGCCTCGTCATACGCAAACACAATGCCGCGCACCTCTTGCCGGGCGTGTGTCAGGGCCGACCAGGCAATCTCAATCACCTTCTTCAGCTTGTCCAGCACCAGCCCCGGAGTGCTGTCATAGATGCTGCACAGTGCAGTGTAGTCCAGTTTGATTTCCTCAGCCGTTGCACTGGACCCCGGGAGAGCCTTGCGACCCACCGGGATATCCGCGGTCAACACGGCCAGATCGGCGCATAGTCGGGTGGCAACAGCGGCTTCGCTGATACCGGTGGCCCCAGACATGTCGGCCCCCACCCACAGCCAGCGTTGCTCCACCGCCAGCGGCTTCAACGCATCCAGCAGCACGGTCTTGCCTACCCCGCGCGGCCCGGACAGCACCATATTCTCAACCACGGTCTGTTGCGCAAGCAGGCGCTGGAACTGCTCACGCTCCGCTTGGCGGCCTGCCAGACAGGGCGGGGGATGACCCGCCCCCGGACGGAAGGGATTTGCAAACGCATTCATGGCCCGCAAATTTAGCATAAAGACTAATTTTAGCCAATAGACTAATCGACTCCAAGCCTTCCAACGTTTCCAACCCCGCCACAACTCTGAAACTTTACCTTGTCAATCAGATGCTTACAGGATTGCGGCAGCGTGTCGCGCTCGCTTGCAGGCACCTCCGGCTGTTCGCGCCTTGTGTGGCACGCGAGGGG
>DKIB01000101.1:0-34395 GCA_002454015.1 Proteobacteria bacterium UBA6729
CTGCCGATGATGCAGGGCACCGCGGCCCCCTGGCAGGCATCTGCGTCCGCATCCGGGCTCAGCGTGCTATGCCGACCGGAGTACCGATGCTGATATAGCCCTTCAGGTCACGAATCTCGCGGTTGGTGAGGGCAATGCAGCCCTGTGTCCAGTTCATGCGTTGGTGGATGTGCTGTTGTTTGGCGGAGGCATGGCCGAGGCCATGGATGCCGATCCAGCCACCCAGTGGGGTGTCCTGGGGAGGTGCCTGTGCCTGCCGGGCAGCCTGTTGGAATCGCTGGTGGTGTTTGGGCTGGATGCGCCCGTCCTGCAGTGCTTGCCGGATATCCTGCTGATTGGGATAGTCCAGGAGGAAGAACAGCTGAAACTTGCTGTTGGGATTGATGTCGATGATGCGGTAGTCTCCCTCCGGGGTTTTGTGGTCTCCGGCCTGCAGTTTGGTGCCGCGGCCACCACTGCCGTAGGCAATACGGTAGCTGCGTATGGGGGTTCCCGCCTGGAACACCTGCAGGCGTTGTTTGGACTTGGAGATCTCTATGCGGAAGTGTGGCGAGTCTGCATGGGCACCGGGGCTGAGCAGCAGGGCACCCAACAGGTACAGCATCGGCCTGCGCATCAACGTCGGGTCGCCAGACGTGCCGCCAGGCGCTCCAGTGCGACGGGGCGTGAGAAGCGCAGGCAGGAGACGGTCAGGGCCACCAGGGTCCAGAGTATCAGCAGGGTCAGGTCCAGGCCGATACTGAAGTCGGGTGCCAGGGCGGGGGGGAGCCCGGGGTTGATGGCGTGTTTCAGGAGGTCCACCCCGTAACTGAACGGGTTGCCCCGGGTGATCCACTGCAGTAGAGGCGGGAGGTGATCCACCGGGTACAGGGCGCCGCTGAGAAAGAAGGTCGGGAAGATGAAGAGGTTCATGACGACGGCAAAGTTTTCCAGGGTACGGCTGTACACGGCAATCAGGGCACCGAGCGCGGCACTCAGCAGTGCGGTAGTGATCAGACCGATGATCAGCAACGGTATACTGTGGGGTATGCCCAGGTAGCCGATGGCTGCCAGGATGACGATCAGCAGCAGGGCATGACAGAGACCCACTACGGCAGCCCCCAGGATACGGGTGAGGATGATCCAGTAATGCGGGAAGGGGGCGATGACCAGCATCCGCATGACTCCGGATTCCTTGTCGTAGACCAGGGAGAGTGAGGCCAGCACCGAACCGAACAGCAGCACCATGCACAGAATGCCGGGGACCATGAATTGCTGGTAGCTGCCACGACCGAATTGCTCCAGCACGGTGCCGAAGCCGGTACCGATGATCAGCAGCCAGATCATCGGCCGGATCATCGAACTCAGCAGCCGACCCCGTTGGCGCAGCATACGGGTCAGGTCACGGCTGATAATGGCCCGGATGGCACGCCAGGGAATCATGGGCAGTTGATCCAGGTGTAGACATCGTTCAGGTCAGGGCGTCTGAGTTGCAGGGAGTGGACCTCTTCCCTGAGGTTCCGCTGTAGTGCTCCTAGGTCGGCCTGGTCACTGCGCACTGCAAACAACAGACGGTTGTCCAGTCTGATCGGGGTGCCCAGGGTGCTGCCCAGTCGCCGGGCATGCTCTGCCGGAGTCGGGGTATCGATCTCCAGCACATGGTCACCGAGGGCATGGATGAGCGCGCCGGGTTCGCCGCTCCCGATGATACGTCCCTCACGCATGAACGCAACACGGTTGCAGTTGCGGGCTTCTTCCAGATAGTGGGTGCTGAGCAACAGGGTCAGCCCGGTCTGGCGCAGTTGTTCCAGAAAGTTCCAGATGGCCCTGCGGTTGAGCACGTCCAGCCCTGTGGTGGGCTCATCCAGAAACAGTACCCGCGGGCGGTGCAGTACACCCCGGGCAATATCCAGCGCCCGGCGCATGCCGCCGGAGAGATTGGCGACCGGCTCATGGCGGCGCTCCCAGAGTTTGAACAGTTGCAGGCAGCTGCGGATGTTTTGTTTGATGTGTGCACTTTCCATGTTGTACAGCTGTCCGCAGAACAGCAGGTTTTCCCAGGCACTCAGGGTGCGATCCAGGGCGGAGTCCTGAAACACCAGGCCGATCTGTGCCCGCACCTGCACGGGTTGACTGAGGACATCATATCCAGCTACCCGTATCGTGCCTCGATCCGGGCGCACCAAGGTGCTGAGCATATGGATGCTGGTGGTCTTGCCGGCCCCGTTGGGCCCGAGCAGGCCGTATAACTCACCCTCCGCCAGCTCCAGATCCAACGTCTCTACGGCCACACGAGAGCCGTAGCGTTTGCTGATTCCATGCGCGGTCAGGACGGGTTGCGGGGTTGTAGTGGCTGGTGGCATTGCGCTGTCGGTTATGTTAGCAGAATCTCCGGTTAAAATGGGCTGTTATGCACACGACATCGCTTGGGCGGCTGATTCTGGTCCACGAACTGGCATTTTTGATGCTGGTGTTTCTGGTCGGGATGATGGGAGGGGCCTCCGCCTATTTCTGGCATCAGACCTCAGAGGAGTCCGTGCGGGTCCATCAACTGCTGCATCTGGGGGATCGGGTGCGTAGTGAGGTCACCCGTCAGGTACAGCAGCTGATCCGTGCCCGCCTGATGCGGGATGCGACGGCGGCAGTATCCTATATGGCCCGCGCACGTGAGGTGGATCAGCTGTTTAACAGTATGCGCCGACTGGGGGCAGATCGTGCGGAGGATCAGGCCATTCAGGTGCTGCAGGCGCAGTATCGGGTTCTGCAGCGGGACATGAACGCACTGTTTTCATTGCCGCTGGAACGGCGTGCCGGGGCACAGGTGCGTCTGCTGGACCCGCGGTTTGCTGCTGCCATGGAAGAGACCTTTGCACAGAGGCACCGGCAGCTGGTACACCTGATGGAGCAAAAGGCCACCCGGTTGGCACAGCGTACGGTGACCTTCAGACGCTGGGCGCAAGTGTTGATTCCGGCCAGTCTGTTGGGGGCCTGCTTGCTCGTGCTCTATTCAAGGCGGGTGTTGCGACGGCAATTCCTGCTGCCGATGCAACGCCTCAAGGAGGGTTCCCGCATACTCAGCTCCGGTCGTCTGGAACATCGGCTGCCGTCCGGAGGTACAGAGGAGGTGCGCGAGTTGACGCAGGCCCTGAATGATATGTCCGGTGAACTGCTGCAGAGCCGCAGGGCGTTGGTGCAGCAGGAACGTCAGGCGGCGCTGGGTGCCCTGACCCCGGTAGTGGCGCACAATATACGCAACCCCCTGGCTTCCATACGTGCGGTCGCCCAGTTGTTGTCGCCGGGGCTGGATGCGGATGAGTTTGCCGAGGGCCGGCAGTCCATTATTGATACTACGGACCGGCTGAGTCGCTGGGTGAATGCGCTGGTTTCTTACCTGCATCCCCTGCAGCCCAAGCCGCGCGAGCTGCCGTTGGTTGAGGTGGTAGAGGCGGCACTCGCCATGCTCAGGGATCGGTTGGAGGGGCGGCGTCTGGTATTGCTGCGGCTGGGCTGGGAACAGTCGCTGCGGGTACAGGTGGACCCGGATTTAATGGAACAGGCGCTCTACAGCCTGCTGGCCAATGCCGTGGATGCTTCGCCGGAGGGGGCCGAGCTGGTGGTGCGGCTGAGTGAGGAGCAGGGGCAGCCGCTGGTGCATATCCGTGACCATGGACCGGGTATGCCCTTCATGCCTGACCCGGCAGCGGACCTCTCGCCCGGGCCCAGCACCAAGCGTTTTGGTACCGGGCTGGGCATCCCTATCGCCAGCAAGATACTGCAGGCCCATGGCTGGGAACTGCGGTTTCAGGGTGCGGAGGGCGGTGGCACGGCGGTCTGTGTACGGGGACAGGCGAGAACAGGTTATGATCAGGGCATGAACCGTCAGGAAAACAGTGCGGGGGCGACGCATGAGGAGTAAGGGTACCGCCGCTGCGGCGCGCTCCATCCCCCGGTTGCTGGTCGTTGAGGATGAGCGCGTATTTGCGCGTGCCCTGGAACGTCATCTGCAGCGCAATGATTTTGATGCCGAGGTCGTGGCTTCGTTGCGGGAGGCCGAGCATGCGCTGGCGGAGCGTATGCCCGATATGGTATTGTCCGATCTGCGTCTGCCGGATGGTTCTGCACTGGAATTTCTGGCGCATATCAGGGAGCGTTACGGCAAGGATTTGCCGGTGGTCGTGATGTCTGCTTACGGGGAGCTGGAGGATGCGGTTGAGGCGATGAAGCTGGGGGCCGTTGAGTACCTCAGAAAGCCCTTTGATCTGGATGAATTGTTGTTGCATCTGCGCAAGGCCCTGCAGAAGGTCGAGCAGCAGCAGGAGCCTGCTGCCGTGGCTCCGGTCGGGCAGTCAACCATGCTCGGTGATTCAGCGGTCATGGTGGCGGTACGCCAGTCGGTGCAGCGTATCGCTGCGCTGTCAGGTGATGCCAGGCGAGCCCCGCCGAATGTGTTGATTACCGGTGAGACCGGCACCGGCAAGGATCTGTTGGCCAGCCTGTTGCATGCCAACAGTGGTCGGGCTGCCCGGCCCTTTGTGCAGGTGGATTGCGCTGCCCTGCCGGCCGAATTGATCGAGGCCGAGCTGTTTGGTCATGAGAAGGGTGCGTTTACGGGAGCCCAGGGGCATCGTGTCGGTCTGATCGAGGCCTCCGGGGATGGCACCTTGTTCCTGGATGAGGTGGTTGAGGTACCGCTGCCACTGCAGGCCAAGCTGCTGGCGGTGCTGGAACGTCGCAGTCTGCGCCGTATCGGTTCGGTGCGGGAGCGTACGGTGAATGCCTGGTTTATGGCGGCGGCCAATCGCGACCTGGGTCAACTGATTCAGCAGGGCGAATTTCGCCCCGATCTGTATTACCGATTGAATGTGGTGAATGTCCATCTGCCGCCCCTGCGTGAGCGTGGCGATGATGTAGCGCAGCTGGCAGCACATTTTGCCCGGCAAACCATGCAGCAATTTGGACTGGCTGCCGACCGGAGTTTGTCTGCCCCGGTCATGCAGCGGATCCGGGAATATTCCTGGCCGGGTAATGTGCGTGAACTCAAGCATGTGGTGGAACGGGCCATGTTGCTGAATGAGGGAGATCCGGCACAGCTGTTGCCGACATCATCGCCGGTCGCAACCACGCAGTATCGTACCGATGTCAGCAGCAGTCCGCCCCGGCACACCCTGGCAGAGCATGAACGTGCACAATTGTTGGAGGCCTTGCAGGAGGCAGGCGGCAATATCAGTCAGGCAGCCCGCGGTCTCAGTATCAGTCGCATGACGATGCGCTACCGCATGCAAAAGCATGGTATTACCCGTGATGAGGCATAGCATCAGGGGTTTTGCAGTTTGATCTGGCCCTGTTGAGGGAGGGGCTCCTGCAGGGTTTCAACGACAGGGTCATCCCAGCTGCCGGTGATATGATAGCGCTTGCGCGCCAGCTGGTTGATGCCTTCAGGCAGGCGCTTGAAGTTGCTGAGGAGGATGTAGGAGAGGTAGCCCACACCCAGACCGAGTGGGCCAAAGGCCAGCCCGGTCAAGGGCAGGGAGGCATATAAATCAGGGGTTGCCGTGACCTGCTGGTCGTAATCCCGGTCTACCAGGCCGCTACGCCCGGTGGTAATGAGTTCCATGGTCCGACCTTCCATCTTCAACCCTGTGGTGTAGGCATGGCCATCGCGTATATCAAATTCGCCATGCAGGCGTTCAAAGGACAGGCCCTGTTCAAAGAGTCTCAGGAAATCCAGGGTGATGATGTTGAAGACATTCTGCACGCTGAGCAGGCCCAGCAACCAGACCCCGCCGGAGTTGACCTGCAACAGTTGACCAGCGGCAAAGTCCAGCTGCAGGGTGCCGGTCATGTCGGCCAGGGAGAAGGCACTGATCGAGCCCGGCCAGTCGGCCTGCAGGTGCAGGGAACCCGGGGCCTCCTCAATACCGCTGGCATCTTCGCCAACCAGCTGCAGGAAGTGCTGTAGTGCAGTCACGTCCAGTTGCAGATCCACGGTGCTGTGGTCCGGCTGCCATTGCACTGTTCCGGTCAGGCTGAGTCCCTCGCCCTGCAGGGACAGGGGCTCATACCGGAGGCCTCCGTCCGCGGTGCGCTGGCTGTCAAGTCGCAGCTGCCAGGCGGGTTCCGGATCCCGTGCAAAGCGCAGCTCCTGGATGGAGACCCGCATCCGGGGGTATGTTTGCGGTGTGCTGTGGTCACTGTTGTCGTTGTCGTCGTTACTGTAGACGAGGCGCTCCAGGTGGATATCCCAGATGGGGTCATTGCTGTGGATAATGCGTATCAGACCCTGGATGTCCTCTCCGTCCAGTTCGGCCTGCCACATGAGCGGACTGTCCTGTGCATGCACGCTGAGGCTGTAGTCGTGATTGCGCCAGTGCAGTGCATCGATTTCCAGATCCAGGTGCAGTCCACGTGGTATGCCGCCGGGTCGATCACTGTGTCGGGACCGCAACATCTCCCACTCCGCTACCGACAGCCGGGGGATGTGCCCTTGCCAGTGGAGACCGTCTGCGGTACTCCGCAGTACCTGCCCGCGGTAATGCAGTTCGCTGTGGGTCCGGTGCGGTGCCAGCCGGGTCCTGAATTGCAGCGGCGTGGCGGTGGCGGTGCGTTTGCCGAAGGGGGCAGGCAGATCAATGGCCAGACCCTGTAATCGGCTGTGCAGTTCCAGTTCCCACTCGCCGTGGTCCCCGGCACGAATGCTGCCGGTCCACCGGGTGCGACCGGACAGTGTCTGTGCCAGCATGGTGTGGTCCGGCATCCGGAGCTCGATCTCCCGAGCCAGTGCATCGGCATCCGTATCCAGTTGCAGGGTCAGGTTCAGGGCATCTGCATAGTCGAATTCGAAGTGGACCGGGCTGTCCCGGTAATAGCCATGCAGGTCCGTACTGTAGACACGGCCATGGTGCAGCTGGATGGTGCCCTCAAGATCCCGAAACGGGATATTGTGCCCGGGGTGGAGCAGGGTGGTCTTGTGGAGCTGCAATTGCCCCTGCATGGAGGCCAGTTCAGCCGTGTCAGCCGCTACGGTGCCCTGCAGGGCAAGGGTGACATCGCCCCCCACCTGCCAGGCAGGTTGCATCCAGCGTCGCATGCGGTTGCCGAGTTGTAGAAGGGGAGCGATATCGCCATGCAGTTGCAGCGCAAATTCATAACTGCCCGAATCCTGCATCGTCAGCTGCGCAGCATCCAGACTGAGACCATGCCAGTCGGCGGTGTGCAGTTGCAGTTCCAGCTGCTGGCCATGGCTCTGGAATTTGCCGACGGCATTGTGCAGTTGGGGCCAGTCCTCCTGAATGGAGAAGCTGGCAGCGTTGAACGTGGCCGCGGTCTGCAATGTGCCCTCGGCCATGGTGCCGTCCCAGTGCAGTTGCAGATCGGCAAAGTCCCCGGCCAGTAACTGTTGTTCAGCCTGTGCCCGGGAGGGAGCCGGCAACAGGTCCAGCAGCGCAGTATGGCTGAGCGTCGGGATGTGGGCCTGCAATTTGAGGTAGACCGGGTCATCGGCATGCCAACTGATGTTGCCGCTCAATGCTGCCTCGGCTATGCCCGGCAGTGCGGTCTGCAGGGCGTGTATCTGCAACACCCCCTGATCCCCGTCGCGTTGCCAGGAGAGGCGACTGGTGGGCGCCGCAAGTTGCAACGCGTAGCCGGATTTTGCCTGTACACCTATCGTCCGGGCCTGCAGTTCAGCTCGTCCGCCAGTGTTGTCAAATTGCACCTGACCACTCAGGTCTTCAAGGTGGCTGAGCCAGCCCACGGCGGTCTGTGACCGGAGTTGTGCAAACTGCAGTCGCCCCGGGTAGTTGCCGCCCAGCAGCAGTTCTGCCTGTTGCAGGATCCCACTGCTGGCGGGTAGGGGTAGTGTCGGCAGGGTAGTCAGTGGCCACAGGCGACCGAGCAGTTGCAGATCGAAGTGACTGATTTGCAGTGCCGGTGTATCATCCAGCGCCACCCTGAACTCGTTACCCTGCAGGGAGGTGGTGTGTGCTGTGGCCGTGGCATTACGCAGGTATCCGCCAAGGAAACGCTGGCCCTGGTCATTCTTCAGTGCGGTCAGCAGCAGTGTGCTGTCCGGCAGGGTGACGGTCCGGGCCTCACTATTCTGCAATTGCAGTGTGCCGCCGATATGCAGACGGGCACTGTGCCACTGCCCGGACCGCCAGAGCAATTCACCCTGCAGGTCTACGGGTGTCGTGCCCGGTCGTGGCCAGGGCGCTGGAATCTCCAGTCCCAGCTGTTGCAGCCAGTCTGCCACGTTGATCCCTGTGCCTGTGTAGCGCAGTCTGGCCTCAGTGGCCTTACCCTGCCATTGCAATTCTGCGCGTATGGCCTGGCGATGTTGCCCGGGCGGGTGCAGCACTGCCATGAGGTGATGCCGACCATTATTTTGCAGGATGTGCAGGGTCGGGATGAGCAACTGCCGATCGTCCCCCCAGGAGACGCGGCTGTCGTGCAGGGTCAGGTCCAGGGGAATGGCAGGCAGGGCAGGGGCATTACCGGCAGTCGGTGCCAGGCTGCCCTGATAGTCGAGGTACAGCCCCCGGGCCTGCACCCTGCCTACATGCAGCTGGTCACGGTCCAGCAACATGGGGATTATAGACACCTCCATATCCAGCTGATCTATGCTCACATGGCTGGTTCCATCCGGCAGGGTTACGTTGAGGTCGGCAGCGGTGAGTACCAGCTGCCAGCCGCTCCATTGAACCTCGATGGTCCCGATACGCACCACTGTGCCCAGATATCCGCTCAGTACCTCCTGCACCTGCACCGGGTAGTCTGACAGGCTCGGCAGGAAATATCGCAGGGCCAGCAGCAGGAGTGTTGCACTCAGCAACACGCCCGCGGCTATCGCCAGAATGATGCTGCGGGTCTGTTCTATACGCTGTGCCCAGGGGCTCATGGCTGTGTACACCGTGGCCTGCGGCGTATGGTGTGAATCAGGCAGACAGGCACCCGACCCGCCGGACTAGTGCGCCTTGGAGCGGTCTGGATTTTTGGTGTCAGCGCGCGGTCGTTCCCCCGCCACCGGGTATTCCCGTGGCACCAGGGGCCGTTGCAGGACCAGGTTGAGCACTTCGTCTATCCAGCGTACCGCACGTATATCCAGATTCTTTTTGATGTTGTCCTGGATTTCGGCGAGCTCGCGTTTGTTCTCATGGGGGATCAGTACGGTATCTATGCCACCCCGCAGGGCCGCCAGCAACTTCTCCTTCAGCCCGCCGATGGGCAGAATCTCACCGCGCAGGGTGATCTCACCAGTCATGGCGACATTGGCCCTGACGGGGATGTCGGTGAGGGCAGACACCAGCGCGGACACCATGGCAGACCCTGCGCTGGGGCCGTCCTTGGGGATGGCGCCTTCCGGCACATGGATGTGGAAGTCGTGCTTCTGGAAGGCCTCGGCAGCGATGCCCAGGGCCTCGCTGCGACTGCGCACCACCGTCATTGCCGCCTGAATGGATTCCTTCATTACATCACCCAATTGTCCGGTTTGGGCAACCTTGCCACGTCCCGGTACCATGGAGGCCTCGATCATCAACAGATCACCACCGACCTCGGTCCAGGCCAGACCGGTCACCTGGCCGACCCGGTCCTGCTCTTCAGCACGACCATAGCGATGCCGTTTGATGCCGATCAATTTTTCCAGCCGTGCGGAGGTAACCGTGATTTTGCGATTGGGTGGGTTGGTGAGGATGCGTTTTACGGTCTTGCGACAGATATTGGCAATCTCCCGCTCCAGACCACGCACCCCGGCCTCCCGGGTATAGTGACGAACGATGTTTTTGATTACGTCCGGGCGTATATGCAGTTCCCCGGGCTTCAAGCCATTGGCATTGTGTTGTTTGGGGATCAAATATTTGCGGGCAATATTGATCTTTTCCTCCTCGGTATAGCCGGACAAACGGATGACCTCCATGCGATCCAGCAGCGGTGGCGGGATGTTCATGCTGTTGGCCGTGGTCACAAACATGACCTCGGACAGGTCATAATCCACCTCAAGGTAGTGATCATTGAAGGCGTGATTCTGTTCCGGGTCCAGCACCTCCAGCAGGGCGGAGGCCGGGTCACCACGAAAATCCATAACCAGCTTGTCGATCTCATCCAGCAGGAACAGCGGATTGTGCTTGCCCACCCGGGACATGCACTGGATGATCTTGCCGGGCATGGAACCGATGTAGGTGCGGCGGTGTCCGCGAATCTCGGCCTCGTCACGCACCCCCCCGAGTGACATGCGTACAAACTTGCGCCGGGTAGCATGCGCTATGGATTTTCCCAGCGAGGTCTTGCCTACGCCCGGCGGGCCCACCAGGCACAGGATGGGGCCCTTCATCTTGCGGACCCGCTGTTGTACGGCCAGGTACTCCAAGATGCGCTCCTTGACCTTTTCCAGTCCATAGTGGTCCTCTTCCAGGGCCTGTTCGGCCAGTTTCAGGTCACGACCGATCCGGCTGCGCTGCTTCCACGGCACATTGAGCAGCCAGTCTATGTAATTGCGTACCACGGTGGCCTCGGCAGACATGGGAGACATCATTTTCAGTTTGTTGAGTTCGGCAATGGCCTTCTTCTTCGCTTCCTTGTGCATGCCGCTGTTGCCCACCCTGGTTTCCAGTTCTTCCATCTCGCTGGGGGCCTCTTCCATGTCTCCCAACTCACGTTGAATGGCCTTCATCTGCTCATTCAGATAGTATTCGCGCTGGCTTTTCTCCATTTGGGATTTGACCCGACCACGAATCTTTCGATCAATCTGCAACATATCGATCTCGGCCTTCACCAGTTCGATCAGCAGTTCAATGCGTTTCTTCAGGTTGGTGATCTCCAGCACCTTCTGCTTGTCTTCAATCTTGATTTGCAGGTGTGCGGCGATGGCATCAGCGGCGCGTCCGTGGTCATCAAGACTGCTCAGCGATGCCACTACCTCCGTGGGTATCTTGCGGTGCACCTTGGCGTACTGCTCAAACAGTTCTATCAGGGCTCGGCTCAGCGATTCCACCTCCGGGGCAGCTGCGCCATCTGTCGGATGCGACTTGACAGAGGCCTGAAAGTATCCGGATTCTTCGCGACATTTGGTGATCCGGGTGCGTTCCAGGCCCTCTACCAGCACCTTGATCGTGCCATCGGCCAGCTTGAGCAATTGCAATACCGTGGACAGGGTGCCGAAGCCATAGAGATCCGCAGGCCCCGGGTCATCCTCCGTCGCTTCCTTCTGCGTAACCAGCACGACCCGCTTGTTGGTGTTCATGGCCTTCTCCAGGGCGCGCACCGATTTTGGGCGGCCCACGAACAGGGGGATTACCATGTGCGGGTACACCACCACATCCCGTAGCGGCAACAGGGGCAGCTGCTCGCGACTACCGGGTTGATCTTTGCTCATTGCTTTACTCTCTCGCCTCTACGTTGCCTGGATACCGCACGGCAGTGGCACATCGGCCAGTATCGTGTGGGTACAGCTCAGTCTGCCACGGCCTTCTGCATGTCAGTGCCACGGTAGATCAGCAGCGGTTTGGATTCCCCACGAACTACCGCGGCATCTACCACCACCTTGGCAACATTATTCGTGGAAGGCAGCTCGTACATGGTATCCAGCAGCTCATTTTCAAGTATGGAGCGCAGGCCTCGCGCCCCGGTCTTGCGTGCCATGGCCTGGCTGGCCACCTCCTGCAGCGCCTCGGGGCGAAATTCCACCTCGGCATTTTCCATCTCAAACATGCGTGCATACTGGCGGGTGAGGGCATTACGGGGCTCTACCAGGATGCGTATCAGTTGCTGCTTGTCCAGCTCGTCCAGTATGGCCACCACAGGCAGCCGTCCCACAAACTCCGGGATCAGCCCGTAGCGGATCAGGTCTTCGGGGGCCACCTCGTGGAGGGCAGAGGGTTCATCCGCCTTGACACTGACCTCGGCGGAGAAGCCGATACCCCCCTTGTCAGAGCGAGCCCGGATGATGCGTTCAAGATCGGAAAAGGCACCGCCACAGATGAACAGGATCTCGGAAGTATCTACCTGCAGAAATTCCTGTTGCGGGTGTTTGCGTCCGCCCTGTGGGGGGACCGAGGCTATCGTGCCTTCGATCAGTTTGAGCAGGGCCTGCTGCACCCCTTCGCCGGATACGTCACGGGTGATGGATGGATTATCAGCCTTGCGGGAAATCTTGTCGATCTCATCGATGTAGACGATGCCGGTCTGGGCCTTTTCCACATCGTAATCGCATTTTTGCAACAGCTTCTGGATGATGCTCTCCACATCCTCACCGACGTAACCGGCCTCGGTCAGTGCGGTGGCATCGGCGATGGTGAAGGGCACATTGAGGAGCCGGGCCAGCGTTTCAGCCAGTAGCGTCTTGCCACTGCCCGTGGGACCGATGAGCAGCACATTGCTCTTTGACAACTCCACATCACCGTACTTGACGCCCTGTTCCAGACGTTTGTAGTGGTTATACACGGCCACGGAGAGGACCTTCTTGGCCTGTTCCTGACCGATCACATACTCATCCAGAATATCGTTGATTTCACGAGGTCTGGGTAGTCTGTTGCGTGGCGCAGTGGCGCTCTTCTCCTCAATCTCCTCACGGATGATGTCATTGCACAGGTCTACGCATTCATCACAGATGAACACGGTCGGGCCGGCGATGAGCTTGCGCACTTCGTGCTGACTCTTGTTGCAGAAGGTGCAGTACAGGAGTCGTTCGTTGCCGGACTTGCGGCCTTGTTTGGTGTTGCTCATTGCTACTTGCTTCCGGGCCTGGCGGAACCGTAGTCACGCCGACTTCCACGCATGATACCACGCATGGTACCACGGTGGTCGGCGCCCGCCATGCTGCGCCGCAATACCGCCTCACTCGGCAGGCTTCCGTTCACGCTGCACCAGCACTTTGTCCACCAGGCCGTACTCCACGCCGGTTTCCGCACTCATGAAGGTATCCCGCTCGGTATCCTGCTGAATGCGCTTCAGGGGCTGACCCGTGTGTTTGGCCAGCAGGCCATTGATGCGGTCCCGGGCACCAAGAATCTCCCGGGCATGGATATCGATATCACTGGCCTGACCCTGGAAGCCGCCCAGGGGCTGGTGGATCATCAGTCGCGAGTGGGGCAGGCAGTAGCGCTTGCCCTTCTGTCCACCCGCCAGCAACAGGGCTCCCATGCTGGCGGCCAAGCCCACGCAGGTCGTGCCCATCGCAGGCCGGATGTACTGCATGGTATCGTACACTGCGAGCCCGGCGGATATGGAGCCCCCCGGCGAATTGATGTACAGGTGAATGTCCTTTTCCGGATTTTCAGACTCCAGAAACAGCAGTTGGGCGATGATTACATTGGCCACGGTATCGTCTACGGATCCGACCAGAAACACCACGCGCTCCTTCAGCAGGCGGGAATAGATATCGTAGGCGCGTTCACCACGGGGGGTCTGTTCCACCACCATGGGTACCAGGTTCAGATTGTACATCCCGGCGCGAGGTGTCGCATCGGGTGGCAGGGTCGTACACGGGTTCATGACCGACAAGCTTACCCTTCCAGCGCCGAATTTTCCAGTCCCGGGGGGCTGCTGTCGGCAGGGGTGCCCGTATCAGCCAGGCTGCGCAGGCCGTCCGGGTGCCGATGCAGCACCTGCAGGCGCTGGTACCCGAAGGTGCTGCGCTGCCCTGCGGCCTGCTCCAGCACCGCATCCACCAACTGTGACTCCAGTGCCATGGCCCGGAACCGTTCCTGCCACGCCGGGTTGGTTCGGCAGGCCTTGCGCTGTGCTATCGGGTCCGGCGCTGTGGTGATGGCATATTCCTGCAGCTGGTGCACCAGTGCCCGTTCCGGTTGCAGCTTGAGGGTACGGATCAACTCGGACAGCAGCAGGCGCAAGCGTACCGCCCGCACCGCCTCCTCCCGTTGCGGCGCGGCATCCCCCTCTGCAGCGTTGTCCTGTCGCTCCTGCAGCTCCTGTTGCACCATACAGTCCGGAACCGCAAAGGTATAGGCGTCACGCAGTGCCGCCATGACCGCCTGACGGGTGAGTTGCCTGGCCAGTTGCGCTCCCTGTGGGGCGAGCTCCTGGCGTATCCGGGTGCGCAGCTGTGCCAGATTCTGCGCTCCCTCAAGCCCCAGCCCGGCCACATATTCATCACTGAGTTCGGGCAGATCGGCACGCAATACCCGGGCCACCCTGACGGCGAACGGGGGTGTGGGGGTGTCGGTGCCGACGGCCAATGGCCTGATGTCAACCCGGTCGCCGGGCAGGGCGCCCTGCAGGGCGGACTTGAAGTGCCAAGGCAGGGTCGGGCTGCTCAGGTCCAGATGCGTACCTGGCTGTTCTGCGTCGGCACTGCCAGCCGCCGCCTGCGAGCCCTCGGCAAGGACCTCCACCCAGTCCTCCAGGGTGGCGCAGCGCTGCACCGGGATCAGCTGCGTCCGGCGTGCCCTGAACCGCTCCAGCTGCCAGTCCACATCGTCCGCGTCTATCTTGCAGTCCACGCGCGCCACCTGCAGTTCCTGCAGGGGGCGCAGGGGAATCTCCGGGAGCACCTCAAAGTCTGCCGTGAACTGCACGGAGCCATCCTCCGCCATCCGGGAGGCGGAGATGAGGGGGGTGTAGGCGGGCCGCAGTTTATGCTGCTCCAGTGCCTGTACCAGACAGTGACGCACCGTCTCGTGCATCGCATCCTCATGCAGTTCCGCTCCATAGCGCTTCTCAAGCAGCGCCCGGGGGGCACGGCCCTGCCTGTAGCCCGGCAGCCGACGGCTCTGCATCAGTTTCCTCAACCGGGCCTGCCGGGCCTGCTGATACTGCTCCGGTGGCAGGCTGAAGTGCAGGCGGTGTGCCAGGGAGCCGGGATGATTTACGATCTTGACTTGCATGGTCCAAGGTGGTGCGAAAGGGGAGATTCGAACTCCCACGGGGAAGTTGCCCCACTGGCACCTAAGGCCAGCGCGTCTACCGATTCCGCCACTCTCGCCTGCTTCCGGTGGAGGTCAATTATACATTGCCTGGACCGCGATCCGCCAGACCCTTGCATACCATACCGGGATGGTGGATACTGGCAGTCTCTGCTTATCTGGGGGCAAGATATGAAAATTACCGCTTTAATCGTTGTGCTGGCAGGGCTTTTCGTGCCGTTGCCGCTCGGGGCTGTCAGCGTACTGGAATGTCTGGGTGCCGACGGGAAGCGCTTCTTCAGCGAGCGCTGTCCGCCGGGCAGCGAGGCACTGAGTGAAAAGAAACTCAGCACGGGGGGTGGCGGTGGTGAGTTTGAACTGCAACAACTGCAGAAAACACATCCGGTGGTGCTGTATGTGATCGAGGGCTGTGATGCCTGCGACCTGATGCGCAACTACCTGGAACAGCGTGGTGTGCCTTTTACCACCAAGGATGTGGGCGCAGACAATCCAGATGAGCAGGAGGAACTGAAGACCAGGGTCGGCCAGATTACGGTACCCGTGGTTACCATTGGGGACACCCCGGTGGTGGGCTATAACCGGCCCGCACTCCGCGGCCAGCTGGATGCCGCCGGTTATCCGGATACGCAGGCCCCCGGGGGCAGCGCGGGGGACGCGGAGTAGCGCTACTCTACGTCGTAGCACTCCTTGCCGAAGCGCTTGCATACCCGGGAGCAACGCAGTGTACCCCCGGCTGTGGTTGAGCCACTGCCGCCCCCTGTGCAACTGCGCTCCCATTCCTTGCAGGCGGTCAGACACTTGACCTTGTGGCCATCCTGAATCTCCGTCAGGGCCTCCTTCTGGAAGGCACAGCCGGAGACCGCCAGGGCAAGAATGATTGTGGCTATCGTGCGCATGGGGGAATCCCGGCCTAGTTGGCATCAGGGTGCCAGCCCGCATCGGCCCACAGGGTTCCGCTGACCGCAGAATTCGCGATCATGAAGCAGATGGCATCGGCTATCTCCGCGGGCTGGATCAGGCGCCCCAGCTGGGTAGAGGGCAGGATATGCTCCTCAATGAAGGGCTGCCCCAAGGCCCTGACCATGGGGGTATCCGTGAATCCGGGATGAATCACTCCGCAGCGCACCCCATGAAATATGGACTCCTTGCTCAGGGTGGCTGCAACCCCCTCCAGCCCGGCCTTGGTGGCGGCATAGGCGACCTGGCCCTTGTTGCCCTGTGAGGAGACCGAGCCGATGAAGATCGCCGTGCCCTGTACGCGTTCAGCAGGCTTCCATCGACCCGCCCTGCGAGCGGTGCGTTCTTCGGCAATGCGCGCCACCATCTCCATGGCCCAGTAGGTGGGAGCCACCAGATTAACCTCCAGCACTTCGCGGAAGGTTGCGACGGCATAGCTATCCGCCTTGCCGCTGGTCTTGTCGACCTTTACTGCCAGGCGATCCCGGGTGATACCGGCTGCCGGCACGCAGATCCGCGGGATGTCCGCGGCGGCGCTGATGGCATCAAACACCTGTCCCCGGAATGTGGCATCCGTCACATCCCCCTGAAAGGGCATGGCTACCGGGGAGCCTACTTCCTGATCCACCTGTTCGGCCGTCTGTGCCAGCTGCTCGCTGGCATCCACCATGCCGATCCGCTGCACCCCGCGTTGGCCCAGTGCCAGACAGAGGGCATGGCCGATACCACCGGCGGCACCAGTGACGACCGCTACCCGATTACTGATTTCCATATTGTTTCCTTCCGGCCATACTGCAGTGTATTGTAACCGAACGGCGTGAGTGCCGCTATACTTTCAGATTATGGTATTCCACTACTACAATAGACTGGGCCGCAGGGCCCAGGCGATATATCGTGCCAGCGACCGACTGACCGAGGTATCGCTGGGGGTGGCGGTGGCGGAGTTGCAGCACCAGGCAGCCGAGGTGCGGCAGCTTCTGCAGGAGGGGCAGCACACGGCATTGCGGGAGGGCTGCCAGCGTTTTGCCGACGCATTCACCGAACAACTGGGCATTGCCGGGGTGAGCATCAGGATGTTGAACAGTCGGCCCCGCAAGTCCGGCTGCGAACTGTACGGTCTGTATGAGCGCGAGTATCCCGAACAGGGGCCTGTGCAATGCTGCATTCAGCTGTGGATGCGTACCGCTCACCACAAGCGCATCGTCGCCTTCCCGACTTTCATGCGCACCCTGTTGCATGAGTTATGCCACCATCTGGACTACGAGCTCTATCGCTTGCCGGACAGCCTGCATACGGAGGGCTTCTTCAAGCGCGAGTCCAGCCTGTACCAGCAACTGCGATGACGCTGCACTACATCACCGGCCACGCACTGCATCCCCCCTGGCCGCCGGGTATGGAACAGGCCCTGTTTGCCATGGGGTGCTTCTGGGGGGCGGAACGCCTGTACTGGCAGCAGGGCGTTTACTGCACCGCCGTGGGCTATGCCGGTGGCCATGTAGCAGACCCGGATTATCGGCAGGTCTGTACGGGTTCCACCGGGCACACCGAGACCGTGCTCGTCGTCCATGACCCGGATACCCACCCCTACATGACGCTGCTGCAGACCTTCTGGGAAGGGCATGACCCCACCCAGGGCAATCGCCAGGGCAATGACATCGGCAGCCAGTATCGCTCCGCCATCTTCACGGCCACCCCCGCACAGGCCGAACTGGCAAGGCAGTCCTGCGAGCAGTACCAGCAATGCCTGAGCAGACAGGGCCTGGGCAAAATCACTACCGGGCTGTTGCCGGCCCCGACCTTCTACCATGCCGAGGACTACCACCAGCAGTACCTGGCCCGGAACCCCGGTGGCTATTGTGGTTTGGGGGGAACCGGCGTACCCTTCAGCCCATGAACAAAGCCACCATCATGGTCTGCCTGCTGTGGGCGGGGTGCCTGTATGCGGAAGAGGAGCCGAGTCCCATGGATCTGCAGTATGCCGAACTGGAACAGGCCCGGGAACAGTTGCAATGGCGACTGGACACCCTGCAATATCGTGTGCGAGGGCGCCCCATGCCCGCTGCCGAGGCCGGGCAGATCGGCCGTACCCTGGGGCACGGCTATCGCATCCTGCGTCACCCACCACTGCGTGCCGCCTTCCGTTCCCCGGAAGAGCTCACCGCAGAACGGCAACAGCTGGATTCCATCAACCGCAGGCTGGACCGCGTAGAGGCGTTGCTGGCCCCGGATTGACCTGCACCCCCCGAGGGCATCATCATGGGCACCGCCGGAGAGATGGCTGAGTGGCTTAAAGCGGCGGTCCTGAAAACCGTTGACCGTTTATGCGGTCCGGGGGTTCGAATCCCTCTCTCTCCGCCATAGCCGTTCAAATGATCCGAAAAGTCCCAGAAAACCCTGCCCTGTAAAGGGTTTCTCCAATGACAGTGACTCCCGGCTTGCCCATGCAGGCCGGGAGATTCAGGGCATGCCGGATGCCGAGCTGCGAGCAGTTTGGCATCCCGGCTCGGCCTCGGCCCGCGCGCCTCACTACAAACTGACCAGCACCAGGGACAGGATTCCGGCCCTGGAATGCAGGGCCTGTAGCGAGAAGCCCCCGGCCAGGCCCAATCAGACCATTGCCCGGGAACTGGCCCGCATCAGGGGAAAAGGCACGGTGTACGATGGCGGGGTCCGGGATCTCAGGTGCGGGCTCAATGAATCCCGGTGTTGGTGTTCGGCAATCTTGCATGGCAGGCGCTCCACCTGTTCCGGGTTTTCAGCCGATTTCAACCCATTACGGCAACAGAGCTTACCATCCTAAATCCGCGTAATGGGTTGATAATCAAGGGGTTTTACAATAATCGTCGGGATGGCTTGTTTTTTGCGCGTGTTTTTGCGTACGATGGGCTGACTGCCCAGTCCGGTTTTTGGGAGGAACTACCATGGAAAAAGCACTGAAACTCATATTGCTGTCATCTGTTTTGACGGTTGCGCCCGTATCGGTTGCGGTTGCAGAGGAGCAGATGGACTACATGCCAAGTTTGATTACGAAGACGCCCCTGGAGGGTCGCATGCTGGCCATAAAGATTGTCAGAAAGACAATAGGAACGATTCAGAGAAGCTCTGAAATCAAGGCCAAGGTTCGGCAGGACTATCAGGATGATGCTGAACTGCTGATGAGAGCAGCGGAACTCGTTGCGATAGAGTTTAAAACCATCGCCATTGCCAACAACTACTGGCGATAATCCACGGACCTGAGGCTACTCCGTGCANNTTTTTCTGGATGTCGTCCACGGCACCATTGGCCCACCAGCCGGTTCCGAACGCGGTGTTCAGCCTGAAGTAGGTGGAATCCAGGAACTCCTGACTCGGGGTGTGGCAGTTGCGGGCGGAGATACGGTGCCATGTGATGGCCAGGACGTTGTCAAAGTAGTCAAAGTTGCTGCTATAGTACCCGCCGCCGGAGTGAGCTTTCAGTACCGGGTCGACCCGGTAGGCATCGGCCAGTTTGTGTATTGCGAGCATGGTACAATTTCCCTCAAGGGCGATTAGCTCAGCGGGAGAGCGCTGCCTTCACACGGCAGAGGTCGTCGGTTCGATCCCGGCATCGCCCACCAGCATAGCAGGTCTGTGCCGATTTTTCTCCTCTCGCGATGGCCCCAGGGGGCAGGGCACAAGCTATCCCCGGCACAGCTGCCGGTGGTTTCCGGGCCAGCGCGGTGCGTATCCCGGTGGTGGCCTGTAACAGGGCGGCATCACTGAGGCAGTTCCCGATACGACCGGGGTGAGCACAGGCAGGATGCAACCCGTTGCCAGCAGGCCGTTGGTGCACCGCAGGCCGCCGTGGAGGCTGACATCGGGAATCCGCAGCGTGTAAAGCCATCGCTGTTGCCAATCACTGTTGGCGATACGGGGCTGAGGCTATTCCGTGCAGTTGCCGAAGNNTGGCCTTGGGGAACTCTTGCTGGATGTCGTCCACGGCACCATTGGCCCACCAGCCGGTTCCGATCCGGGTGTGTAGACGGTAGTAGGCGGAATCCAGAAACTCCTGGCTTGGGGTGTGACAGTTGCGGGCGGCAATACGGTGCCATGCGATGGACAGGATGTTGTCAAAGTAGTCAAAGTCGTAACTGCCTCTTGTCGCCGAGTGGACCCAGTAGGCATCGGCCAGTGCATACTGCGCATCAACGTTGCCCGCCGTGGCCTGCTGGTAGAGTTCCTGGTAGCGTGCCGGATCGAGGTTTCTGGGGGGCTGGTCGATCTCAAAGGCAAAGATGATCCACACGGACAGGATCGGTGCCAGGATAGCGATGTTGACCAGGGTCTTTCGGAACCCGTGCAGATTTCGGTACCAGTGCAGCCTCTGACGTATTGTGGTCATGGTCGTCCTCGGGGGCGGTCAGCGCGGTGGGAGAGCGCTGCCTTCACAGGGCAGAAGCCGCTGGCTCACCCTCGGCATTGCCTGCCATCACAGCAGGTTCCAGCCAGTTTTTCTCTTCCTCAATGGCCTGGGGGATTACGGTGGTTTGCAGGGTGGGCAGGCGCAATTCGCTCTGCAGTAGTCTGACTCCGGCCTGGCGTGGTGCAGACAGGCTCAGCGGTTGGGTCTCCCTCAGCAGCACCAGCATGCCGAGTTCCTGTGCCATACGTGTCAAGCCGCGGGCCAGTTTGGGCTGGCTGGTGTACAGTGTCCCGGGCAGGCACAGGCCGTAGATATCCCCGGCACAGCCGGGCAGGCTGGTACTGCCGGTGGCGGTGGTTTCCAGCCAGATGCGTATGCCCCCCCTGCGCAGTTCCCGGACCAGCGCGGTGCGTATCTCGGGGGTAGCTTGCAGCAGGGCAGCATCACTGAGACAGACCCCGACACGCACCCGGTCGGACAGGGGGGCGAGCATAGGCAGGATACAACCCGCTTCCAGCAGACTGTTGGTGCACAGCAATATGCCCGGTAGCTGTTCTGCATTGGCCAACATTCGCCATGATTCCAGCTGGCGCAGGATTTCATTGAGGGTCCATTGCCAGATCATTGCTGTGGTCTGTGGCTCGGCATGGGTCAGCGGGTTGCCGTGGTGCGGGTGTATCAACTCGGCCTGCAGCATCCTCAGGCATCCGCTGTTCAGTGAGACGACGGGATGCCAGTGCACCATCAGTTCCCCTTCAGCTACGGACTGTTCCAGCCGTTGGGGTGTGTAATTGGGGGAGTACATGGCGGTTTCTCCCCGGGGCGCCTGCTCCAGTGCGGTGCGCGCATCCAGCAGCATCAGTTGTGCATCCTTGCGACCATGATCTGTGGTAATGCCCATGCTGGTGCTCAGGCAGGCGGGTTGCGGAATGCACATCGGCATTCGGGATAGTTCCTGCAGTTTCTGAATGAGTGGTTCCAGGTCTGTCTGTTCCAGCAGGATCGCCAATATGCCCGGTTCAAGTATGCTTACGGTGTTTTCCTCAGGCAGGCCTTGCAGGATGCGCTTGCCCAGCTCGGCGCTGATCATGTTCAGATCCTTGTGCTCGTCGTTGATGGCAAGCAGGATAACGGCAAAATCATCGGCGTGCCGATTAATGAGGCGTTGCAGGCGGTCCATGAGCAGAGGCAGCTGCGGCAGCCGGGTGTGCTCGTCATATAACTCCCGGTGTTCTTTCTGCAGCAGGGTGACATCGGCAATGAAGCCTTCAATATTCAGCAGCACCCCGCTGTCAGAGAACAGGCCACGGCCCCATTCCTGAACCCACCGGATGCTGTGGTCTGCCAAACACAGGCGGTAGGTAACCATAAATGGGCGATCCTGTTGCAGTGCGGCCTGTACCTGATCCCAGATGCGCTGGCGATCCTCCGGGTGGATCAGACTGGAATAGGAGAGGTTACGGTTGTTGATGAGATCGCGTGGGGCGTAGCCGATCAGTTCCTGACATCCCTCGCTGATATATTCCATGGTCAGATTGCGATCATTGCGATAGCGATATACCATGCAGGCCAGATTATCCAGGAGATTCTGCAAACTGCGGTAGCGGGCATCCCGCAGATCCTCGTGCTGTATGCGCTGGGTTACATCGTTTAATGTGCCCACAATGCCCTTGACCTTGGGGTTGTCGTTGCGGCTGAAAATCGGATTGGCACGCATGACCACCCAACAGGGTTTGTTGTTATTGCGAATCAGGCGCATGGTCGTGTGGTGCGAGGTCTCACGGGCGCGCAGGATGATACGTTCAAAGTAGGTGCGACATCGTTCCCGGTCCATCGGGTGTATGTAATCAAGAAAGCGGCTTCTCAGGCAGTGCTGTGGGTCGTGCCCGGTGAGTTTGTTCCAACCCGGGCTCAGGAAACGCAGGGTGCCCAGCAGGTCAATCTGGAATACGGTTTGCTGTAGATTTTGCACCAGATGGGCCTGATCCAGAACCGAGGTTGTATTACGCTTTTCTGGATCTGCCCCGGACCGGCCCGGCAGGCGTGAAAGTAGCTTGCTGAGGGCTTTCAATGCTGTTTGTTTGAGGTCGGCGGGTAGTACGTGAAACTGCGATTCAGTGCCCACACGGCTGCCTCCAGTCGGGACCGCAGGCCCAGCTTGCGCAGCAGATTCTTGACATGTACCTTCACGGTGCCATCGCTGATATCCAGCAGTTCTGCGATACGTTTGTTGCTGAGGCCCTTGGCAATCAGCCCGAGTATCTGACGCTCTCTGTTGGTGAGAGACTTTTCATTGGTCAGCGTGTTGCTGGCACCGCGCTCCGGGTCTCTGCGCAGGGCCGCTGTCAACATGGTGGTCAGTGTGGCATCAAGCACCATCTCTCCTTCCAGTGCCAGGCGAATCTTTTCCAGCAAGACCTCCGGTTCCATATCCTTCAGCAGATAGCCATCGGCTCCCAGTCGCAGGGCGGCGATCAGGTCTTCTTCCAGATCAGACATCGTCAGCACCACGATGGCGGCCTCGCTGCCAGCCTGTTTGAGTTCTTTCAGCACCTGTAATCCACTCAGGCCATGACGCATATTCAAATCCAGTAATATCAGGCGTGGCTTGAGCGAGTGAGCCAGTCTGATGCCTTCTTCCCCGGATTGCGCCTCACTGACCATCTCCAGGCCGGGCTCTATCTCCAGCAGTTGTCCCACGCCCTTGCGGAACAGGGGATGATCATCGATGATCAGAATTGAGCATTGTGGTTGTGTATTCATGGTTTGGTTGCCTCACTCTGTGGTTGAAAAGTTGCATAAATTCGGGTGCCCCCCGACGAGTTTTGCCCAATGCTCAGCTGGCCACGCAGATCCTGCATGCGTTGTTGCATGATTTGCAGACCATGGCTGTTGGTGTTGGCCTCGGCGTTACTGACCCCGATGCCGTTATCTTCGATAATCATATGGATAGTACCCGCTGTTTCCGCCCACAGTGATACCTCTGTGCGGGTGCCCTGTGAGTGTCGAACTGCGTTGCTCAATGCCTCGCGGGCCACCAGCAGGATATGCGTTTCTTCCTCAACGGAGAGTTCAATACCGGCCAGTCGATTGTCCAGGGCAAATGCCATATCACTCAGATTCTTGAATTCCTTCACAGATTGCTCCAGCGCCTGGGTCAGGCCCTGACCATCCATGGTCAGGCGAAAGGAATTAATCAACTCCCGCAATTGGCGGTAGGAGAGATCTACGCCCTTGCGCAGATCATCCATGGGGCTCTGCAACTGTTTCGCCAGATTGTCATCCCGGGTCAATACCTTTCTGCACGCGACTTCCAGGCGGGTTAACTGGATCTTCAGAAAGGACAGGGATTGTGCCAGGGAGTCATGCAGTTCTCGTGCGATCAGGGCGCGCTCGCGGCTGTGTATGAACTGCTGGTCGAGACGCGCCCGCCGCAGGTTCCGCATAATGCCACACAGGCTTACCGTCATATTTTGCAGTAATTCAATCTGCCATCTGCCTAGCTGCAGATCGGCAGGCAGTTTTAACAGCAGATTGCAATGCTCAACCGCTGCATCAGCTGTATCTGCCGACTCGTTACCGTTGCCTTCAACATGGACCCACACGGTCGGCTCGTTGTACGCCTGGTTGGCAGCGAGGGCGGTCAGGGGGCGGGCCAGTTCCAGCAGTTCGTCCAGTGAGTGGTCCGGCTGTTCAAGGGTAACAGCCAGCACCTTTTTGCTGCCATCCTGTGGGGAGAGGCGGTACAGCAGGCTGCCCTGTGCGCCGACTATGGCCTCTACCTCCGCCAGCAGGCGCTGAAAAAAGGCACTGTTGCCCACGGGTCTGCCCAGTGACTCCAGTAACTCTTCAACCAGATGAAACTCCTGCAGTGGGGGCAATCTCTCCACAAAGTTGCCCCTTGCGGGGCGGTTGGCAGCATGGACGCTGTGTGCCTCCGCGTCATTGGGGAGCCATTCGGCCACAATACGGGCCATCCAGGCCAATGGCCTGAACCGGGCCTTGAGGCGTACCGCGTTGTCAGGTTGCTGTGGCATTGTGTATAATTCGCTCACTTGGCACTGGCTGCAGGGGCGTCCCGGCGGGCTTCGGGGCTGGCACACGGGGGCACCTCGCAGACTTGCCAGATAACCAAGGGTAATTCCGTACACGGTCATATGTCAACCTCACTCAGCATTTTCGGATAGTTTTCTTGCCTGTCGTACGCCTGCCCGATGGTACCCGGCGCAGCTACCCGGCACCTGTTACCGTGATGGATGCGGCCCGGCAGATCGGGTCGGGTCTGGCACGGGCGGCGGTTGCCGGTGCGCTCAATGGTCAGCCGGTAGATACCTGTACCCTGATTCGCGAGGATGCCGAGCTGCGCATCCTGACGGTCTCGGACCCACAGGGTCTGGAGGTGGTACGGCATTCTACGGCGCACCTGCTCGGGCATGCCATCAAGCAGTTGTATCCGCAGGTGCGGATGGCCATCGGGCCGGTCATTGAAGACGGGTTTTACTACGATGTGGATTATGAGCGCCCGTTTACCCCGGATGATCTGGTGGAATTGGAGCAGCGTATGCGGGAGCTGGCCGACAGTAACTACGATGTAGTGCGGGTTGAGGTGGAACGTGAGCAGGCCCGGCAGGCCTTTGCGGAGCGGAGGGAGGACTATAAACTGGAAATCATTGCGGGCCTTCCACCCGGGGACACCATCGCCCTCTACCACCATCAGGAGTATGTGGACATGTGTCGGGGGCCACATGTGCCGAACACCCGTCACTTGCGGCATTTTCGGCTGACCCGGCTGGCAGGCGCCTACTGGCGGGGCGATTCATCCAGGCAGATGTTGCAGCGCATCTACGGGACGGCCTGGCCGGACCGCAAATCCATGGAGGGGTATCTGCACCGCCTGGAGGAGGCAGAGCGCCGCGACCATCGCAAGCTGGGGGCTCGGCTGGACCTGTTCCATTTTCAGCCGGAGGCCCCGGGCATGGTGTTCTGGCACCCGCGGGGCTGGACACTGTTTCGTCTGGTGGAGGGGTATCTGCGTGATCTTCTCGGTCAGCACGGCTATCAGGAGGTCAGCACCCCGCAGCTGCTGGATCGCAGCCTGTGGGAGCGTTCCGGACACTGGGACAAATTTGGCACGATGATTTTTTCCACCACCTCTGAACAGCGTGACTACGCAGTCAAGCCGATGAATTGCCCGGCACACGTACAGCTGTTCAATCAGGGGCTGAGGAGCTACCGCGAGCTGCCGTTGCGCCTGGCAGAGTTCGGGGTGGTGCATCGCAATGAGCCCTCCGGTACACTGCATGGCCTGCTGCGGGCGCGATGTTTCACGCAGGATGACGCGCATATCTTCTGCACGGAAGAGCAGTTGTCGGGGGAGATCAAAGCGCTCATGGAACTCACCTTCGCACTGTATCGGGACTTCGGCTTTGAGGAGATCGAGTTGGCGGTGTCTACCCGGCCCGGGCAGAGTGTAGGCACGGACCGGCAGTGGCAGCAGGCCGAGCAGGCCCTGCTCGACGTAGTTCGCGCCGGCGGGCTGGAGTGGAAACTGCAGCCCGGGGAGGGCGCCTTTTATGGGCCGAAGATCGAATTTGTGCTGCAGGACAGCCTGCACCGCCGCTGGCAGTGTGGCACGATTCAGGTGGATTTTTCGATGCCCGGACTGCTGGGGGCACGGTACGTGGCTGCGGACGGCTCACGCCGGGTGCCGGTCATGGTGCACCGGGCCCTGCTGGGCTCACTGGAGCGCTTCATCGGCATCCTCATTGAACATTATGCCGGGGCACTGCCCGCCTGGTTGAGCCCGGTACAGGCGGTGGTCCTGCCCCTGGCAGCGGCCCGGCAGGGCGAAGCGGCTGAAAAGCTGCTGGTCCGGCTGGGGCAGGCAGGGGTCCGGGCAACGGTGGACTTGAGAAATGAGACGATAGGGTATAGAATACGCCAGCATGAACTGCAGAGAATTCCTTTCCTCTTGATTATCGGCGACAGGGAACTTGAGTCCGGCACAGTGTCTGTGCGTGCTCGGGGTGCGAGGGATCTTGGTGCGTTGAGCGTTGAGCGGGTGATTTCTGTACTGACTGAGCAGGCGGAGACCGGCTGAAGCCGGGGTGCAACTCATCACGGCCCCGGCAACACAGAAGCACCGCCTGAACGGTAGCATCCGGGCACCGATGATTCGCCTCATCGATGCAGAGGGTGCCCAGGTGGGTGTGTTGTCTCTGGAGGAGGCCAGACAGGCAGCTGAGAAGGAGGAACTGGATCTGGTGGAGATTTCACCGAATGTGAACCCTCCGGTATGTCGCCTGATGGATTATGGCAAGTACCTGTTCAGCCAGAACAAGAAGCGTCAGGCGGCACGCAGGAAGCGGCGTCAGTTTCAGATCAAGGAGATCAAGTTCCGACCGAACACCGGGACCGCGGATTACCAGATCAAACTGCGTAATCTGCTGCGCTTCCTGGGTCATGGTGACAAGGTGAAGGTGACGGTGCGGTTCAAGGGTCGCGAACTGGTGCATCCCGAACTGGGGCGACAGATGCTGCAGCGGGTGGTGCAGGGTGTGGGGGACTCGGGTGCGGTTGAACAGGTGGCGAAGTTGGAAGGCAGACAGATGATTATGGTAATTGCTCCCCGCTCTCAGGGCCGGGCGCCGCCAAGCGTGGAGGCCAGTGGATAGCTATGCCAAAGATGAAGACCAATCGGGGCGTCGCCAAGCGCTTTTTGAGCAATGGTAGCGGTGCACTGAGGCATCGCCGTACCAACCGCAGTCATATCCTGACCAAGAAGAGCCCGGGACGCAAGCGCAGGTTGCGTGCCGCCGGCGCCCTGCACAAGGCGGATCGGCATGTGGTGGCCCGCATGATGCCGTATGGGGGGAGGGGCTGATGACGCGGGTACGGCGTGGCGTGGTTGCCCGGGCACGCCACAAGAAGATCATCGCGCAGGCGGCGGGCTATCGCGGTCGGCGCAAGAATGTATTTCGGGTCGCCAAGCAGGCGGTCATCAAGGCCGGGCAGTACGCCTACCGGGATCGGCGCGCCAGACGGCGTCAACTGCATGCCCTGTGGATCCAGCGCATCAACGCGGCGGCCCGCCAGAATGGCCTCAGCTACAGTCGTCTGGTGCACGGCCTGAGGCGGGCGCAGATAGAGATCGACCGCAAGCTGCTGGCGGATTTGTGTGTGCGTGATGCCAGGGGCTTCGCCGCCTTGTGTGTGCAGGCCCGCTCGGCCCTGCCAGGCCTCGGCTGAGGGTGCCATGGCATCCTCAGCGGAACCGGATGGCTTTGGCCCGTGGAGCAGGCAAGTCTGGACGCCCTGGAACGCCTTCGTGAGGAGGCGTTGGCGGCGGTGCGTGCGACCGATNNGGCGGCGGTGCGTGCGGCCGATACGGTCGCGGCACTGCAGGCGCTGCGCAGTCGCTACTTCGGTCGCAAGGGCCAGCTGAGCGCCAGCCTGCGCAGCCTCAGCACACTGCGTGCTGAGGAGCGGCCCCGCGCAGGTCGGGCCTTCAATGCCGTCCGGCAGGAACTGGAGCAGGCATTCACGGCGCGCAATCATTGTCTGGAACAGGAACAACTGGACCGTAGACTGGCGGCCCGGAACATCGATGTTACCCTGCCAGGGCGCGGTCAGACGCGGGGCAGTCGGCACCCCGTATCACTGGTGCTGCAGCGTATAGAAACCCTGTTCGGGCAGCTGGGATTTGCCTGCGCGCAGGGTCCGGAGATCGAGGACGAGTACCACAACTTTGAGGCCCTGAATATCCCTGCAGGCCATCCGGCCCGTACCATGCACGACACCTTCTACCTGTTGGATGGGCGTTTGTTGCGTACCCACACCTCTCCGGTGCAGGTGCGTGCCCTGGCACAGGGGCGGCTGCCCCTGCGGATCATCGCGCCGGGGCGGGTATACCGACGCGATCACGATGTGACGCATGTCCCGATGTTTCATCAGGTGGAGGGACTACTGATAGAACGTACTCTCAGTTTTGCCGACCTCAGGGGACTGTTGACCGGCTTTCTGAATGCCCTCTTTGAGGAACCCCTGGAACTGCGTTTTCGGCCTTCCTACTTTCCTTTTACGGAACCCTCTGCGGAGATCGATCTGCGCCGTGGCGATAGCTGGCTTGAGGTGTTGGGCTGTGGCATGGTGCATCCGCAGGTGCTGCGCCATGCGGGCATAGACCCACGGCGCTGGCGGGGGCTGGCCTTTGGCATGGGCATAGAGCGGCTCGCCATGCTGTATTACGGGATCGATGATCTGCGCCGCCTGTTTGAAAATGACCTGCGCTTTCTCAGGCAATTTCACTGAGAGCCCTGCCCGGTGAGACTCAGTTCAAGTTGGTTGCGGGAGTGGGTAGACCCGCCCCTCGATACCGCACAACTCGTTGCGCAGCTGACCCTGGCGGGTCTGGAGGCAGAGCGGGGGGGCGGCAGCGCTGCTGCGGAGGAGATCCTGGTACTGTCGCTGACGCCGGACCGGGGGGATTGTCTGAGTGTGGCCGGGCTGGCGCGGGAAGTATCGGCATTGCATCGACTGCCCTGCCACGGGCCGGACATCCCTGAGGTGGCAGCGGGTATTGCGGACTGCCATGCGGTTCGGGTGGCCCGGCCCCGCGACTGTCCACGTTATGTGGGTCGGGTATTGAAGGAAGTGGATGCCACCGCGACCACGCCGACCTGGATGGCTGAGCGCCTGCTGCACAGTGGTCAGCACGGCGTAAATGCCATCGTGGACATCACCAACTATGTCATGCTGGAACTGGGCCAGCCGATGCATGCCTTTGATCTGGACCGGCTACAGGGACCGCTGGCGGTGCGACGGGCGCGCCGTGGGGAGTCGTTGCAATTATTGAACGGGATGGCATTTGCCCCTGCCACGGACTGTCTGCTGATCGCGGACAGTGCCGGGCCGCTGGCGCTCGCCGGGATCATGGGTGGGGAGCGTGCTGCGGTCAGCCCGCAAACTCGTGCGGTGTTTCTGGAAAGTGCCCTGTTCATGCCGGGCAGTGTACAGGGCAGAACCTGGCGTTATGGATTGCATACCGGATCCTCCATGCGCTTTGAGAGAGGGGTGGACCCGGCCTTGCAGCGGCTTGCCATGGAGCGGGCCAGTGCCCTGATACTGGAGTGCTGTGGGGGCAGGCCCGGCCCGGTCCTGGAGCACAGTGATGCACGGAGCCTGCCGCGGCGTCGTCCGATCCGCCTGCGCCACCGCTGGTTACAGGGGCTGCTGGGCTTTGACATCCCGGCAGAGCAGGTGCAGGATTGTCTGCAACGTCTGGGATTGGCTGTGGAGCCTGTCGCAGGCGGCTGGCGCTGTGTCCCCCCGGGCTACCGTTATGACTTGGCCCTGGATGTGGATCTGGCGGCGGAGGTGATGCGGTTGACCGGCTACCATACGTTGCCCGCCATGACACCCACACTGCCGCTGCGCATGGACATGACCGCGATCCCCCAAACGCAGACCGATGCACTGCAGGAGCATCTGGTGGATCAGGGCTATCACGAGGTCGTGACCTACAGTTTTGTGGATCCGGAATGGGCGGCATTCTTCGGTGACGGGGAGCTGTTGGGTCTGCGCAATCCCCTGTCGGAGCAGACGGCGGTTATGCGGCGCGGGCTGTGGCCCGGCCTGCTGCAGGTGTTGCAGTACAATCAGCGCCGCCAGCAGGCCCGGGTACGCCTGTACGAATACGGCAAAATCTATGCCCCGGAGGGGGAAGAATACTGTCTGGGCGGATTGGTGGCCGGGCCACAGTGGGACGAGCAGTGGGCTGCGCCGCCGCGTCCGGCGGACTTCTACGATGTCAAGCGTGATCTGGAACCGTGGGTGCCTGCGGATGCGCGCTGGCAGGCGGCGGAGCTCGCGGGGCTGCACCCCGGGTGTACCGCCGAGCTGCGCCGGCAGGATCGGGTGCTGGGCCGGCTCGGGCAATTGCACCCGAGCCTGGTACAAGCTCTGGACCTGCCCGTGGCCCCCTGGTTGTTTGAACTGTACCCGGGGCGCTTTCCACAGGCCCCAAGGGTACGTCACCGGGCTCCATCGCGCTTCCCCAGTTCGCGGCGTGACCTGGCCCTGGTCGTGGAGGCGTCCCTGCCTGCACAGTGCATGATCGACGCCATTTGCGAAAAATACGGTGATTTAATCGAAAAAGTCGTTATTTTCGATGTGTTTCGGGGAGGGAACTTGCCGGCTACCTGCAAGAGTCTTGCGATAGGCTTGATTTTTCAGAAGAAATCGGTCACCCTGACAGATGAGGACGTGGATTCCGCGGTGGCGCAGATCCAGCAGATGCTCAGGGAGAGATTTAATGCAGAACTGAGAGGCCGGTAGTGCGGGGTGTACTTGTGGAAGGACCAGATGGGTGTCACAGACGGGAATGATCGTACGGTTACCAAGGCCCGGATGGCGGAACAGCTGTTCCGGGAGATGGGGCTGAATCGCCGCGAGGCGAAGGAACTGATAGAGATGTTCTTTGAGGAGATCGGCAAGGCTCTGGAAACAGGCGGCGTCGTGAAGCTTTCCGGGTTCGGCAATTTTGAACTGAAGTGCAAAAGTGAAAGGCTGGGCAGGAATCCGAAGACTGGCCGGGAGATCCCCATCAGGGCTCGCCGGGTGGTTACGTTCCGTCCGGGTCAGAAATTGAAAATGAAGGTGAGGACTTGTGCTAGAAGCGAACCATGAACAGGAACTGCCCGTAATACCGGGCAAACGCTACTTTACCATCGGTGAAGTCAGTGAGTTGTGTGCGGTAAAGCCGCACGTACTGCGGTATTGGGAGCAGGAATTTCCGCAACTCAAGCCGGCCAAGCGCCGGGGCAACCGTCGTTACTATCAGCGCCAGGATCTGGTGCTGATACGGCAGATCCGCTCGTTGCTTTATCAGCAGGGGTACACGACTACGGGCGCGAAGCAGCAATTGCTCAGTGACGATGCACAGCAGGATTCAACGCGGAGCCGCCAGATCATCCGTCAGCTGCGCAACGAGTTGGAAGAAGTGCTGGATATACTGCGGCAATGATCCGGCCTGTACAGTAGGATCAGGACGTATACGGGGCGTGGCGCAGTCTGGCAGCGCACCGCAATGGGGTTGCGGGGGTCGGAGGTTCGAATCCTCTCGCCCCGACCATATCGGTCGGTACAGTCGGGGATTCCTGTATATGGCACTGATCCTGCAGTGGGCCTGTGATATGCCCGCAGATACCGGTGAGGCGGCCGTGCGGCGCGGTGATTATGGTCAGGCCATGCGGCTCTTCACACGGCAGGCGGAGACCGGGAATGCGGAGGCACAGAACTCCGTGGGCGTGCTGTACTACATGGGTCTGGGTGTGCCGCGTGACCTGCGGGAAGCGGCGGTGTGGTTCCGCAAGGCGGCTGAAGCCAGGCTCCCCAAGGCACAGTTCAATCTGGGCATCATGTATCACAATGGCTATGGTATGGAGCCGGACCCGATGCAATCCTATCTCTGGCTGTATGCCGCTGAATATGCAGGCCACCGCGGGGCCAGGCTCTACCTGGTCCCGATGAGCAGTCTGATTACGGTGAACCAGATGAAGCGCGCACAGCAAATGGCCGCTCCCTATCTGGCAGAGCCCGCACAGGAATAGTCCGCATGTGTGGCCTGGTTGGCGTGGTGGCCCGGCGCGATGTGGTGCCGGAGTTGCTGCAGGGCTTGTATCGCCTGGAATATCGCGGTTACGACTCTGCCGGGATGGCGGTGCTGAATGGCAGGGACTGCATACAGCGGCTGCGCGTGGCAGGCCGGATCTCCGGCCTGGATACGCAATACCGGGAACAGTCGGACTTCAGTGGCACCGTCGGCATTGCCCACACCCGCTGGGCAACCCATGGTCGTCCCAGTGTGGACAATGCTCACCCCCATGTGGACGGCGCAGAGAGCGTCGCCCTGGTACACAACGGCATCATTGAGAATCATGCAGAGCTGCGCAAGCAGCTGTGTCTGCAGGGCTGCCGATTCAACTCAGAGACCGATACCGAGACGCTGGCACATCTGGCAGGCCTGCAACTGCAGGAGCAGGACGACCCGGTGCAGGCCATGCGGGCCGCACTGGCACGGGTCCAGGGGAGTTATGCCCTGGGGCTGATCTGCCGCGGCGAGTCGGACTGTATGCTGGCCGCACGTTGTGGCAGTCCACTGGTGATCGGTTTTGGCAGGGGCGCCAACTACATTGCCTCGGATGTCATGGCCCTGTTACCGCTCACCAGCCGCTTTGCCGTGCTGGAGGATGGCGATGTGGCCCTGTTGCAAACCGCGCAGGTGCGCATCTTTGATGCCGAGGGCAACGTGGTGCACCGCCCGGTATTTCAATCGGAGACCGAGGTGGCAGCGACTGCCAAGGGCAACTACCGCCACTACATGCTGAAGGAAATCCACGAACAACCGACAGTGGTGCGGGCCACGCTGGAAGCTGCCCTGCACGCAGGCCGCATCAACGCACAGGCCTTTGGGGCCGCCGCCCCCGGGGTGCTGGAGCGTACCCGCGCCGTGCAGGTCGTGGCCTGTGGCACCAGCTACCATGCCGGCCTGATCGGTGCCCGCTGGATCGAAGAACTGGCGGGTCTGCCCTGTCGGGTGGAGGTCGCCAGTGAGTTTCGTTATCAGCGTCCGGTGGCGACGGCCAACAGCCTGCTGGTGGCAATCTCCCAATCCGGAGAAACCGCCGATACACTGGCCGCCACACGTTATGCCGCCGCACAGCAGTATGCCGGGATGCTGGCTATCTGCAATGTGTCGGAGAGTGCCCTGGTGCGTGCCTGCCCGCTGCACTTCATAACCCGTGCCGGGATAGAGATAGGGGTAGCCTCCACCAAGGCCTTTATCAGCCAGTTGGTGGCCATGCTGTTGCTGGCCCTGTTATTGGCCCGCAGGCACACCGCAGCGCAGCCGCTGTTGCGTGAACTGGCAGCCCTGCCGGCACAGTTGGAGGCCGTGCTGGCACAGGACATTGCCGGGGTGGCGGCAGGCCTGTCACAAGCCCGCAGCGCCCTGTATCTGGGCCGCGGGCAGCTGTGGCCGGTGGCCATGGAAGGGGCACTCAAACTCAAGGAAATCTCCTATATACACGCCGAGGCCTACCCGGCCGGGGAACTGAAACATGGCCCATTGGCCCTGGTGGACGAGGCCATGCCAGTGGTTGCCCTGGTAGCCAACGATGTACATCGGGAGCGGCTCAAGGCCAACCTGGAGGAGGTGCTGGCCCGGGGCGGGCAGCTGCTGCTGCTGACCCAGCCGGGCAGCGGAATAAAGCCAGAGCCGAATCGGGTCAGGCTGCTGGAGTTGCCAGCCTGCCCGGCACTGCTGACCCCACTGCTGTACACCGTGCCCCTGCAGTTGCTGGCCTATGAGGTAGCGGTGCTGCGCGGCGCGGATGTGGACCAGCCCCGCAACCTGGCCAAGTCCGTTACCGTGGAATGAATCGGTCCTTCATTTCCCGCAGCCGGGCAAAGGCCCGATGCCCCTCCAGTTCCGGATAAATCACAGCCGCCCGCAAAAATGGATTCGTCTGCTTCTCCATGCCGATGGTAGTAGGCAGGGTAGGTGCAACCCGAATACGCAACGCACGCACATGCCTGGCGCGGGCCTGCAACTCCGGATTGTCCGGGTCCACACTCAGCGCAAACCGGGCATTCGCCTCCGTGTATTCATGGGCACAGTAAACGCGGGTGTCATCCGGCAGGCGCATCAGCTTGCCGAGCGAGTCCCACATCTGCACCGCCGTGCCCTCAAACAGGCGACCACAGCCCAGCGAGAACAGCGTATCCCCGACAAAGGCCACCCCGGCCTCCGGCAGGTAATAGCAGATATGCCCCAGGGTATGCCCCGGCGTCTCCAGGATCTCCACCCGCCACTCCCCCAGACTCACCACCGCACCCTCACGCAGTGGACGGTCCAGCCCCGGAATGGAGTCCGCCTCACCCGCCGGCCCCCAGGTCTCACAGTCACTGCTGCACTGCAACGCCCGATTGCCCCCCACATGGTCCGCATGATGGTGCGTATTCAGAATATGTGTCAACCGCCAACCCTGCTTCCGCAGATGCCGCCCAATCACCTCCGCATCCGGCGTATCCACCGCAGCCGTGGCACCGCTACCGGGGTCATGGACCAGATAGCCGTAATTGTCGCTCAGACACGGAAACATGCGTACATCGATCATGCCCTGCAGGCTACCAGCCCCGGCC
>DKIB01000101.1:34430-37060 GCA_002454015.1 Proteobacteria bacterium UBA6729
GGCCGGAGCCCATGACCCGCTCAGTATTTACCAGGCAGGCGTCCCGCAGGGGATGTGCATTCTTAAAGGACATGGCTCTCCCGCCGGCAGAACCGAAAAACGCACCCTTCTACACCCATGGATATATCACCAGACGACATGGAGACGGCGCGTGCCATTTCCCCCCAGACGCATTCCCAATCGTGAAGTCCGGATGTTCGGATCACAGCCTGCCTGGACTGCACAACAGTACTCCGCTGCCGTCCCTGCTCAAGTCCGCAGCCTGATGCCTGCCAATCTCAGGCCATACGACTTGCAGGCACGCGGGTCAAGAACGAGGCCGGGAGAATAGCATGAGCAGAGGCGTCTCATATTATATTGAGGAGATTTCCAAAGAAAAGAAGAGTCCGGGAATCTACGCCTTTCGTGGACAGTCAGATGGAAGATGGCCTTTGCAATCAGCTGCGGCCCGACGTCTGCTTCTGCACTTGTACAAGGAAGAGCAGGAGAATCTTGGGCAGACCTCCCCGAACGAGGAAGAGAAGGTGAAGCTTGGGCAGACCCCCCCAAACAAGGAAGAGGAGGTGGAGCCTGGGCAGACCCCCCCGAACGAGGAAGAGAAGGTGAAACTTGGGCAGACCTCCCCGGACTTGGAGGATTTTGTTAAATTTTCACGCGATAGAATCAAGAAAGATTTTCTGGCACGCTATATCAAATATCATCAGGATGTATTGATTGAGCCTGCCTGTACGAATGGATTCAATCTGGAAAATGGTCGTGAATTGACTGACCTGGATCTGCTCGCAAAGTTACAGCACTTTCGTGCCGCAACGGGATTGCTTGATTTTACCAGGAGTGCACTGATCGCTTTATGGTTTGCATGTGAAACCACTGCAGAGGATGGCAAGATATTCATTATAAATACTAATGATCGATCTTCTATTGGACACATTACCTCTGAAAGGGCGAAAAGCAAAATTGGTGATTTACTCCGTTCTGAAGAACCTCCACTGTGGTATTGGGAGCCGGTCATAAGTGGGGATGCTCAGGGTAGAATTCTGCTACAACATAGCCTCTTTATTATTGGAAAGCCTGCTATCCTTGATAAACAGTCATTTAGTGTAACTACCAGGCACGGCGATAAAGAACATCTTCGCTCTGAATTGGAAGACAAGTATCATATCAGTGAAGAAACGCTCTTCAAGGATATATACGGATTTACGTCTGTGCACCGATATAATTCTCCAATACGCTATTTGGAACTTTCCAGGAAAAGGGCGACTCATTACTTTATTTCTGCAAACAAGAAATATCAAAATGAGGACCTTCAGGGTGCTATCCTGGACTATGACAAGGTGATTGAGACCGATCCAGATTATGCTTAATTATGCTTATGCTTACAACAATCGAGGTAGTGCAAAGCATGCTCTTGGTAAATATGAATCGGCTATTGCCGATTATGACAAGGCGATTGGGATCGATCCGGAGTGTGCTGATGTTTACTACAACCGGGGTGTGGCAAGAAGCAAACTTGGTCAACATGAGTTGGCTATTGCCGATTACGACAAGGCGATTGATATCGATCCGGATAATGCCAAGGCTTATAACAACCGGGGCAATGAAAAGCGTTCTCTTGGTCAACATAAGTTGGCTATTGCTGATTACGACAAGGCGATTGAGATCAATCCGGATGATGCCAAGGCTTATAACAACCGAGGCGGTGTAAAGCATGGTCTTGGTCAACATGAGTTGGCTATTGCCGATTACGACAAGGCGATTGAGATCAATCCGGATGATACTAGGTTTTACTACAATCTGGGTAGTGTAAAGCATGCTCTTGGTCAACATGAGTCGGCCATTGCGGATTACAACAAGGCGATCAAGATCAACGGGGATTTTGCTGAGGCCTACAACTACCGAGGCAATGCAAAGCATGGTCTTGGTCAACATGAGTCAGCTATTGCCGATTATGACAAGGCGATTGATATCGATCCGGATAATGCTAATGCTTACAACAACCGCGGCAATGTAAAGAATGCTCTTGGTCAACATGAGCCGGCCATTACCGATTACAACAAGGCGATTGATATCGATCCGGATAATGTCAAGTTTCACTACAACCGGGGCGATATAAAGTATTCTCTTGGTCAACATGAGTCGGCTATTGTCGATTACGACAAGGCGATTGATATCGATCCGGATTATGCTGAGGCTTACAACAACAGGGGCAATGCAAAGCATGCTCTTGGTCAACATAAGCCGGCCATTGTGGATTACGACAAGGCGATTGATATCGATCCGGATTATACTTATGCTTACAACAACAGGGGCAATGCAAAGAATGATCTTGGTCAACATGAGTCAGCTATTGCAGATTATGACAAGGCGATCAAGAGCAAGCCGGGTTATGCCGTGGCTTACTACAACCGGGGCCGTGCAAATTCAGCGCTGGGCCATAAGGATAAAGCGATAAATGATTTCAAAAACGCGCTTGAGCTGGCACGGCAGGCTGGCCGGAAGAAACTCGTGGATGCCGCAACGGAACAACTCCGGAAGCTTGATGAGACTGAAGATTAATGCAGGGGGCAAGGGATCCGATGTCACAGCGATATCAGGACAGGAATGCGGGTCAGCCGGATGGGCATCCTGAG
>DKIB01000101.1:37158-39617 GCA_002454015.1 Proteobacteria bacterium UBA6729
CCGGGGCCTGCTTCGCCAGGGGCATGGTAAAGAGCATGTTGGGCCAGTATGAGGAAGCCATCGCTGCCCTGAATCGGGCGATTGAACTCAATCCGGATCATGCTGAGGCCTATTGCCGTCGCGGTCATGTAAGGGGCGTGCTGGGCCAGTATGAGGAAGCGATTGCGGATTACCATAAATCCATTGCCCTCAAGCCGGACCATGCTGAGGCCCATTATCTGCTGGGCAATATAAAGGGTGTGCTGGGTCAGGATGAGGAGGCCATTGCCGCCCTGGACCGGGCGATCACCATCAAGCCTGACTATGCCGAGGCCTATTGTCTACGCGGCAATTTCAGGGGGGATTTCGGTCAGCGCGAGGCAGCCATTGCGGATTACGACAGGGCGATTGAACTGGATCCGGACACTGCCGAGACGTATTATGATCGGGGCGATGCAAGGGACGGTCTGGGTCAGCACAGGGAGGCCATTGCGGATTACGACGAGGCGATTTCACGCAAGCCGGACTACGCTGCGGCCCACTACAGTCGCGGGGTAGCAAAGGGGGCTCTTGAGCAACATGAGGCAGCCCTTGCGGATTACGACAGGGCGATTGAACTGGGGATAGACAAGGCCGGGATTTACTATGATCGGGGTGCCACAAAGAGTGTTCTTGATGAGTACGAGGCGGCCATCGTGGATTACGACAAGGCGATTGAGATGGATCCGGACTTTGCCGCGCCTTACTACAATCGGGGAGTAGCAAAGGCCATACTGGGTCGGCATGAAGAAGCCATCGCCGATTATGGCAAGTTTCTTGACATTGAGCCTGATAATGCGGCAGCCTACAACAGTATAGGCGTAGAAAAGATGGCGCTGGACCAATACGAGGCAGCCATTGTGGATTACAACAGGGCGATTGAGATAGATCCGGACTTTGCATTGGCATACAACAATCGGGGCGTGGCAGAGGGCAATCTGGGTCAGCACGAGGCGGCCATCGCTGATTATGACAAATCGCTTGACATTGATCCCGGCAATGCGCGTACTCACAACAATCGGGGTGGGGTGTATGCAGCACAGGGCAACAAGGATGCGGCCCGGGAGGATTTTATGACGATGCTTGCCCGGGCTCGCCACCTGGGTGAGAACGAGCTGGTGGATGTTGCAGTAGAGAGGCTCCGGGAACTGGATAACGATGAGGATTCATGAAAGGGAGCAGGGGCCTGATGCCGCAGGCCGATCCGGGTAATGACTGATATTGGATTTATGGAGCTGGTGATGATCGCCCTGATGGCCCTGCTGGTCATGGGGCCCAGGCAGATGCTGCAGCTCATCACGGATGCCGGGTACTGGTATGGGCGCCTGCAACGCTGGCTGTCCGAGCTGCGCCTCGCCCTGTCCAGGGAACTCAGTGAATTCCCACCGGCATCCGCAAGCAATCCCGTAGATTGGCTGTCCCGCAAGATCAGACAGGATACGGACAGCAAGCCGGCGGCGGGTGAGGCGCCACCGTCGGACCCGGGTCGCGATTCGGAAGATTAGGTCCGGTGCTGCCCGGCTACCGGGTCGGGGTGGCTATGGTTGGCGACGGGCACCGAAGCCGCCCGCGGCGGCTCCCAGTCTGTCCTCGGCACGCAGTCCCCATTCCCCGGCCAGCTCCTCGGCAGCGGGGCCATAGAAGCGGCCAAAGAAGAAGCCGTTACTGTTGGTGAAGTCCGGACCCGCACCCGCCGTGCCGGAGACGGTTGCGGTGCCCTCAAAGGCGTTGTGGTTCAGTACGGCACCCTGCAGCTGCAGTTCATGCCAGGCGGCTGCGGTGGCCCCTTCCACCACCCGCAGGGTGTCGCGGTCTACCGCAATGATATGCGTGTTGTCGATCACCCCGTCCAGTTCGACACTGCCCCCCCGGGTGGCGGCACTCAGGGTCAGATCTCCGTCAACGGTGTAGCGGTTGCGGGCGGGCTGCTCACCCACATGCCCGGTGATGCGTCCTTTCCAGGTGCCACTTGCAGGCAGGGCCGCAACCTCGGTGGGGAGGCCTACACCGATGCCACCGACGGCGTTCAGCGTGAAGTAGTAGGGGTGGCCGAGGTCGCCGTCATACGGGGTGATGGCCCACCATCCATAGAGTGCATAATCCAGGTCTGCACCTACCAGCCCCCGGTCGGTGATGGAGACCATTACATCGTGATCATTGCCACGGTCGGAGGGCAGCTGCTGGCGGTGCCAGATCGGCTGCCAGGTAACGGCAGCCAGATTGTTCCCGAATCCACCCACCTGATGGCCGGGTCCGAAACTGTAGGTGCCCTCATAACCATAGCGTCCCCCAAGGAAGACCGTGTATCGGGTATCAGTCTGCTCCGGGGCCAGGGTGACCCGGTAGGGATTGACAAACCCGCCGGGGTTGGCGCTGGATTCGGCAGAGCGGGCGTTATCAAAATAACCGTAGCGCCGGGTTCCGTCCAGATCTTCCAGACG
>DKIB01000101.1:39661-40662 GCA_002454015.1 Proteobacteria bacterium UBA6729
GTACAGTGGAGGTCGGCAGGCGTCGCCCCCCGAAGCTGCCGACTACGACCATCTCGCCCATGCCTGCATTGCGCCCCTGATAAGCCTCCATCAGAAACCACTGTCCGGCAGTCTCCTCCGCCGCCGGGCCATAGAACACCCCGGAATAGCGTCCTCCGGGGGAGGCCATCCGCGGCCCGGCAAAGCCCGCAGGCACCGGGTCGATATCGCGGATCGGGTCACTGACAGTGGCCCGGCCGCTGTAGCCGACCCCGGATATGGCAGAACCCTCCAGTTCCACGGTGTGCCAGCGCCCGGCCCGGTCCATATCCGGTTGCAGTGTGACGGCATCTATCGGCGCAATACGGGTGTTCTCAATGGTGGCCAGGAAGGTGCCACTGGCCCCGCGCAGTTCAGCAGCCAGAAAGGCATCGCCCTCCAGCACCCAGCGTCCTGTAGCATCCAGGGCATGGCCGGTGGCGCGACCACGCCAGATGGCGTTGACGCTTGCAGGCATATCCCTGGGGAAGGTCTCAAGTCCCAGATTCATGCCACCCAGCCCGCTGAGTACCCGACTGTTATCCAGGCTGCCCCCGCCGGCCGCCGGGGCCAGTGCCCACCAGCCGTAGGCAGCATGTTGCAGACGTTGCCCATTGTCCAGTGCATCGGTGTAGGCGAGGGCAATGTCATGCTCAATGTTTACCGCCGACGGATGCCTGGCGCTGTAGAGTTCCGGCCATATCAGCCCGGCCCGGATATTGCTGCCCCAGCCACTCACCGCATCGGCGGCACCAAAGTCATACAGGCCCCGAAATCCCGCACGCCCCTGGATGCGCATCTTGTGCCCCGCGGAGCCAGGCCACAGATAGACCACGGAGTTCAGTGCGGCGGTCTCATCGGTTTGCCATGTGGCATCTCTATCGCGGAAGAATGCAGCGGGTGGCAGGATCAGGAACTGTTCCGTCGCAGTGAACTCACGCACCTCCCCCTGCTCGGGAGAGTCAGCCTGCAGAGCACGCACC
>DKIB01000101.1:40727-40906 GCA_002454015.1 Proteobacteria bacterium UBA6729
GACCACATTATTCCGGGTGTTGCCCCCACCACAGCCGCTGAGCAGCGCGGCCATGCAGAGTACAGTTGTGCGTATAGCAGGCATCTTCATCACCGGATCGTATTATACCTGCTGCCCCGGCCGCTCACCACATCGGCAGCACCAAAGTCATACAGGCCCCGAAATCCCGCACGCCCCTG
>DKIB01000101.1:40943-41360 GCA_002454015.1 Proteobacteria bacterium UBA6729
CTCCATCGCGGGGGCGTACAAGTGCCGCTGGAAACCAATAAATACATTCCGTATCTCATTGACACTGATGCCCATCTCTGCAACCGCGTCGGCAGAGGTGTTGTACTTCAATCTAATAAGGTTTGGCAAATTATCGCTGTCCAGTTCGCCGACGCCTTGCTCAATATAGTGCCCCAGGACGAATTCCAGGAATTCCTGTTGCCTGTAGTCGTAGTCCGCCAGGATGCTGGCTTTGCGGGTCTCCACCCGCCGCGCGCGAGTGATGGGCGGTAAGTCGTAGGCAATATACGCCAGCACATCGTAGAGGTCGCTCTTGTCAGCATCAATCAACCGGACCAGGTCGGCGAGTTGCTCCCGGCCGCATCCCTTTGTCGCCAGCCCATCAAGCAGTTTCCGTCGGGTATCCGGTCTGCTCCA
>DKIB01000062.1 GCA_002454015.1 Proteobacteria bacterium UBA6729
GCAACCAGCAACAGGGCTGCCGCCGTGCACAGCAGGGGGAATCGCTCTGCTGCCATTACGATTCCTGGTAGGCCGAGCAGATGGGGTAGCGGCGGTCGCGTCCCAGGCTGCGCCGGGTGATGCGCGGGCCGGGGGCGGTCTGTCGCCGCTTGTGCTCACTGCGGTGCACCCGCTCCAACACCTGTAGTGCCGTGGTGGCATGGATGCCCTCACGGGCCAGCTCGGCAGGCGAGCGGTCCGCCTCCAACAGACCCTTCAGGATGGTATCCAGTTCTGCATAGGGCGGCAGGCTGTCCTGATCCCGTTGACCGGGGGCCAGCTCGGCACTGGGCGGGCGCGTCAGGGTACGCGCCGGGATCGGTGCACCGCTGCGATTACGCCAGCGGGCCAGGGCATACACATCCGTCTTGTACACATCCTTCAGGGGTGCGTAGCCCCCTGCGGCATCACCGTACAGGGTGGTATAGCCGGTTGCCAGCTCGCTTTTGTTGCCGGTACACAGCAGTAGCAGACCGGCGTGATTGGCCTGTGCCATCAGCAACACCCCCCGACAGCGGGCCTGCAGATTCTCCCCGGTCAGGGTACCGGATGGATCGCCCAGGGTCGGCATCAGGGCATGGGTAAAGGCGTTGTACAGTGGATCGATGGGGATGTGCCGCAGGGTTATCCCCAGACCTTGCGCCAACTGCCCGGCATCCTCCACACTCATCGCCGCGGTATGCACAGACGGCATGGACAGTGCCTGCACACGCCCGGCCCCCAGGGCATCCACGGCCAGACAGGCAGTGACGGCAGAATCAATGCCTCCGGAAAGTCCCAACACCACCCCCGGGAGTTGGTTCTTTTCTACATAATCGTGCAGGGCCGTGCACAGGGCCTGCCAGATGCGTGCCTCGGGCAGCAGCGGTGCTGCAAGCGGTGGGTCGTGCAGGGCCAGCAGGCGCTCCTGATCGTACTCCAGCATATAGTTGCCCTCCACAAACTGCGGGGCCTGCAGCTGCAACGTGCCACAGTGATCCAGGGCCATGGAGCCGCCATCAAACACCTGTTCGTCCTGGCCCCCGACCTGATTGACATAGAGCAGTGGCAGGCCGGTTTCGGCAACGCGCCTGTGCAATACCTGCAGGCGCTGCTCCTGTACATCAATATGAAATGGCGAGGCCGACAAATTGATCAGCAGCTGTACGCCTGCCCGTTGCAGATGGCGTGCCGGGGCCGGATGCCAGATATCTTCACAGAGGGTCAGGCCGATACGTACCCCGGCCAGATCCAGCCACCCGGCCCGACGGCCCGGACGAAAATGACGTTGTTCATCAAACACGCCATAGTTCGGCAGCCTGCGCTTGCGATAGCGCAACAAACAACGCCCATCCTGCAACAGGCTGCAGGCGTTGTACAGACGCCCGCGCTCCTGTAGCGGGTGGCCGACTGCCACCACCACGGCACCGACCCGGGATTGTATGTGGTGCAGGGCGGCCTGTACCTGCTGGTGCAGGGCGGGGCGATAGACCAGATCATCCAGCGGACAGCCGGTCAGGCTCATTTCCGGGGTCAGCACCAGATCTGCACCCCGGTCGCGGGCTGCCCGCACGGCGTTCAAAATGCGTTGGGCATTGCCCCGCATATCGCCCACCATGCTGTTCAGTTGTGCCAGTGCGACCTTCATGACTGGCGGCGGGCTGATACCTGACCGGGGTCAGCGTCGGCTCGCTGGCCGGGCAATGGCCTCAACCGCCTGCCAGCAATCTGGCCATGGCCTCACCCATATCGGCAGGGGAACGCACCGTGCTGACACCGGCACGCTCCAATGCCGCAAACTTGTCATCCGCGCCGCCCTTGCCACCGGCAACGATGGCCCCGGCATGACCCATGCGCCGTCCGGGCGGGGCCGTAACCCCGGCGATATAGGCCACCACCGGCTTGCTGAAATCGGATTGTACAAACTCGGCGGCCTCTTCCTCGGCGGTACCCCCGATTTCGCCGACCATGATCACACCCCGGGTGGCGTCATCCTGCTCAAACAGGCGTAGACAATCGATAAAGTTGGTGCCATGAATGGGGTCCCCGCCAATCCCCACACAGGTGCTCTGCCCCAGGCCACTGGCGGTGGTCTGATGTACCGCCTCATAGGTCAGGGTACCGGAGCGGGACACGATGCCCACCCCCCCGGGGCTGTGGATGTTGCCGGGCATGATGCCCAGCTTGCACTGTCCAGGGGTGATCACGCCGGGGCAATTGGGACCGATCAGGCGTACCTCTGCCAGCGAATCCAGCACCATCCGTACCCGTAACATGTCCAGCACCGGAATCCCTTCGGTGATGCAGACGATGGTGCGGATCCCCGCAGCCGCTGCCTCCAGCACCGCATCAGCTGCAAAACCGGCTGGCACGAAGATCAGACTGGCATCGGCAGCCGTTGCGCTGACCGCCTGTGCAACCGTGTCAAATACGGGCAGGTCCAGATGCGTCTGCCCGCCGCGACCCGGGGTCACCCCCCCTACCAGCCGGGTGCCGTACTCCAGCGCCTGGCGGCAATGAAAGCTGGCCTGACGACCCGTGAAACCCTGGCAGATCGCCCGGGTACTGCTGTCCAGCAAAATGCTCACTGCACAGCTGCCGCCGCAATGGCCTTCTGTGCCGCATCGGTCAGGTCCAGTGCTGCCGTGATGTTCAGTCCACTGTCTTCCAGCATGCGCCGACCCTCCTCCACCTTCGTCCCTTCCAGCCGCGCCACCACGGGCGGGACCGATTGCAGGTCGCGTACCGCCTGGATGATCCCCTCGGCGATCAGATCACAGCGCACAATACCACCGAAGATGTTGACCAGGATAGAGCGCACATGGCTGTCGCCCGTGATGATACGGAAGGCCTCGGCCACCCGCTCGGCAGTCGCCCCCCCGCCCACATCCAGAAAATTGGCCGGGCGGCCCCCATGCAGTTGAATGATATCCATAGTCGCCATGGCCAGACCGGCACCGTTCACCATGCAACCGATGTCCCCGTCCAGGGCCACATAGTTCAGATCAAATCGCTTGGCACGGTTCTCACGCTCGTCTTCCTGGGCCGGGTCGCGCCACTCGGCGAGTTCGCTCTGGCGGAACAGGGCATTGTCATCGATGTTGATCTTGGCATCCAGCGCGCTGAGTTGCCCGGCTCCATCCACGATCAGCGGATTGATCTCAATGAGCCCCAGGTCCCGGTCCAGAAACAACCCGTACATGCGCTGCAGGATATCCACCAGCTGTCGGCGCTGTGTCGCATCCAGCTCCAGGGCAAAACCCAGCGCCCGACCCTGCCAGGGTTGCAAACCGACCACCGGATGGATGGCGATGGTATGGATGGCATCCGGGTTGGTAGCGGCAACCTCCTCTATGTCCATGCCACCGCTTGCCGAGGCCACCACGGTCACCCGCCGCCGCCCCCGGTCCACCAGCATACCCAGATACAGTTCCCTTTGAATCTCCTCGGTGGATTGAATCGCCACGCAGTGGACGGGCTGACCAACCGGGCCGGATTGCCGGGTCACCAGCCGTGTGCCCAGCATGTCACGCACACAGCGCTCCAGTTCTGCCATGCCCTGTACCCGCTTCACGCCGCCAGCCTTGCCGCGACCCCCCGCATGCACCTGCGCCTTCACCACCCAGCTGTCCCCGCCCAGCTGTGCCGCATGCGCCAGCGCCTCACGCACACTGCCGGCTGCCGGCCCCGGCGGGGCCGGAATGCCCCGCTCGTGAAACAGTTTTCTGGCCTGATATTCGTGCAAATTCATCGCTCTGCCCTTCCTCGCCTTTATTCTAACCGCATTTTGCGGTTATGGTGCCAACCATGGGGCCCTTACGTCCAATCCTGATTCTGCTGGTGCTGGCAGCGGTCTGGCGGCTGCTGAGCATGCAATTCAAGCGCCGGCTGCCCCGACCGGAACAACGCCGCAGCGCCCCCCGCATGGGCCATTGTGCCCATTGCGGCGAGTTTGTGCCGGAGGAGGAAGGCCTGCATACCCCGCAGGGTGAGTTCTACTGCTGCCCGGCGCATGCACGGGCCAAACCGCCACCACCATGACGCACACCACACAGGCCCGGCCCGGCAGCGGCTGGCAGGCCCTGCTGTACTTCAACAGCTATCGCGTGGTATTGGCGGTATTGCTGTTGACCCTGCTGGTATATGGCTGGACCCCGCAACCGGTGCCGCTGGCGAGCCCGCAGCATTTCATGGCCCTGGCACTGCTGTATCTGGTGAGTGCGCTGCCCATCGTGCTGGTCAGCTACCGACGCCTCGGCACCCTGCTGCTCCAGGGCAGCATGGGGGTCATGCTGGATGTGCTCCTGCTGGGCCTGCTGAATTACTACAGCGGTGGCGTGGGCAGTGGCTTTGAGGTGCTGATGCTGGTCAGCGTTGCCGGGCACAGCATCCTGGTCGGCGGCAACATCGTGCTGTTTTTTGCTGCCACGGCATCGCTTACTGTACTCGGCGTGGAGGCCTATCTCTATCTGGCACATTTGCCTGTACTCGCCAATTTCAGCTTTGCGGGCTTCTTCTCGCTGGGCCTGTTCGTCATCGCCTACGGCTGTAAACATCTGGCGGCACGCTTTGCACACAGTGAAACACTGGCGCAACATCGTGCCCGGGAGTTGCAGGCGCTGGCACAACTCAACGAACAGATCGTCGGCATGATGCAGGTTGGCATTGTAGTAATAGACAGCGCCGGGCAGATGGAACTGGCCAATACGACTGCACGGCGTATACTTGACGCGCCCGCTGATCACCCCCTGCCGCTGCCGACACTTGCTCCGCAACTGGCCGAGTTGCTCCACCGGGTCGCGCTGCATCCCCCGGGGGTCCCCAGCATTGATCACCTGCAGTTGGGAGAGCGGGAGTATCAGGTCACCGCGATTCAGCTGGACGCGGTCGGGCGCGGGCTGCTGGTGCTGGAGGAATCGGCTACGGTACGGGCACGGGCACTGCAGCTCAAGAAGGCCGCGCTCAGCCGCCTTGCCGCCGGCATCTCCCACGAATTGCGCAACCCGCTGGCGGCCATCACCCAGGCCGCACAGCTGCTGGAAGAGTCGGAGCACATTCCGGACCGGGCGCGCCAACTGACCGGGGTCATCCGCCGTCAGGGGCAGCGCATGAACCGGATCGTTGAGAATGTGCTGCAGCTGAGCAGATCGCGCCAGTCACGCCCGGAAACCCTGCCGTTGCAAACATGGCTGCATACCTTCAGGCAGGAATTCGTGGGCATTCACCATCTGCATGATGATGCAATAAAGGTGTCGGTACAACCGGAGACCCTGACCATCAGTGCAGACCCTACGCAGTTGCATCAGGTGCTCTGGAACCTGGGAGAGAACGCCCTGCGTTATAGTACACGCAACCCCCGCATCCATCTGCGGGCCGACCAGGATGCCGCGACCGGCTTCCCCTACATGGATGTGATCGACCGTGGCACCGGCATAGCACAGGCCAGTGTACAACGATTGTTTGAACCATTTTTTACCACCGAGGCAGAGGGTTCCGGACTCGGATTATATCTGGCAAATGAGCTGTGCGAATCCAATCACGCCATGCTGAGCCTGCAGCACAACTCGCCGCACGGCTGTTGCTTCCGTATCCACTTCACCATGCCCCTGCCCATCACGGCGGAGAAGACGTATGCACATACTGATCATTGATGACGAACCGGATGTGCGGGACATGCTGCAGCTCAGCCTGTCCAGGATGGATGCGGACTGCACTGCGGCTGCCAGTCTGGCGCAGGGCAAACGCGCCCTGCAGCGGAAACGCTTTGCGCTGTGCCTGACCGATATGCGCCTGCCGGACGGGGATGGTATCGCCATGGTTGAGTATGTGCAACGGCATCATCCAGAGCTGCCTGTCGCGGTATTGACCGCCTACGGCAGCATGGAAACGGCGATCCGCGCACTGAAGGCCGGGGCCTTTGATTTCCTGGCCAAACCCGTGGCACTGCAACAGCTGCGCAACCTGGTCAACAGCGCCCGACAGCTCGGCCATGCCCCACCCCCCGTGGGTACAGCAACGTTGATCGGCGACAGCCCGGCCATGCACAGGCTGCTGGCCGAGCTGGACAAACTGGCTCGCAGTCAGGTGCCGGTGTACCTGAGCGGGGAATCCGGCACCGGCAAGGAATTGCTGGCCCGCAATCTGCACCTGCGCGGGCCCCGGGCAGGCCAGGCCTTCGTGCCGATCAACTGTGGCGCGATCCCGGCAGAACTGGTAGAGAGCGAACTGTTTGGCCATATCAAGGGCAGTTTTACCGGGGCTGAGCAGGATCGGGAGGGGTTGTTTCAGGCCGCCGCCGGAGGCACCCTGTTTCTGGATGAGATCGCCGAGCTGCCCATGTCCATGCAGGTCAAATTGCTGCGAGCCCTGCAGGAGCGCAGCGTACGACCTGTGGGGGGGCGCGCCGAGGTACCCGTGGATGTGCGTGTATTGAGCGCCACCAACCAGCCCCTGCAGGAACTGGTGGACAGCGGACGCTTCCGCAATGACCTGTACTACCGCATCAATGTCATAGAACTGCGGGTGCCGCCCCTGCGGGAACGCCGGGAGGATATCGCTCCGCTGGCGACCCATTTCTGCACCCAGGCTGCAGCTCGTGCCGGGGGCCCCCCGCCCCGCATCCAGGCGGCGGCCCTGAAGACCCTGCAACAGTACCGCTTCCCCGGCAATGTGCGGGAACTGGAGAACATCATCGAGCGGGCCTCGGCCCTGTGCGAGGGTGGGCAGATTCACCCGGCCGACCTGGGCCTGCCCGGCGCACCCACAGCAACATCGCCCGGGTCTGCACCGGGCGGACACAGGGAGCAGCTGGAAAAGGATCGTGTGCTGGAGGCACTGGCACAGACCCGCTGGAATCGCACCCGGGCGGCCCGCCAGCTGGGCATCACCCTGCGTGCCCTGCGCTATCGCCTGGAGAAGTGGGGTCTGAAGTAGGTCCGAAGGTGACACTCTGCGTCACAATATGACGCTGTTGCGTCCCCCGGGGTCATGGCTGCCACAGGCAATACTGACACAAGTAACCGATTTACAATGCAAATATGGTATTGGCACGGATCCTGCTCGGTACGTTGGCGAGCGGGGGGACCCGCGATCCACGCGGGTCGGGTGTGCAGCGTCCGGGCTCGGAACAGCTTGAAACGAGGAGATTCAGCAATGAACAAGATGCAACAGGGTTTTACCCTTATTGAGTTGATGATCGTGGTTGCGATCATCGGCATTCTGGCGGCCATCGCCATCCCGGCCTACAGTGACTACACGATCAGGGCCAAGGTGAGTGAGGGCATCATCGCCGCCTCTGCCGCCAAGGGCAGTGTGTCCGAGTTCTACATCTCGCAGGGTGCTTTCCCTA
>DKIB01000091.1 GCA_002454015.1 Proteobacteria bacterium UBA6729
GGCTGGATAATCCACCTGAATGTCTGAAGCGCCTAAAAAGCAAGCTGTGCGGATGCGGTGATCCGGGAACATGCTGGATGCTCCGGCAACAGCAGCGCAGCGGTCCCCGGGATTCGGATGCCTACATCAGGCCGCGCTCCGCCAGCGATATAGTCTCACTATCGCCGACCACAAAGTGATCCAGCACGCGTATATCCACCAACCGCAACGCATCCCGCAGGCGCTGCGTAAGCAACTGATCCGACTGGCTGGGCTCGGCGGTGCCGGAGGGGTGATTATGTGCCAGAATGACCGCCGCCGCATTGTGCTGTAGCGCGCGCTTGACCACTTCCCGCGGATGTACGCTGGCACTGTCTATGGTGCCGTTGAACATCTCGTCAAAGCTGATCACCCGGTGGCGGTTGTCCAGAAACAGGCAGGCAAAAACCTCGTGTTCATACTTCTTCATGTGCATGCGCAGATAATCACGCGTGGCACAGGGACTGTCCAGCACACTGCCCTTGACCATGGTGGAATACAGATAACGCCGACCCAGTTCCAGCGCGGCGCGCAGCTGCACATACTTGGCGGTACCAAAGCCCTTGATGACACAGAGTTCATCGCTGCGACACTCCAGCAGCCGTCGCAAGCCACCACAGCGCTGCAACAGCTCCCGCGCCAGATCCACTGCAGTCTTGCCCGGGAGACCGGTACGCAGGAATATCGCCACCAGCTCTGCATCGGACAGGCTGGTCGGCCCCTGTTGCAATAATTTCTCGCGTGGTCGTTCGGCCGCTGGCCAACGTCTTATGGACATGGGTACCCTCCCTGTAAACTCAGCATCCTTGCTCACCCGGCTCCATCCGGGTGGCAAAAGCATTATACTGGAACCCGGGGCTCGGGTACACTGGGGACCATCGTCATGCTGAGAGGAAAGCGCATACTGCTGGGCATCACAGGAGGCATCGCCGCCTACAAGGCGGCCGGGCTGGCCCGTGAGCTGACCACCCGCGGTGCCGAGGTGCGGGTCATCATGACCCGTGCGGCCACCGAGTTTATCGGCCCGCCGACCCTGCAGGCCCTGTCCGGGCACCCGGTGCTGTGCGAGGGGGGCACCCCCCCGGCGGGTGGGGATGGTATGGACCACATCGCCGCAGCACGCTGGTGCGATGCCTTGCTGGTGGCACCCGCCACAGCGGATTTTCTGGCTGAACTGGCGCACGGGCTGGCAGGCAATGTCCTCAGCACCACCTGTCTGGCACTGGAGCATCGCCCGCTGCTGCTCGCCCCGGCGATGAACCGTGCCATGTGGCAGCACCCGGCCACCCGCAGCAATGTGCGCCTGCTGGCAGACCGCGGAGCGCGCCTGTTGGGACCGGCCAGCGGGCTACAGGCCTGTGGTGAGGAAGGCCCCGGGCGCATGCTGGAGCCCGCCGAACTGATCACCGCCCTGGAGCAGACCTTTGCGCCCGGACGACTCACGGGGCGCAGGCTGCTGGTCTCTGCCGGCCCTACGCACGAGCCCATTGACCCGGTGCGTTATCTGGGCAATCGCAGCAGTGGGCGTATGGGCTACGCCGTGGCAGCAGCGGCGGCCGAAGCCGGCGCCCGCGTCACCCTGGTCAGTGGCCCGGTCGCCCTGTCCCCCCCGCCGGGGGTGCCACGCCTGCTGGTAGAAACTGCCCGGCAGATGCACCAGGCCGTACTGGCACAGGCCCCTGACCACGATATCTTCATCGCCGCTGCCGCCGTGGCGGACTTCGGCCTGGACCCCGTCCCCACTACCAAGCACAAGGGGTCGGTACTGCGCCTGGAACTGGCACGCACCCCGGATGTGCTTGTCAGCGTGGCGGAACTTGCTGAGCACCGCCCCTATCTGGTCGGGTTTGCTGCCGAGACAGAACAACTGCGCGAACGCGCTGTAGCAAAACGACAAGCCAAGGGTCTGGACATGATCGTCGCCAATCAGGTCGGACATGACCAGGGCTTTGGCGATGTGGAGACCCGCCTGCTGGTCCTCTGGGAAGGAGGGGGGGTGCAACTGCAGCAGGCGCCCAAGCCGGAGCAGGCGCGCCGCCTGCTGGCACTGGTAGCCGAACATTATGACACCGACACACATACAGCTGCGCATCATTGACGGCCGCCTGGGGAAGCAGATTCCCCTGCCCTACTACGCCACTCCCGGTGCAGCGGCACTGGATCTGCATGCCTGTCTGGACGCACCGCTGTGCCTGGAACCAGGGCAGGTCCACAAGATCGGCACCGGGCTGGCCATCCATATCGGCATCCCGGAGCTGGCCGCTGCCATCCTGCCGCGCTCCGGCATCGGCCACCGTCATGGCATCGTGCTCGGCAACCTGGTGGGGCTTGTTGATTCGGACTATCAAGGAGAAATACAGGTGTCGTGCTGGAATCGGAGCGCGGAAGCCTTTACCATCAACCCTGGAGACCGCATGGCCCAGATGGTTTTTCTACCCATCGCCCGGGTGGAAATCGAGTTGGTTGATGACTTTACACCCAGTCAGCGCGGTACCAGTGGCTTCGGTCATACCGGGCGATAATTCAGGGACGTGACATTGAACACATTGGTTTGGATAGCAAGCGGGCTGGCGGCCCTGGCCGTACTCGTCCGGGTACGGCGCCAGCAACGTCAGAGCCCCACCCTCTCCCGACCTCCGAGCGTAGAGTTTCAGGGGGCATTGCGTGCCATCCGTGAGGGTCGCCATCCCGGTCTGGAACAGTATCTGGTGGAAGTCCCCGGAGTGCCACAGATCGAGGTTGGCCTCGCCACCACCGCAGTGGGGCGCGACCCCACCCAACCCGGGGTGCGACCGTCCCCACGTGATACCGCTGCCCCCGCCCCGGCCAGCACCCCCGCCCAGGGCCCGGACCGGCCGCCACCCCATATCTTCAGGGAATACGATATCCGCGGGCTGGCAGATACGGAACTCTCGATCAAGGCCGTACAGTGGATCGGCAGTGCCATAGGCACGGAGATTCGCGAGCAAGGCCGCAGCACCGCGCTGATCGGTCGGGATGCGCGCGACTCCGGCACCCGACTCGTCAAGGCCCTGGTCAAGGGATTGATGTTGACTGGCGTGGATGCAATCAATATGGGGAAGGTGCCTACACCGATGCTGTATCTTGCCCAGCACCAGAAAAAGATTCCGGACGGAATCATGCTGACCGCCAGTCACAATGGTCCGGAATACAACGGTCTCAAGATCGTCATCGGCGACGAACCCCTGTATGGTGGGCGTATTCAGGCGCTGCTGGAACGCATCCGCACAGGTGCCATAAAACGTACCGATCAACGTGGCACCATCAGCACCCTCAATTTCTTTGACGGCTACATCCAGACCATACTGGGAGCCTGCCAGCCTGGAGACACCCACTTCAAGGTCGTTGTAGACTGTGCCAACGGCATGGCTGGTCCTTACCTGCCCTTCATTCTCCGTAAACTCGGTCACACGGTGGAGGAGCTCTACTGCGAGCTGGACGGCAACTTCCCCAATCACCTGCCCGATCCCACCAGGACAGAGAACCTTGAGGCCCTGGCCGGGGCGGTACAGGAACACCAGGCCGACCTGGGGCTCGCCCTGGATGGTGACGGCGACCGACTGGTGGCCATGGATGCCAACGGCAAACCCATCTGGCCGGACCGACTGATGCTGTTATTTGCCCGTGACCTGCTGGGGCGCGAACCCGGGGCCACCATCATCCACGATGTGAGGAGCACCCGCAGCCTGCCCCGCCTGATAGAAGAACTGGGTGGCAAGGCAATCATGTCCCCCTGCGGACACTCCGTGATCCGCAACCGCATGCGGGAGCTGGATTCCAGACTCGGGGGCGAACTGAGTGGACACATCTTCTTCCGCGAGAACTGGTATGGCTTTGACGATGCCCTCTATGCCGCCTGCCGCCTGCTGGAACTGCTGTCAAAATCAGGGCAGACCCCCACCGAGGTCTTCAACGCACTGCCCGGCGACCACGCCAGCCCGGAGTACCGTGTAGAGATGCAGGCTGCAGAAAGCCACCGACTGCTGGAGACGCTGAGCGCACACTATCAGGACCACAAAGATGTGGAACTCATCCGCATTGACGGCCTGCGTGTTGAATACCCCGACCGCTGGGGCGTAGTCCGCGCCTCCAACACCTCGGCCATGCTGAGTATGCGCTTTGAGGGTGACAGCGCCAAGGCTCTGGAAGACATTTGCACGGAATTCCGCACCCTCCTGACTACACACAGCCCGGGACTGGTATTGCCGTTTTGACGCAACGCACAGCAGCTGAGCGGGCTCGGATACTGTCGGAGGCACTGCCCTACATCCGCCAGTTCACCGGCAAGACCCTGGTCATCAAATACGGTGGTGCGGCAGCGGCGGACGCCGCGCTCAAGGACAGCTTTGCACACGATGTGGTGCTCCTGAGACTGGTTGGCATGAACCCGGTCATCGTGCATGGAGGGGGACCGCAAGTCAGCCACCTGATGCGCCGACTGAATCAGGAGCCACGCTTCGTGGAGGGGCTCAGGGTCACTGCTGATGACACCATAGACGTAGTAGAGATGGCCCTTGGACAAGTCAACAAGGATCTGGTCACCCGCATCAACAATCAGGGAGGACGCGCAGTGGGTCTGAGTGGCAAGGATGACCACCTGCTCAAGGTTCGCAAACTGGATCTGGACAAGCGCCGCCAATCCCTCGGCAACAAACAGGAAGCAGACCCACCTGACCTCGGCTTTGTCGGCGAGGTGGAGCACATCCAACCGGAGATCATCAATGTGCTCAGCACACAGGGCTTCATCCCGGTTATCGCCCCCATCGGGGTAGATGCTCAGGGAGACACCTATAACATCAATGCTGACCAGGTGGCCGGTAAACTGGCAGAGACCCTGCATGCAGAAAAGCTGATCCTCCTCACCGATGCCACCGGCCTGTTTGATGCCGACAACAAACTGCTTTCCAGACCTTCCACAGCAGAAGTCAGAGACCTTATCACCGATGGCATCATTCAGGGCGGCATGCTCGCCAAGATCGATGCCGCCCTTGAGGCCCTGCAGGATGGACTGCACGCTGTACACATTCTGGATGGGCGCACCGAACATGCTCTCCTGCTGGAGCTCTTCACTGACCATGGCATCGGCACCCTGCTGGAACCTGAGACCCAATCATGAAAAAATACCTGTTATTGCTGGCCCTGCTGGCCCCTGTCCCCGGAACGTATGCACAAAGTGTATGTGACCGAACCCTGCAGGTGCAGACAGCACTGATAAATATGATCCCGGCTGCCACCGACTGTACCGCGGTAACCAACGAAGCTCTGGGCACTCTGACAGCGATGCGTCTGCATGGCATGGGAATTACTGCCCTGCAGTCTGGTGACTTCNNCAGGCCTGTTTGATGAATTGACAAAATTGACAACGCTAACCCTGTATGACAACGAACTGAGCACGCTGCCGACAGGCCTGTTTGATGAATTGACAGCATTGATAACGCTAACCCTGTACAACAACAAACTGAGCACACTACCACCGAACCTGTTTGATAACTTGACAAAATTGACAACGCTAACCCTGTATGACAACAAACTGGGTACGCTACCACCGAACCTGTTTGATAGCTTGACAAAATTGCCAATGCTGGACCTGCATTCCAATGCACTGAGCACACTACCGGCAGGCCTGTTTGATGAATTGACAA
>DKIB01000019.1:0-5370 GCA_002454015.1 Proteobacteria bacterium UBA6729
TGCCATACCGTCGTTGCGTTGCTCGAGTGACGGTCAGGCAGGCCTGGAGTTTCCCTCAGTGGGCGGGCAGCGTCCGTGGTGACTGACCGCACCCCCTGCATGAACCGGGCCTGCAGGCCGGGCTCTGATCACTGGGAATCATCTATAAGCAATTGATTTATATCTAAATAACTGCATCTTCAGGGTGGCGGCCCGGCACCGGGTGATGCCCGCATTGGCAGTCTGTTGACAAGACTGCCAATGTAGCTTATGATGGTCCCCGGATTTGCGCCCGGTTCCGCCGGGCTGCAGGAGACGTAGATTATGAACAAATTGCAACTGGCCGTTCCGCCCGTACAATCACTGCAGGCCTACATCGCATACGCGGGTCGTATCCCCATGCTGTCTGCAGATGCGGAGCGGCAGTTGGCGGTGCGCCTGCGTGAGCAGAATGATCTGGAAGCGGCCCGCCAGCTCGTGTTGCCACACCTGAGGCTGGTGATCAAGGTGGCGCGGGGTTACGCCGGTTATGGTCTGCCACAGGCTGATTTGATTCAGGAAGGCAATATTGGCCTGATGAAGGCGGTCAAGCGCTTCGACCCCGCAGTGGGCCGTTTGGCAACCTTCGCAATGCACTGGATTCGTGCCGAAATACACCAGTTTGTGATTCGCAACTGGAAGATCGTCAAGATCGCGACCACCAAGGCTCAGCGCAAGCTGTTTTTCAAATTTCGCTCGGCACGCAAGAGTCTGGGACGTCTGAGGTCGGCAGAGGCACAGCACATCGCTACCACTCTGGATGTGCCTCTGGGGGAGGTCTTTGAGATGGAGAAGCGCATCGGCGCGTATGATCTTTCCATTCACAACGGCGCGGGTGACAGCACTGCCGACGGCAGTGGTGTAGCGCTTGCCACGTTGCCGGATGAGTCCTTTCCGGAGCCGGATGAGGCTGTTGCCAGCGCAGAAGAACGGCAGGGAGCCCTGGCGGGACTCCGGGTCGGGCTCGCGTCCCTGGACGAACGCAGTCGCGATATTATTCGTCGGCGCTGGCTGGGTGATGAGCAGAAGGCCACCCTGCGGGAATTGGCTGCAGAATACGGTGTGTCAGCGGAGCGTATACGCCAGTTGGAAACCGCTGCCCTGCAACGTCTGCGCAAACAGTTGCCGACCCCTGAGGGCGTTTAGGCGCCTCAATCCGTGCGCGGTGAGGGGGGCAGATACTGCTGCCACGGAAAGTTCGGGTCGGCGATCACCACAAACTCCGGATTATCGAGTGTGGCTCGCCTGTTGTAGCGCAGGGGTTCAAGCGAGGTATCCGTCAACAGGCCGCCGGCCTCTTCAACGATACACTGGGCCGCCGCCGAATCCCATTCGGAGGTACTGCTGAATTGTACGCAGAGGTCCACGGCCCCCTCGGCAACCCGGCAGGCCTTGAGTGAACTGCCCAGCTGCTCCAGACAAACTGTAACCCCCAGCGCATTGAGCAGGGTGTCCAGTTGGGGGCGGTTACGTCGTCTGCGTCCGGAAATGATGCACAGCCGATTGCGGTTTGTGGTGCGGGTACGGATGGGCTCCAGGCTGTGGTCAGCCAGTCTGCGCCAGCAGCCCCGCCCGTGTATGGCCAGATAGTCGGTACCATGCTCAGGCGCCCGGATAACGCCCAGGATTGGCCGTGAGCCCTGCAACAGGGCGATATTGACCGTGAAGTCGGGGCTGCCCCGCATGAATTCCCGGGTGCCGTCTATGGGGTCTACCATCCAGCAGCGCTGCCAGCCTGAGCGTATATCCGGCCCCGGAAAGTCCACGTTTTCCTCCGACAGGATCGGGGTATCCGACAGCAGGCTCCGGAGTTCCCTGCAGATCAATTCATGGGCCGCCTGATCCGCGTCCGTGAGCGGGGTGCCATCTGCCTTGGTGGATACCTTGAGTCCATCATCGCGGCGCTGCAGCGCCAATGCGCCAGCCCGTACCGCGATGCGGTTGACCTGCTCCAGCAGTCGGGTGTCTATAGCGGCGTGATGCATGGTGATGTGGTGATATTACAGCGCCCTGGCCAGGGCCAGTTCGCGTATAACCTGCCCGGCCTGCAGGGCACGTCGTTCAAAGCGGGTCGGGCGGCGCCACAGCGGACGCGGGGCGTAGCCTCCCGGACCGCACAGATTGACCAGTAGTGACTGCTGTTCCAGACAGTCCAGTATCGCCTGTGCGTAGGACTCACAGTCGGTGGCAATCCAGGTTCGGGCGCCCTGGCGCAGCCGCAGGCTCAGCAGCCGTAGCAGGCGCAGATTGACCAGTCGACGCTTGTGGTGTCGCTTTTTGGGCCAGGGGTCGGGGAACCACAGCAGGGCCAAATCTATGCTTTCGGCTGGCAGGGCCTGGAGCACGGTATGGACATCCTGGCGCACGATACGGATATTTTCAATTCCGCCAGCCACGATGCCCTGGAGCAGGCTGCCAATGCCACAGGGATAGACCTCCACTGCGAGCAGATTGCAATCGGGGCGCACGGTGGCCATGGCCAGGGTAGATTCTCCATTTCCTGCACCGATGTCCAGCACCAGAGGGGCCTCACGGTTGAAGGCCTGTGACAGATTCAGTGGCGTTCCGCAGGCGCCGAGCTCATAGTTGGGCAAGTGATGATCGATGGCACGCCGCTGGGCCGGGGTGATGCGCCCGCCGCGCAGTACATAACTGCGGATACCCCGGGGTCTGCTCACAAGGGGGGCGAGGAGGGTGCTGCCGTGTTGCGTCTGGGGATGCGCCCGGCGCGATAGGCCTCGCGTCCAGCCTGGATAGCCAGACGCATTGCCCCGGCCATGCGTACCGGGTCGGCTGCCCCGGCTATCGCAGTATTCATCAGTACCCCGTCACAGCCCAGTTCCATGGCCACGGCAGTGTCCGATGCCGTTCCCACTCCGGCATCTACCAGCACCGGTACGCCTGCCTGCTCAACGATCATGGCGATATTATCCGGGTTGCGGATGCCGAGCCCTGAACCGATGGGGGCCGCGAGTGGCATGATTGCGATGCAGCCCTCGTTTTCAAAGCGCCGTGCCATAACCGGGTCATCTGTGGTATATACCATTATCTTGAACTGTTCACGCACCAGGGTGTGTACGGCCCGCATGGTCTCCTGCACATCTGGAAACAGATAGCGCTCTTCACCCATCACCTCCAGCTTGACCAGGCTGTGGCCGTTCAGCATCTCACGTGCCAGTCGGCAGGTGCGTACCGCTGCCTCGGCATCAAAGCAGCCAGCGGTATTGGGGAGGATGGTGTAGCGTTCAGGAGTCAGCACATCCAGGATGCCGGGCTCCGCAGGGTTCGGGTCCAGCCGCCGGATAGCGACCGTAACAATTTCTGCGCCACTGGCCTGGATCGATGCGGTGGCCTCCTGCAGGTTGCGGTACTTGCCGGTGCCCACCAGCAATCTGGATTGATAAGCTCGACCGTCAAGCAGTAGCGGGTCTGCCATTTCTGCAGTAGCGGTCAGGGGAGCAGGAACCGACATGGTGTTTCAGCCACCACCTACAGCCTGTACAACCTCGACCTGGTCACCGGGCTGCAGGGCATACCCGGCATGGTGGCTGCGGGGGACGATGCAGCCATTGACATCAACGGCAATGCGACCGCGTGCACACAGTCCTGTCAGCAGGGCGGCTATGGTACGGGTGTTGCCCAGCGCATACGGGGCGCCATTGAGGATGATGGTGGCTGTCTCTACCGTCGCTGCCGGGAGGCATCCGGTGGCACCGGATTCAGGCACCACTGGAGTTGCCGATTTTTATTCGCATGCCTTCACGAGCAACAAAACACCGCATGTCTTTCTCGCTCATTTGCACAATGGCTTCGGCATCTTTGCGGATCTCTTCCATAAATTTGTCATCATGGGCAGGGTCATGGTGAAACAAAAACAACAACTTGACGTTGGCATCCAGGGCCGACTGTACGGTATCCAGATAACATGAGTGGCCCCAGCCTTGCTTCTGTTCGTACTCACTAAACGTGTATTGTGAATCGTGAATCAGTATGTCCGCATCCCTGGAAAGCTCCAGCTCACTCTCATACTCTTCATCTTTCATCAAGTCATAGTACGTTTTTTCTTCATCGTTCAACTTGCTGCCTTTCTGGATCAGGGTCTTTTCCATGAACATGCACTCGTTGTCCGGTATATAGGTTATGATGCGGCCACCCACGCTGATCTGGTAACCATAAGTCAAGCCAGGATGATGCACGCTCTGGTAGCGTACGGTGAGCGGGCCAAACTCAAACCTGTGTTTGGGGTATGTTTTGTATTCGATCTTTGCTTGCCAGTTTTCCGTGCCTACCGGAAAGTAGGGGCTCTTCATCTGTGAGCCAACGGCCTGCGCGACATCCTCCGGGCTGTCTCCCGGTCCCAGAATGCTAATCTTCCAGTCCGGAGAAAACGCCGGTACAAAGAAGGGCAGGCCATTGATATGGTCCCAGTGATAGTGGCTGAGCACAATGAACAGTTCCCGGTTTTGCTTGCTTTTCATCAAGCGATTACCCAGCGGGATGATGCCGGTTCCCGCATCACATATCAGCGTATGATTGTCGGCGCAGATCTCAATACAGGAGGTGTTGCCCCCAACCTGCATATGACTGTTGTAGGGGGCAGCATAAGAGCCCCGAACCCCCCAGAACCTCAGGTAGGCAGAGTTACTGTTCATCCCGGCTGTTGCCCTGGATGCACCGGGCGACTACGTCACGAATCTGCTGCATGGGCATGGGTTTGACCATAAACTCCATGACGTCCAATGACTGGGCAATGGACCGATCCTGCATGTAGTCCTTGGAGGAGATCAATACCACGGGGGTCTCGGTATGTGACGGGCTGCGACGCAGGGTGCGCAGGAATGACAGTCCGTCTGTCTCGGGCAGCTTGCTGCTCAGGAACACGAGGACAGGTTGATAGCTCTGCAGATACTCCTGTGCGGCTGCTACGGTAGGCAAATGCACCAACTCAACCTCCAGTTGCTCCAGCGCAGCGGTAAACATTTTTTGCATGACCAGACTGGGGTCTATCAGCGCAATAACGGGTCTGTTTTGTTTCTGTTCCATCCTGCTGTCCGTGTGGGCGGGCCTCCCGGTTGGGCACACCGCCACCCGCCGGGTAAACGGTGCCTGTTCGGGACATTCCCTGTAGACATTGTATAAGTATATGGGGGAGAATAGAATCCCACAGGACGTATGCGGGTGTAGTTCAGTGGCAGAACGTCAGCTTCCCAAGCTGAGAACGAGGGTTCGATTCCCTTCACCCGCTATTTAAGTTATTGATAAACATACACTTTATTTATGTTTTGCCGGGTAGCTGCGGTGCCCTGCAGCGCCGGGCGTTGCGCCGCCACCCGTGGTGCTTTTTCCGGGCAG
>DKIB01000019.1:5414-11507 GCA_002454015.1 Proteobacteria bacterium UBA6729
CGGGAGGGTGCCGCTGGTACTGGCCGTTGCCGGCCATGACCCGAGTGGTGCAGCCGGGGTGCAGGCGGATATTGAGACCATCGCTGCCATGGGCTGTGGCTGTGCAACCCTGATTACTGCCTTGACCGTGCAGAATACGGCGCGTTTTGTCGCCATTGCACCACAGTCGGCCACAGCGCTGCGTGAGCAGGCTGCCGTTCTGCTGGAGGATGTCACGGTAGGGGCAGTCAAGATAGGCGTGGTGGGTACGGTGGCAATAGCTACCGAGTTGGCGCGGATTATGGAGCGGCTTGGCCCATTGCCTGTGGTGCTGGACCCGGTATTGCAGAGCAGCACAGCGGGGGTGTTGGTGGCGCCGGAGTGCGGGCGTCGTCTGCTGGACATACTGGCCAGCCATGTCACGGTGCTGACCCCCAACCAGGCTGAGGCCCTGACCCTGACCCATGCCGCCACGGTGGATGGTGCTGCCGAGAGCCTGCTCCAGCAGGGGTGCAGGAATGTACTGGTGACCGGGCTGGCATCCGGTGCCGCAAAGCCGCTGCACGTCTCCCGCCTGTACCGTCATGCCGGGGCTCCGCTGGAGTTCAGGGTGCCACGCCTGGAGGGGGTCTGGCACGGCTCCGGATGCACCCTGTCTGCCGCCCTGACTGCGGGTCTGGCACAGGGCCATTCCGTACCACGCGCTACCCGCATCGCTGTCAACTACACATGGGAATGCCTGGGCAGTGCCCGGCAACATGGCCGGGGACAGCTGCATCCACAGCGCTCTGTCAGGGCTGTGGATGCGCCCCGGCTGCGCCCTGGTCTGTATGCCATCGCCGATGCCGATATCCTGTCTGATGCCAGACTGATCGAGTGTACGGAGCAAGTATTACGGGGTGGGGCGGTTGCCGTACAGTACCGCAACAAGCAGAGCCCTCACCCTGCCCGCCGTCACGTGGCCCGTGCATTACGGCGGCTGTGCAGGCACTACGGAGCATGTTTTATCATCAACGATGACCCGGTGTTGGCCCGGGAGCTGGGGGCAGATGGTGTGCATCTGGGGCAGCACGATGCAGATCCAATTGCGGTGCGTGAGTGGCTCGGTGCAGCTGCGCTGATCGGCGTATCCTGCTATGACAACCTGCAGCGTGCCTGTGCAGCGGAACGCGCCCATGCGGACTATGTTGCCTTTGGCAGCTTCTTTGCATCGCTTACACGACCGGATGCGGTGCGGCCACCACTCAGTCTGCTGCACAGAGCAAAACAGGTGCTGAGCGTGCCGATTATCGCCATAGGAGGGGTGACCGCGACCAATGCCCGGGAACTAATCGAGGGGGGTGCAGATCTGGTGGCGTCGGTACGCGACCTGTATCTGCACGATACCCCGGAGGTGCGTGCACGCGCATACAGCCGCCTGTTTGCAGAGCTCTGCCCGGCGGCGACGGGCCATGGATAGCATAACCCAGGCAGCACTTGGTGCTGTAGTAGCGCGGGCTGTGGTCCCACAGGGGGGGGCACGGGTAATGTTGTTCGGTGCGGTCGTCGGTATCGTGCCTGATATGGATGTGCTGGTCTGGCCCCTGCAGGATGATGTGGGCCGTTTCACTGCACATCGCAGCCTGACCCATTCCCTGCTCATCATGTTACCGGCCTGTGTCCCGCTGTCCCGGTTATGTGACCGGGTCGGTGGGCTGTCCCGACGCAGCTGGTTCTGGCTGTTGCTGTGGTGCCTGCTGACGCATATCCTGCTGGATCTGTGTACCACCTATGGTACGCAGGTATTCTGGCCGCTGTCCCGCTATCCCTATGCCTGGTCGATCCTGTTCATCATAGATCCCGCCTATACGCTGGTGTTGTTCGGGGCTATCGCACTGTTGCTTGCAAAACGCGGACCACCCTGTACCGTGGCCTGTGGTGCACTGCTGCTGTCCACGGCCTATATTCTGCTGGGAGCAGGGTTGAAGTTGCATGCCTATAATGTGTTCAAGACGGAGCTGCAATCGCGTGGCCACGCCTATCCCCGGCTGATCGTACAGAACACCCCCTTCAACATAGTCCTGTGGCAGGCCATTGCGACCGGTCCGGACGGCGATATCATCGCCTGGTACCATCTGTTCAAGGGGCGCACGGCCATCAATATGGAACTGACCCCGGCGCATCCGCTGAGCGAACGCATCCACCTCAGGGCGGTACTGAATCCACGACTCACCCGGCTGATGGAGTTCAGCAAGGGACTCTACCGCATTGAAGAGCGTAATGCGGACGGTTGGTTGTACCTCACGGATCTGCGCTTTGGTGTGGACCAGCTACGGCCCTTCAGTTTTCGCATCGCCCGCCTGGATGGCCGTGAACCGCGGCTGTTGCCCAGCCCCGAGCGGCAACCCTACCGCAGTCCTGATGGTCTGACAGAGGCCTGGCACCAGCTGCGCCAGCAATTGTTCTGACCCGGCCTGCGTACGACGCAAGGGCGGAGCTGCGCGCCAGGACGGGACTCAGAGCAGGCGTTCTGTGGAGACCAGGATGCCGTCGCTGTCGGCATAGACAAAGGCACCCGGAGTAAAGTTGATGCCAGCAAAGCGTACCGGCACGGCGGTTTCTCCCGCCCCTTTTTTTGCACTGCGGTGCGGGTTGCTGCCCAGTGCACAGATGCCAAGTGGCAGCTGGCTGAGGGCGGCGGTGTCGCGCACGCAGCCATGAATGATCACCCCATGCCATTCATTGTCGATGGCCATGGCTGCCATACGGTCGCCCAGCAACGCGCAACGGGTGGACCCGCCACCATCCACCACCAGCACCTGACCCGCGCCTGCACCGGCAAGTAGTTCGCGTACTCTGGTGTTATCTTCATGGCAGCGTACGGTGGCGATGGTGCCCAGAAAGTGGTTGCAGCCTCCATAATGGCGCAGACCGGGTGTGGCCACCTCGATCTTGTCAGGGTATGCATCACACAGCTCAGCCGTGGCAAATTTCATGCCTTGCCACCACTGCCCGGGCGGTGCCAGCCGCGTATGGTTTGCTGTCGGGAGCGGGCGATGGCCAGCGTTCCCGCCTCTACATCTTCGGTGAGTGTGGAGCCGGCAGCCACCGTGGCGTTACTGCCTACGTGAATGGGCGCCACCAGCTGTACGTGTGAGCCTATATGTACCCGATCCTCAATCACAGTACGATGTTTATCCCTGCCGTCGTAGTTGCAGGTTACGGTACCGCAGCCCAGATTGGCATCGGTACCAACCTTGGCATCACCGATGTAACTCAGGTGGTTGATGTTGGTGGCGGCACCGATGTCTGCCCGTTTGAGCTCAACAAAGTTGCCGATGCGCACATTGGCGTGCAGCTGTGTGCCTGGACGAATTCGACAGAAGGGTCCCAGCTTGCAGTGTTGGCCGATCTGTGCCCCTGCAATGTAGCTGTTTGGCAACACCCGGGTGCCGTCGCCGAGTACGCTGTCGCGGATTATACAGCCTGCACCAATGTGTACATTGTTGCCGATGTGTACCTCGCCTTCGAAGAGCGTATTGATATCGATGATCACATCGCTGCCGGTGTGTAATTCACCACGCAGGTCGAATCGATCCGGGTCCATCAGGGTTACCCCGGCTTCCAGCAGTGCGGTTGCCTGACGACGTTGTAGCAGACGCTCCAGTGTTGCCAGATCGGCCAGGGTATTTACCCCACCAGCCTCGGTGTGCTCAACACTTGCAACACACACCTCACGGTGGTCTGCAATCGCCAGGGCGATGACATCAACAAGGTAGTACTCATTCTGCCGGTTGTGATTGTCCACCCGTCCCAGCCAACCTCGCAACGGCTCTGCATCTGCCACCATGGCCCCTGCATAGCCCTCGCTTGTGCCCAGCTGTTCAGGGGTGGCGTCAGCCTGTTCCACGGCGCCTTGCACCCGTCCTTGTGCATCGCGCAGAATACGCCCGTAGCCGTATGGGGTATCCAGTCTGGTACTGAGGATGCTCAGGCCATCCTGCGGTTGTGCACTTACCAGTCGGTGCAGGGTAGCGGTCTGCAGCAGGGGGACATCTCCGTTCAGGATCAGCACTGGCCCGGCGGTTATCCGGTCCAGCGCAACGGCGGCGGCATGGCCGGTACCTTGCTGTTGCTCCTGCAACACCCAGTGTACCTGTGGCGGTAACGCCACCTCGGCACGCAGCTGCTCGCCCGCATAGCCATAAACTATGTATATGGCTTGTGGTTCCAGGGCAGCCGCGGCACGATAGACGTGATACAGCAATGGATATCCCCCCAGCCGATGCAATGCCTTGGGGCGCGCAGAGCACATGCGCGCACCCTTGCCGGCTGCCAGAATAACGATACTGAGTTTGGAGTTCAGGAGCGGCCGGAACGTTTGCGCAGGTGCCGCAGGGCACGCAACTGTGCTGCGGTCTCGGCGAGCCGGGCCTGAGCCTGGGCGTAGTCAATGCGGGCATCCTGTTCATGGAAGGCGCGTTCAGCCGCCTCGCGGGCCTCCAACACTGCCTTTTCATCCAGATCTTCGGCACGCATAGCGGTATCGGAGAGGACGGTAACCACGGTGGGTTGTACCTCCAGTATGCCCCCGGACACATAGAAGGTCTGTTCTGCATCATCATCAGCAGTCTGCACACGTACCACGCCGGGGGCGAGCCGGGTCAGCAATGCCGTATGTCCGGGGGTGATTCCTACCTCGCCCATCACGGCAGGTGCAAACAGGGTCGTCGCCTCACCCGAGTAGATCTCGTGCTCAGCGCTGACGATATCGATATGGACAGTATTTGCCATATCGACCGATTACAGGGATTTGCCCTTTGCAACGGCCTGCTCAATGGTGCCTACCATGTAGAAGGCCTGCTCGGGCAAGCTATCATGCTTGCCATCCACGATCTCCCTGAAGCCCTGTATGGTCTCCTGCAGAGGCACATAGGCGCCGGGTGAACCGGTGAACACCTCGGCAACAAAGTAGGGCTGGGAGAGGAAACGCTGGACCTTGCGCGCCCGTGACACCACGAGTTTGTCTGCCTCGGACAGTTCGTCCATGCCGAGGATGGCGATGATATCACGCAGTTCCTTGTAGCGCTGCAAGGTGTTCTGCACCGCCCGTGCCGTATCGTAGTGGTCCTGGCCGACCACCAGTGGGTCCAGTTGTCTGCTGGTGGAATCCAGCGGGTCCACCGCCGGGTAGATGCCGAGTTCCGCGATTTGCCGTGACAGCACCACGGTAGCATCCAGATGTGCAAAGGTGGTGGCGGGTGAAGGATCAGTCAGATCATCGGCCGGGACATACACGGCCTGTACGGAAGTGATGGAGCCGGCTTTGGTTGAAGTGATGCGCTCCTGCAACCGTCCCATCTCTTCGGCCAGGGTAGGCTGGTAGCCCACGGCTGAAGGCATGCGTCCCAGTAATGCCGAGCACTCCACACCGGCCAGCGTGAAGCGGTAGATGTTGTCAATGAACAACAGCACATCGTGTCCTTCATCCCGGAACTGCTCAGCCAGAGTCAGGCCGGTCAGACCTACCCGCAGGCGGTTGCCCGGTGGCTCATTCATCTGTCCATATACCAGTGAGACCTTGTCCAGAACCCCGGATTCCTTCATTTCATGGTAGAAGTCGTTGCCCTCCCGGGTACGTTCGCCCACTCCGGCGAACACCGAGAAGCCGCTGTGTTCTGTGGCGATGTTGCGGATCAACTCCATCATGTTTACCGTTTTACCTACTCCGGCACCACCAAACAGACCCACCTTGCCGCCCTTTGCAAACGGGCAGATCAGGTCAATGACCTTGATGCCGGTCTCCAGCAACTCGGCGGTCGGCATCAGCTCGATCAACTCGGGGGGCTCCCGGTGGATGGGCATGCGTTTCTCTGATTTGATGGCACCGGCCTCATCGATGGGGCGCCCCAGCACATCCATAATGCGACCGAGGGTTTGCTCACCTACCGGCACGCTGATTGCAGCCTCGGTGTTTTCGGCTGTCGCGCCACGCCGCAGGCCATCCGTAGAGCCCAATGCAATGGTGCGTACGATGCCATCACCGAGCTGTTGCTGTACCTCCAGAGTCAATTTTTCGTCACTGCCGTCGGTATCAACGAGCAAGGCGTCGTAGATGCCGGGGATGGCGTTGTT
>DKIB01000019.1:11520-22599 GCA_002454015.1 Proteobacteria bacterium UBA6729
GCTGTATTCCTGAAGCAGACCCGATCACGATATGGCGGCGGCACCGCCCATAATCTCCGACAGTTCCTGAGTAATGGCTGCCTGTCGGGCCTTGTTGTAGATCAGTTGTAACTCCTCGATCAATTGTCCTGCATTGTCGGAGGCGCTTTTCATGGCCACCATGCGCGCCGCCTGCTCACAGGCGATGTTCTCCACCACACACTGATAGACCAGTGATTCTATGTAACGGCGCAGCAGGTGATCGACCACATCCTGAGCCTCCGGCTCATAGATGTAGTCCCAGTGAAACTTGAGTGCCTCGTCGGTAGATTCCGGCAGGGGCAACAGTTGCTCCATGATCGGGTTCTGCGTCATGGAGTTGACGAAGTTGTTACAGGCAATATACAGTCGGTCAATCTTCTCGTCTGCATAAGCATCGATCATCAGTTTTACTATGCCTACCAGATCATCCACGCCGGGTCTGTCACCGATGCCCACGGTCTGCCCGATTTGACGAGCCCCGATTTGACCGAAGAAACCGGCTGCCTTGTTGCCTATTACGCCGAGTTCTACGCGTACATCGCTGTCTTCCCAGGACTTCATGCGTGCCAGCAGTTCCCGGAACAGGTTGGCATTCAGCCCGCCACACAGACCGCGGTCCGAACTGACTACCAGCACCCCGACACTACGCAGCGCCGTGCGCTCTTCCATCAGCGTGTGCCGATATTCGCTGTGTGCCCGCCCCAGATGGGTGATCACATTACGCATCTTGTCGGCGTAGGGTCGGGCAGCCCGCATGCGCGCTTGGGTCTTGCGCATTTTGCTGGCGGCAACCATCTCCATTGCCTTGGTAATCTTCTGGGTATTACCAACGCTACTGATCTTGGTGCGAATCTCCCGGGTAACTGCCATAAGCCTGACTCCTGACCGTAGCGGCGTTCAGCCGACAAACTCCTGCTTCAACTTCTCTACCCCACTCTGGAGTTCCTGCTCCACGGCGTCGTCATAACGCGGGTCACTGTTGATGCTCGCCATGAATTCCCGTTTCTCGGTGTTGAAGAAGGCGTGCAGGGCCTCCTCAAAGTCGCGAATCCTGCTGATATCAATATCATCCAGATAGCCGCGGTCCACGCTGTACAGGCTGACAGCCATTTCAGCAATGCTGAGCGGCGAGTACTGTTTCTGCTTCATCAGTTCCATGACCCGTTGACCACGCTCCAGTTGTTTGCGGGTGGTCTCATCCAGGTCGGAGGCAAACTGTGCAAACGCAGCCAGCTCCCGATACTGTGCCAGTGCCAGACGTACTCCACCACCCAGTTTCTTGATGATCGGCGTCTGCGCAGCACCACCCACACGCGATACCGACAGTCCGGCATTGATGGCCGGACGGAAGCCTGCATTGAACAGGTCTGTTTCCAGATAAATCTGTCCATCGGTAATGGAGATCACATTGGTGGGCACGAAGGCCGAGACATCGCCAGCCTGGGTCTCAATGATGGGCAGGGCGGTCAGGGAACCCGTGCGCCCCTTGACCTTGCCGTCGGTGAGCCGCTCCACATACTCTGCATTGATGCGGGCGGCGCGCTCCAACAGTCTGGAATGCAGGTAAAAGATATCACCCGGATAGGCCTCGCGCCCCGGCGGGCGGCGCAGCAACAGCGAGATCTGCCGATAGGCCCAGGCCTGCTTGGTCAGATCATCGTAGATGATCAGTGCGTCCTCGCCACGGTCCCGGAAATACTCACCCATTGAGCAACCTGCATAGGGAGCGATAAACTGCATTGCTGCCGCGGTTGCTGCACTCGCAGCTACCACGATGGTATGCCTCATGGCATCGTGTTCCTCGAGTTTGTGGATCACGGATTGCACCGATGAGGCCTTCTGTCCGATGGCCACATAGATGCATTTGATGCCGGTATTCTTCTGATTGATGATGGTATCAATGGCCAGTGCAGTTTTGCCGGTTTGCCGGTCGCCGATAATCAACTCACGCTGCCCGCGACCCACGGGAACCATGGAGTCTATGGATTTGAGTCCGGTCTGCACAGGCTGTGCAACTGACTGACGAGCGATAACCCCGGGGGCGATCTTCTCCAGAGGGGCCGGTGCTGCGCCCTTGAGGGCCCCCTTGCCATCCAGTGGGGTGCCGAGCGCATCAACCACCCGCCCCAGCAGTGCGGTCCCGGTGGGCACTTCCAGAATGCGCCGCGTGCAACGCACCGTATCCCCCTCGCGAATGTGTTCAGAGCGACCCATGATCACGGCGCCGACACTGTCACGCTCAAGGTTCAGGGCCAGGCCATAGACCTTCCCGGGGAACTCCAGCATCTCTCCCTGCATGGTGTCGCTGAGGCCATGGACGCGGGCAATGCCATCGGTCAGGCTGACCACCACGCCCTCGACACGAGACTCGGCGGCGAGATCCATGGATTTGATTTTCTTGCGTATCAGTTCGCTGATTTCAGTTGCGCTGATGGACATTGGGGGACTCCTCTACTGGTGGATTGGGTTCAGGGGTTCTGACCGGATACATGCAGGGTATCCGCCAGCTGGTGCAGTCGGCCACGTATGGAGTAGTCGATCACCTCGTCTCCCAGATAAATGCACAGTCCGCCGAGCAGACTGCGGTCTTCCGCTACGGTCATTTCCACCCGTCTCCCCAGCCGCTGTTCCAGCAGACTGCCGAGCTGCGCGGTATCTTCAAGCGGATAGGCGCTGACTACCCGGATCGCAACGGTACACTCTGCCCGGCGTCTGAGCTCCTCAAATTGCCGATAGATCTCTGGTGCATATTCCATGCGCCCGGCCTCCAGCAACAGGGTAATGAAGCGGCGGTGCCGTGCATCGCTGACACGCTCACCACAAAGCTCCTGCAGTAACCCGGACAACTGCCTGTGGTCCACACGAGGGTCGCGCAACAGGCGGAGCATTTGTGCATCCGCCACCACGGCACCCAGCATTTCCAGCAGGGCAGACCAGGCACGCCGGTCCTCCCCGGCCTCCGCAAAGGCGGCACGGGCATAGGGTCTGGCCAACGTGACGTGATTCGTTGCCATCGATTCAGCGCCCGGGGGCCGGGCCGAGTCTCGTCCCCAGCTCTGCCAGCATCCGGGCATGCTTCTCGGCATTCACCTCGGATTCCAGGATGTGCTCAGCACCGGCGACGGCCAGCCGGGCGACTTCCCTGCTCAGGGTCTCACGGGCTTGCGCCTGCTCGCGCTCGGCCTCGCTGTGGGCAGCGGCAAGGATGCGTTCCCCCTCCGTGGCGGCGGATTTTTTTGCCGCTGCCACGATGCGGGTGCCCTCCTGCTGTGCCCTGGTAACGATCTCGTCTGCCCGGGTTCGACCTTTTCGCACATGCTGGCGTGATTCCTCGTCCGCACGTTCCAGCTTGCGCTGTCCTGCCTCGGCGGCCGCCAGACCATCCGCAATATTTTTGCGGCGCGTCTCCAGTGCCTCCAGCAACATGGGCCAGATGTACTTCATCGTCACCCAGAACAGTCCCAGAAATACCAGGGTCTGGGCGAACAGGGTTACGTTGATATTCATGCTGTGCGGTTCCGCAGGGGCGTATTGTGCAGGGTCGTTGAACGGGTCTGCATCCGGGATGTCGGCCTAGCCGCCATTGGCCTGCACGGCTGCCAGCAGCGCATCGGCGAATGGGTTGGCAAAGACAAACCACATGCCCATGCCGATGCCGATCATCGTCACCGCATCCAGCAGACCAGCCACGATGAGCATGCGGAGCAGCAGCGTGGCCGCCAGTTCCGGCTGGCGTGCCACCCCTTCCACAAACTTGCCTCCCAGCAAGCCGAACCCGATGGCGGTGCCAGCTGCCCCCAGCGCCAGTATCAAGGTGACCCCCAGGGCCGTCATTGCATAAATATTGGACAGGTAACCAACTGTTTCCATTAGTATTCCTCCTTAAAAGCCTCAGATTTGAACTGTCTGCATCCGGCCCAACTCTTCAGTGAGCCTCATGAGCCATGCTCAGGTAAATGATGGTCAGCATCATGAACAGGAATGCCTGCAAAGTGATCACCAGAATGTGAAACAGTGCCCAGATCATACCCAGCAACAGCTGCGCTGCCAACAGCACCCAGGTGAGGGGCTCCCCGAAGGAGCTCAGGGTCTTGCCCAGGGTGAAGGTGGCGATGAGCACAAAAATCAGTTCGCCGGCGTACAGATTGCCGAACAGGCGCAGGGACAGCGAGACCGGTTTGGCACATTCTTCCACCACCTTCAGCACCAGATTGAAGGGAATGCACAGGCGATTATTGAACGGATGCAACAGAAATTCACGGCCCAGGCCCCATACGCCCTTGCCCATGATTCCGTAGACGAAAATCAGTACAAATACGGTCAGTGCAATCGCCATGGTGGCATTCGGGTCGGTACTGGGCACCACCCGCAGGTGGTGCACCCCTACCGCGCTCGCCATCGCGGGGAGCAGATCCACAGGCAGCAAGTCCATGAAATTCATAAGAAAAACCCACACGAAGATGGTCAGTGCGAGGGGCGTCAACGCGCGACTCTGCCCGTGAAATACCTCCTTGACCTGATGGTCCACAAACTCCACCAGCATCTCAACAAAGTTCTGCAGGGGCCCCGGCACTCCGGCATGAGCCCGGGAGGCCACCCGGTAGAACAGACCGATAAACAGTATCCCGAGTACGATGGAGAAGAACAGGGTGTCCACATGCAGGGTCCAGAATCCGCCATCGCCTACGCTCAGGTTGGTGATGTGGTGGACGATATAGTCTGAGGCACTGCCACCGCTGTCCTTGTCTGCACTCATGACGCGACCCGCCGCCCGGCTTGGTGTTGGCGCAGGGGAGGCAACCACGGGGCGGCGAAAAAGCTCAGCATGGCGAGGGCAAAGACAGCCAGCAATACCCCCGGGACGACCCCCGGGGCGCTGCAGGCGGCGACGAACAGCCAGCCCACCAGCACCAGTTTCAGAACCTCAAACAGGCACAGGCCCGGCAGGCTCCACGGGGCGGGGTGTCCGGCCAGAAACCACAGTGCCCCGGCCAGCATGACCGTGGCGAACATGGCGATGCTGCCGCCTGCCAGGGCAGTCAGTGCTACTGCCCCGGAAAACATCCATCCGACGCCTGCAAACAGGAGCGTTACCGCCAGTTGCAGACCCAGTAGCCATGCCACTGCTACCCAAGTTGTCCTGTTCAGTTGGATGTCCTCCCCGGGATGTGCATGAGCCGCAAGCCCGGTGTGCCGTCAAAACCCCGTCCCTGCCTCATGCGGCAGAGCGGACGCAGATTATAACCGGACTCCGGACTGCAATGCCAGCTACCCCGTTCAGCGGATGCGTTTCAGCAGGCCATCCAGCTGACTGAGGGAGGTATAGCGGATACTGAGCGTACCGCAGTTACTGCGGGCAGAATGGCGAATGGAGACGCGGCTGGACAGTTTCTCGGACAAACTCTGCTCCAGGTGCCGGATGTCCGGGTCGGTGGTGGCTGCGGGCTTTGTTGCGGGCGCCTTGGACCGTTGTGCCAGCCGCTCGGCCTCCCGCACCGACAGCCCCCGGTCCACCACCCGGGTAGCAAGGTGGCGCTGCTGTGCGGCAGGCAGGGTCAGCAGGGCACGTGCATGCCCCATGCTCAGCTCCCCGGCTTCAACCATCTCCCGCACCTCCGGGTCCAGCTCCAGCAGGCGTAGCAGGTGAGTCACATGTACCCGAGAACTGCCGATACGATCAGCGATCTGTTCATGGGTCAGCTTGAACTCCTGATGCAGCCTGAGCAGGGCGCGGGCCGAGTCGACAGGGTTCAGGTCTTCGCGCTGCAGATTTTCGACCAGCGCGATACAGCAGGCATCCTGGTCCGGCACATCCCGCACCAGTGCCGGAATCCGCTTCAGTCCGGCCAGTTGTGCTGCCCGCCACCGCCGTTCGCCTGCCACCAGTTCGTAACGGTCACTCCCCAGCGGGCGTACCAGCACAGGCTGTATGACCCCGCTGGTACGGATGGACTGTGCCAACTTCGCAAGCCCTTCCTCCGAGGGCTTGCGCCGCGGCTGAAATACCCCGGCCTGCAGTGCGGTGGTGGGCAGCTCCTGCAGGCCTGTGCGTGCCGTTGCAGGCAACGGACGGGCATCCTCCCCCAGCAGGGCCTCCAGCCCCCTGCCCAGACTGCGGCGACGGGCCATGATCAGCAGGTCCTGTTGCCCGGGATGCTCTCCCGGCGCAACATTTCCCCGGCCAGCGTCAGGTAGGCCGTGGCACCACTGCTGGAACGATCATAGGACAAGGCCGACATCCCGTGGCTGGGGGCCTCTGCCAGACGGACATTGCGCGGGATAATGGTGCGGTACACCTTGTTGCCAAAGTGTTCCAGCAGCTGTTCGGAGACCTCCCGGGCCAGATTGTTTCTGGGGTCAAACATGGTACGCAACAGGCCCTCCACCTGCAGTGTCGGGTTGAGATAGCGTCGCACCTTGTCCACCGAGTCCATCAGGGCGCTGAGTCCTTCCAGGGCATAGTACTCGCACTGCATGGGGATGATCAGCGAGTCGGCGGCCACCAGCGCATTGACCGTCAGCATATTCAGGGCGGGTGGGCAGTCAATGAATATGAAGTCATAGGCATCGCGAATCGGCTCCAGGGCCTTGCGCAACCGTATCTCTCGGGCCAGTTCGTCCAACAGGGACACCTCGGCGCCAGTCAGGGAGGCATTCCCGGGCAGCAGTGCATACCCGCTCTCTGCCTGCAGCAGGGCCTCCTGCGCCCCGCAGTCCCCGAGCAGTACCTCTGCCGTGGAGCGTTGCAGACCGTCCTTCTCAACACCGCTGCCCATGGTGGCATTCCCCTGGGGGTCCAGGTCCACCAACAGCACCCGCCGTCTGGTGGCCCCCAGAGAGGCTGCCAGATTGACGCTGGTGGTGGTCTTGCCGACCCCGCCTTTCTGATTGGCTACTGCGATAATCTTTGCCATGGTACCCTGCCCCGCTGGGAGACACTGCGCAGATTATCGCATACTCGGCACGGTGTGGGCAGTCGCGCCAGGGCAGGCCCGCCGCAAAGAAATACCAGGCCTGCAGTTCCATCAGCGAGCACGGTGCTTGCTGCCCCGGAGTGGCAGAGGAAACAGCAAAGGCCGTTCTTCATGGGACTGATTTCCTGATGGGGGTTTCTGCTCGGGGGCCGCCCGATGGGCGTGCTGTTGCGTTGAGGGTGAGTTCGATCAGGTGGTGGCGTCTGGAGGCAGGCGGGATGGGGTGGCTGTGGTGCGGGATGTTCATATGGCTGAGTTGTTCCAGTTCGGATGCAACGCCGGAGCCCTTCCAGCTCAGCAGTCTGGCATCGGGTGCCGCCAGCGGGGTGAGTAGCGGGAGCAGTTCCGGCAAGCGTCCGATGGCACGTGCAGTCAGGGTATGGTACCGCCTGGCCGGTTGGTGATGTTCAATGCGGCTGTGCACGACGGTGACATTGTGGAGTGCAAGTTCAATGACGGCCTGTTGCAGGAAGCAGGTCTTCTTGAGGCGGCTGTCGATCAGTGTCCAGTGTGTTTGTGGCAGGGCGATGGCCAGTACCAGTCCCGGCAGTCCGCCTCCGGAACCCAGGTCTGCACAGTGGTCGCCCTGTATGTAGGGCATCCCGCGCAGGCTGCTGACCAGCAATCGGTCCACGATATGCAGAGGCTCACGCTCACCAGTCAGCCGGATGCTTTTGTTCCACAGCATCAGCAAATCCAGATAGGCGACGAGTTTATCAACCTGTTCGGGTTGCAGTGCGGTGGCAGCCTGTTGCAGGCGCTCTGCTGCTGTGTGCATGGTCTGCGGCTCAGTGCGGGAAGGGTCCCAGACCGGGGATCAGTTCCGGATCCAGACGCTTCTGAAACAGGTTGATGCGCCAGTCCAGATGGGGGCCGGTCGCCCGACCGGTGGCCCCGACCCTGCCGACCAGCAGTCCCGGGGTTACCGCTGTGCCTTCCTGTACATGGATGCGCTGCAGATGCATCATGGTGGATGACAGGCCATGACCATGGTCAATGATCAGGGTGCCCCCGGTAAAGTACATGTCCCGGTGTACCAGCGAGACCACACCAGCGGCGGGTGCATATACCGGCGTGTCGGTGGGTGCAGCGATGTCTACGCCATAGTGTGGACGGCGCGGTTTCCCGTTGAGGATACGACGGCTGCCATAGACGCCGGTGATGATGCCGGTGTCCATGGGCCAGCGGAAGCCACCGACATAGTGACTCTCCAGCGTTGCAATCCTGCGGGCCCGTTTTACCAGTGTGGCCTCCTGACGGATGCGTTCCAGCGTCTCGGCTGAACGTGGTGATACCTGGTCAGCAGGCAGACCGTCAATGCGCTGCTCCTGATAACTGCGCTGCTCGACCTGCAACACATGCTGCTCCGGCCTGGCGTGTTCACCATGGATCAGGAGTTCTGCCCGGGGTGGTGCATCCCGGCCAAAGCCGATCAGGAAGTGACCGGCCGGGTCTACCTGCACCGCAGCGCCATTGAAGTGTACCCGGTTACCGGGTTGGGTCACTCCCTGCACCAGTGCCCCCTGTTTGAGCACACCGTTGAGCTGGAGCTCCGCAGCGAGGGCGTTTGCAGTCAGTAACAGTGTGGCCACGGCCAGTCGGCGGACCAGTCCCTTGAGCGCGATCAATTTGTGTGAGGTAACTGCCATACAGAAAATCAATGCTGTTCAGCAGTGCCCCGGGAACGCAGGCCTGCCCCCGGCGCAGCGAACCTCAGCCCTGTGAAGCATGGTGTGGTATTCTACAGCTAGTCGTCAGGGCATGGCCGTGCCGGGTTGACCCTGGGGTGTGCCAGTGTACACCACGCTGGGGATATGCGGGGTGGCCCCGGGGACAGATTGCCATGACAGATACCCTATTCAGCAGAATCATTGCGGGCGAGCTGCCAGCAGATATAGTCCACCGGGATGAGCGGTGTATCGCCTTCAGGGATGTGAATCCACAGGCACCACTGCATGTGTTGGTGGTGCCGATAACACCGGTGGCCAGTCTGGCGGATGCCGAGGACTGTGAGTTGCTGGGCCACCTGCTCAGGGTAGCCTCCAGGGTGGCTGCGGATGCTGGTTATGCCGACAGCTTCCGGGTGGTCATCAATAATGGTGCCGCCGCCGGTCAGACCGTCTTCCATCTGCATGTGCATGTGCTGGCCGGTCGCCCACTGTCCTGGCCCCCTGGCTGAGCGGGTCAACCTTTGGGAACGCAGCTTCAGTCGTGGGCCTCCCGCAACAGCAGGTTGATGTCCACCTTGGCGCGAGTGGTGGCATCCACGCGCTTTACGATGACGGCACAGTACAGGCTGTGGCTGCCGTCTTTGGCGGGTAGCGACCCGGGCACGACCACGGCCCCGGGAGGCACCCGCCCGTGGCTGATTGTGCCGGTCCGCCGATCATAGATACGGGTGCTCTGGCTGATATAGACCCCCATGGAGATCACCGCTCCGGTGCCGACAATGACCCCTTCAACGATTTCAGACCGTGCGCCGATGAAGCAGTGGTCTTCAATGATGGTGGGTCGGGCCTGCGGGGGCTCCAGTACCCCGCCGATACCCACCCCGCCTGACAGGTGTACATGGGCTCCGATCTGTGCACAGGAGCCAACGGTGGCCCAGGTATCGATCATGGTGTTGTTGCCCACATAGGCGCCGATATTGACATAGCAGGGCATCATGACTACCCCCGGGGCGATGTAACTGCCGTAGCGGGCCAGTCCCGGTGGCACTACCCGTATCCCCTGTTCCTTGAACTGTTGCGCATCGTGCTCAGCAAACTTCAGTGGCAGTTTATCGTAATAGTTTGTGAAAGTACCCGCTACGGGATGGTTCTGTTGCAGCCTGAAACAGAGCAGCACCGCCTTTTTCAGCCACTCATTGACGGTCCATTCCCCGTCTATCGGTGTGGCTACCCGCAGTCGCCCGCTGTCCAGACCGGCCATGGTCTCGTCCACGGCCGGGCGCACCCCGGCGTGGTCCCAGCCGGGGGTCTGGCAACGTGCAAAGGCCTGCTCTATAATGATTTGCAGCTGTGCATCCGTCATGAAATGGTCTCCAGGCCGGGGTGCTCCTGTGGAACCCCGGTCTGGCCCTATACTAAATGATGTGGCCTGGCTTTGTCAGCACCACTATATGCAGGCGTGCCCGGGAGGCGATGGGAGCGCTTCGGGCGGACCGATGATTAATTGTAGAAAATACTTGTAAAGTTTGACTTAACCATATAAGATACCGTGATAAATATCACCAAGGCAGCGCTGCTGCAGAGGTATTTCGGATGTTTCGTACCATGAATGGAGAAAGCGGGTTTCGTGCCAGAGGAGCAAGGCTGCTCTGCCACGTGCTGTTGTTGCTGTGGCTGCCCGGCCAGGCGGCCTGGGCACTGGGGCTGGGGCCGGTGGAGATATATTCCGGCCTGAACGAGTCTCTGGATGCACGCATATCGATTGATGCCAACGAGGAGGAGCTGGAGCAACTGCAGGTGCAGCTGGGCAGCGTTGACCAGTTTGCCAGGGTCCGGCTGGACCGTCCTGCATTTCTGCACCGGATCAAATTTGCACTGGAACTGGGCCCGAGGGGCAACTACATATTGATGAGTAGCACGGGGCCGGTGCGTGAGCCTTTCCTGAATTTTCTGGTGCAGGTTTCCTGGCGTGGGGGTCGATTGATTCGTGAGTATGCGCTGCTGTTTGACCCACCGGGCTATGAGCAATCGCAACGAGTTGAATCCTCGGCGGAGAACGTTAGCCGATCCGGATCATCGGTGGTATCTCCCCCGAAGATCAAGCGGCCCAAGCCACCCGACGACATCCCCGTAGCGGCATCTGCGGGCGGTACCAGCACTGCAGGCCCCTCTGCTCCACGGGCACCGCCGAGCCCTGCTTCTGCCTCAACGACTTCCGGTGCCCCCGCATCGGTTGCCAGGGCTTTGGCGTCTGCGCAGGGTCGTCCGGGGGCGACCCCGTATACCGTGCAGTCTGGAGATACACTCTGGGCGCTGGCGGCGGCCGCCCGGCCAAATCGTTCCGTGAGTGTTCAGCAGATGATGTTCGCGTTGCTGCGCAAAAACCCCGAGGCTTTTTTTTTGGAGGGCAATAT
>DKIB01000019.1:22616-23179 GCA_002454015.1 Proteobacteria bacterium UBA6729
ATGCAATGAATCGGGCACAAGCCTTTGCACAGACCTTGCGTCATAATCAGCTGTGGGATGTCTACAAGGGCACAGCCGGGGGCCCCGCCAGGCCCCCTGCACAGCAGCAGTCGGGGCCTGTTGTCGGTGATTCCGGGCCAGGTGGTGCGGAGGGTACGGCCGTACGGCCTCCAGCCGAACCCCGCGCCGATGCACGTCCATCAACCGGTGTAGCACCGGACCGCCCGGAGGTGCGTGTATTGCCGAATGGTAACGGCAATGGTTCTGCAAAGTTTGCCAATGGCAATCGGACCCGGGAGTTGCAGAACCAGCTGGAAATTTCTCAGGAAGACCTGGAATCCAGGAAACAGGAGCTGGGCGAGGTGTCTGACAAGCTCAAGAACTCGGAGACGCTGATTCAGGATTTGCAGAAGAAGCTGGCCCTGCAGGATGATCAGTTGAGCAAGATGCAACAAAATGTAATGGAATCCAGAAAGCAGGCGGAACTGCACCGACAACGTGCCCGCGTGCTTGAGGAGCAGGCGAAGGCCCTCCCGTCGGCACCTGTGCAGGGAGCAGAGCCG
>DKIB01000019.1:23274-29680 GCA_002454015.1 Proteobacteria bacterium UBA6729
AGCAGCACCTGTGCAGGGAGCAGAATCGCCCGCAGAGGAGGGGGCGGAGCCCGCGCTGCTCAGCAAAGTGACCGGGCAGGTCAAGGCGGTTTGGGATTCTGTTGAACTTCCGTTCGGGCTGGGTATCGTGGAGCTCGGTGCAGCACTGGGGCTGTTATTGGCTGCGATTGGTGGATTCGTATTCATCCGCCGACGGCGCGCCGCCGATGCCGATTTTGATCTGGATATGGGCGATATAGACGAGGACATACTCTCGGAGGGGGGAGATGAACTCAAAGATATCGCGGCAGAGGCCGCTGCACCGACTGAAGATATGGGCGACGAGGATGCTACCCAGATGCCTGAGCCTGAGGCCGAGGCTGAGGCCATTGAAATGGCTGATGAGGCGATGGATTTGCCGGAGCTGGAAGAAAGTGATCTGGAGTTCACGGCCCATGAAGATGTGGATGAGGAGAGTGAGGCCCGGATGGCTGAGGTAAATGTACTGATGGCGTATGGACAATTTGATCGGGCAGCAGAGTTTGTTCAGGAGGCTATTGAGGACGAACCGGACAATCAGGTGTTTCACCTCAAGCTGCTTGAAATCTACAGCGTGATGAATGATCCGGCTGCCTTTGAGAATGCCGCCAGGGTGTTGCAGGAGAAGTCAGAAGGCTCCGGGGAGCATTGGAATTCGGCCATGAGCATGTGGCAGGACATGAAGGTGGGCCGGGAAATCTTCACGGGAGACGATGCGGCAGGGGAGGACATGGCGTCCACTCAGCGATTGTCGCCGGAGCTTGCCAGGCAGGCAATGGAGGAAGCTGATGACGAGGCGGCTGCGGATGTGTCAGCGCCGGATACGAGCGAATCTACGGATGCGCTGGTGCAGGAACTGGCAGCAGGTAGCGGGGCGGATATGGGACTGGATATCAGCGACGATGCAGCCAGTGACAGTTCGGACTCGGAGGAATTGCCGCCACTGGAGTTTGGTGGACTGGATGACAGTGCGACAGAGTCTCCCGCGCCGGATGTGGAAGGCGCGGATACGGAGGTGTTACCCTCGCTGGATCTGGAGGAGATTGCTACGGAAGAGTTGCCGTCGCTGGATCTGGAGGATGAGGGTGCGGATACAGAGGAGTTGCCGTCGCTGGATCTGGAGGGTGAAGGTGCGGATACGGAGGAGTTGCCGTCGCTGGAGTTTGCCATGGAAGGCGCTGAGGAGGGTGCCGATGATGGCGCAGATACCATGACTGTGGAGGAGGACGGTTCCGGGGCTGCGGATGCTGATGAACTGAAGGTGGAGATGACCCGGCTGCCTGAGAATGATGGGGCGGCATTGGAGATGGATCTGGACATTGAACCGGAATCGGGGAATGACGAAGAAACCACTGCACTGAACGGTGGTGACGATGCCTCAACCAAGCTGGATCTGGCACGGGCCTACATGGAACTCGGCGATGCCGAGAATGCCAGAACCTCACTGCAGGAGGTCATGTCAGAGGGCGATGAAGCGCAGCAATCTGAAGCGCAAGAATTACTCTCCCGGCTCAGCTGAGCACTTTTATAGCGCGAGGTTGTTGTCGACGCACCCGGCCGTACGTATCGCTGCGGTGGTGGTGCTCGCGTCCTTTCTGGCTGGAGGCACATGGCTGCAACTCCTTGCGGCAGCCATTTATCTGTGCTGTGTGCAGTGCCTGGGGGCAAAGCGAAGTGCCGCGCCTTGTCTTGCAGCATTATGGCGGCTACGCGTGTTGTTTGTGGTGGTGCCTGTGGTGCACTGGCTGGCGTACGGCTCTGCAGCCGGATTCTACACGGTGGCCCACGACCTCTGTGGCCTGGTCCTGATGGTTATCGCAGTGGCGTTACTGTTGCAGCCGCGCACTCATCCACACGAGCTGCTGTGCGGATTATTCTGGTGGATGCGTCCCCTGTGTCGCCTTGGCTTTCCCGGGGAACGTTGCGTGGTGCGTCTCGGCATCACCCTGCTGTATATCCCCTGGGCAGTGGAGGCACTGTCGCGTTGTCGTGGCAATCCGCATCGTCGCCTGGTGCGTCTGGCGTGGTTGTTGGCAGGCCGCGGTGGCCAGGCCACTCCGGCACCCTGTGCCGATGCAGTGGCAGCGACCGACTGGATGGCACCAGGACCGACCCTGTTGCAATGGTCGGTGCCACTGTTACTGTGTGTCGGGCTGTGGGGGATCGGTAACGCACCTGCATTCATGCGCTCGTTGCTCTGATGCCGCTGGCGGGCTTGTAGGCCATGAGGCTGGCGATCGGCATTGAATATTGCGGCACGCGCTTCAGCGGTTGGCAACGCGACCCACACCAGCGCACCGTGCAGGGTTGTATGGAGTCTGCGCTTGCACAGGTTGCAGGGGGTCAGGCCGTACCGATACTGGCTGCCGGGCGTACCGACGCCGGGGTGCACGCTACCGCCCAGGTGGCCCACTTCATACCGCCGACAGAACGTACCCCACGGGCCTGGATGTTGGGAACCAATGGCGTGTTGCCGGGGGATGTGGCCGTGCGCTGGGTACGCGGTGTGCCGGATGATTTCCATGCCCGTTACTCGGCCACGGCACGCTGTTACCGCTATCTGGTGCTGAATCAGCCGACGCGCCCCGGTCTGTGGTCGGGGCACCTGTCCTGGGAGCCCCGACCACTGGATGAGCGGACCATGCGTCGTGCTGCCCACTTGCTGCTCGGCCGACATGATTTCTCTGCCTTCAGGGCGGCGGCCTGTCGGGCGCGCAGCCCGGTGCGTACCCTGCACCGCCTGGAGGTATATCGTCTCGGTGCCATGGTGATCCTGGAGGTGGTGGGTGATGGCTTCCTGCAGAAGATGGTGCGCAATATTGCCGGAGTACTACTGCCCATAGGTCGGGGCTGCAAGCCACCAGATTGGGCAGGCGAGGTATTGCGCAGCAGGGACCGGAGTATGGGTGGAATTACGGCAGGNNGGCAGCCGCTGCCGGCCTGTATCTGGCCGATATATACTATCCACCGAGATTTGGCCTGCCACGCCCCCGGCCTGGTCAGGTCTGTCTGCCGGGCCTTGAAGGATTGCTGCCATGAACCAAGCCGCTGTTGCTGTCCCGTCCCCCTCCGGGTCAGGACTGTTGCGTGATGCCCCCGGGGTGCGGGTAAAGTTTTGCGGTCTGACGCGGGCCACAGACGCCCGGCTTGCCGGTGCCCTCGGCGTGGATGCTGTAGGTCTGGTGTTTTACCCCCCCAGTCCGCGGGCCGTGACGGTTGCACAGGCGCTGGAAATCGTGGCCGCTATCCCGCCTGGACTCACCCGGGCAGGGCTGTTCGTGGACCCCGATATGGCTACGGTGCAGCGCGTGCTGGCGCAGGTGCCGCTGGAGCTGTTGCAGTTCCACGGTGCTGAGCCTGCCGGGCTGTGCCGGGCATTCGGGTTACCCTACCTCAAGGCAGTCCGCTTGCGCCCGGGTATGGATGTGGCCGCCGTGGCCTCTACTTTTCCGGACGCCTTTGGTCTACTATTGGACACGTACCGTCCCGGGGTGCCGGGGGGAACCGGGGAGGTGGCAGACTGGTCGCAGATCCCGTCACTGCCCGGGCGGCGTATTGTGCTGGCGGGTGGACTCCACGCGGCCAATGTGGGGGAGGCCTTGCGCCGGGTTTCGCCTTATGCGGTGGATGTGAGCAGTGGGATCGAACGGTCTCCCGGGGTCAAGGACCCCGGGCGGATGGTGGCGTTTATCAGGGAGCTAAGGCATGCAACAGACCAGGCAACAGACTATGCAACGGCCCGGTAGCACGGGTAGCGCAGCGGCACAGCTCACGGGATCGGCAGGGGTCTCATCCGCCTTGTCTGTGCCGGGCAGAGACGGGTGGTTTGGCAATTACGGGGGGCGTTTCGTTGCCGAAACGCTGGTTGCTCCACTGCAGGAACTGGAGTGTGCCTGGCAGCGGTGCTGGGCGGATACTGCCTTTCAGCGTGAACTGGCTGCCGATCTGGCGGAGTATGTGGGTCGGCCTTCCCCGCTGTATCCGGCACGCAGCTGGACCCGTCGTTGTGGTGGTGCTGCGCTCTATTTGAAGCGTGAGGACCTGAATCATACGGGCGCCCACAAGATCAACAATGCCCTGGGTCAGGGCCTGCTGGCCCGGCATATGGGCAAACAGCGGCTGATCGCTGAAACCGGTGCCGGGCAGCATGGCGTGGCTGTGGCTACTGTGGCGGCGCGTATGGGCATGCCCTGTGTGGTGTATATGGGGGTGACAGATGTCCGGCGTCAGGCAGCGAATGTCCGCCGTATGCAGTTGCTTGGGGCTGAGCTGATCCCCGTGGATGCCGGTTCCTGCACACTCAAGGATGCCCTCAATGAGGCCATGCGTGATTGGGTCACCCGGGTGGATGATACCTTTTATATCATCGGTTCGGTGGCGGGCCCGCATCCCTATCCGGTCATGGTGCGCGAGCTGCAGACAGTGATCGGGCGTGAGACCAGGGCACAGTGTCTGCAACGCCTGGGCGCTTTGCCACAGGCACTGGTAGCCTGTGTGGGTGGGGGTTCCAATGCGATAGGCCTGTTCCACCCATTCCTGAATGATACGGAGGTGCAGATGTACGGTGTAGAGGCGGGCGGCGAGGGGCTGGATAGTGGTCGGCATGCCGCTGCACTCACCGCAGGTCGGCCCGGGGTACTGCATGGGGCACGCAGCTACCTGTTGGCAGATGCCAACGGTCTGGTCGCGGAGGCGCACTCGATCTCTGCTGGTCTGGATTATCCCGGCGTGGGGCCGGAGCACGCCTGGCTGAAGGACAGCGGTCGGGTGCACTACCGAACCGTGACGGATACAGAGGCGGTGGAAGCCTTTCATATGCTGTCGCGTACCGAGGGCATACTGCCGGCCCTGGAAAGCGCGCATGCCTTGGCTTTTGCGGGTTCTCTGGCGGCCAGCATGGACCCGGCGGCGGCCATTGTGGTCAACCTTTCGGGGCGCGGCGACAAGGACCTGGAGACAGTGGCGGCGGTCNNCGCGGTCGCCGCCACCCGTGCCGGGGCAGGGCCACGCCCATGAGCAGGGTGCAGACGGCCCCGGTTATCCCGGCTGTGCCGCCACGGGATCGCATAGGCAGCTGCTTTGTCGGCTTGGCCAAACAGCATCGTATGGGGTTGTTGAGTTTTATTACGGCGGGGGATCCACACCCGGAGCAGACGGTACCCCTGATGCATGCACTGGTGGACGGGGGTGCCGATGTGCTTGAACTGGGGGTGCCCTTTTCGGATCCCATGGCGGACGGTCCGACGATTCAACGTGCCAGTGAGCGTGCCCTGGCAGCAGGTACCACACTGGCCATGGTGCTGGATATGGTGGCCGGGTTTCGACGGCGCGATGCGGATACCCCGGTGATACTCATGGGCTATCTGAATCCGGTGGAGGCCATGGGTACAGCGCACTTTGCCGAACGTGCTGCCAGGGCCGGTGTGGATGGGGTGTTACTGGTGGATATGCCCCCGGAACAGCATCCGGAACTGTTGCAGAGTCTGGGCAGGTATGCGTTGCAGCCGATCCTTTTGCTTGCCCCCACCACCCCGGAATCACGCATGCAGGAGATCTGTCGGCAGGCCAGGGGGTTTTTGTACTATGTGTCCCTCAAGGGGGTTACCGGCAGTGACCGTCTGGATCTGGAGTCGTTGTGCAGCCGTCTTGCGGTGGTGCGTAACTACTCAAAATTGCCGCTGGTGGCTGGGTTTGGCATCCGGGATGCGGATACGGTGATGGCCCTGCGGGGCCTGGCCGATGGTGTGGTGATAGGCAGTGCGCTGGTGGAGTGTATAGCCGGGGCGGTGCAACGGGGTATAGCACCGGTGACTGCGGCTACCGACTTTATGCGATCCCTGCGTGAGCAGCTGGATCAGGCACTATCCCCATGAGCTGGTTGCACCGTCTGTTGCCTTCCAGCATCCGCAAGGGCACCGGGCATCGCCCGGTGCCGGAGGGGCTGTGGGTAAAATGCAAGCATTGTCAGGCGGTGCTGTATCGCCCCGAGTTGGAGCGTAACGGTGAGGTTTGTCCGAAGTGCGGGCATCATCACCGTATCTCTGCCCGGCAACGACTGTCAAGCTTTCTGGATACGGATCCGGCACCGCAGGAACTGCATTGGTCGTTGCACTCCGTAGACCATCTCAAGTTCAAGGATCGCAGGCGCTACCGTGAACGCCTGCAACAGGCGCAGCGTGATTCCGGTGAGACCGAGGCCCTGCTGAGCTTTGCCGGTGCAGTGCAGGGCGTCGCCCTGATAGCCTGCGGCTTTGAGTTCCGTTTCATGGGGGGGTCCATGGGCGCGGTGGTCGGTGAACACTTTGTGCGTACGGTGTACGCCGCCAGTGCGCGCGAATTGCCACTGCTGTGTTTTTGTGCCAGTGGCGGGGCGCGTATGCAGGAAGGG
>DKIB01000019.1:29783-31279 GCA_002454015.1 Proteobacteria bacterium UBA6729
TCACTGGGCGATGTGATTATTGCCGAGCCGGGTGCGCAGATCGGTTTTACCGGTCCCAAGGTGATCGAGCAGACCATTCACAAATCCTTGCCGACAGGTTTTCAGCGCAGTGAATTCCTGCTTGAGCACGGCAGCATCGACATGATCGTGGAGCGTCCACAACTGCGGGCGCGTATTGCTGCCCTGCTGACCCTGTTGCAGGGCAGCCCGGTGCCGCCAGGCATACGCTGATGTTGTCCCGACCTGTCTGTGTCCCGGCGGCCTCCAGCCCGCCCCCCGGCCCGGCGGGCAGTCTGCCGGAGTGGTTGGCATGGCAGGAGCGTTTGCACGGGGGTCGTATTATGCTGGGGCTGGAACGCTGTCGCCAGGTCGCTGCCTGCATGGGCCTGTTGCGCCCGGACCACATCGTGGTGAGTGTCGCCGGTACCAATGGCAAGGGCTCCAGCGTACATATGCTGGAGTCGGTGCTGCGATGTGCCGGTTATCGGGTGGGTGCCTATACATCCCCGCATCTGGTTCGCTACAATGAGCGTGTGCGCCTGAGTGGCAGCCCTGTGGATGACGCTGCGCTGTGTGCTGCCTTTTATCGGGTGGAGCAGGCGCGCGCCGGGGTGCCCCTGAGCTATTTTGAATTCGGCACCCTTGCCGCCTTGCAGTTGTTCCGCGAATGGCGCGTGGATGTTGCCCTGCTGGAGGTAGGTCTGGGGGGGCGTCTGGATGCGGTTAATGTGCTGGATGCGGAGCTTGCCCTGATCACCTCCATAGGCCTGGATCACATGGATTGGCTGGGGCGCACCCGGGAATCCATCGGGCGCGAAAAGGCCGGCATCATGCGCCCCGGTCGGGTCGCCGTGTGTTCGGACCCGGAGCCGCCCGTCAGCCTGCTGGATCATGCTGAGTCCATCGGTGCCCCCCTGTCCGTATCCGGACGCGATTTCACGCTGGAATCGCAGGGCGGTAGCTGGGCCTTTGCAACCGACACACAACGTCTGGAGGGGCTGCCCCTGCCACACCCCTACAGCCCCTGTCAGCTGCGCAACGCCGCCGGGGTGCTGATGGCCCTGCAAGCCTTGTCGGCACGGCTGCCACTGGAGCCAGGCGCCATTATTTGTGGTTTGCGTGATGCCTGTCCCCGGGGCCGTTTCCAGTTTATTCCCGGTACGCCGCCGTTGATTCTCGACGTAGCACACAACCTGCAAGCCGTGCAGGAACTGTGTCGCAGTCTGCAGGCCTTGCCAAGTGGAGGCCGGTTGCATATTGTAGTCGGTATGTTGCAGGACAAGGAGCACGATAAAGTGCTGGGTACGTTGGCGGCGGTGGCCACGACATGGCAACTGGTGGATATCCCGGGAGAACGCGGTTGCAGCAGCGGTTTTCTTGCCGATGTGCTGGAACGATTGGGGCAGAGGCCGGAGTGCGTACATCGACAGGTGGACGCAGGTACTGCCCTGCTGCAGGACAACTCAATGCTATGATATTGCCGTCTCTCCCTGGGA
>DKIB01000006.1:0-3757 GCA_002454015.1 Proteobacteria bacterium UBA6729
TCAGGAGGCTACCTGACAGTCTCACATGGACCGAGCCCGCACGGGTGCTTGCGTTTCCGGGCAGGATACGGTAACTTTCCCGGGTGGCTTGTCCCGGTGGGGGATTGGCTGCCGTTGTTGATGGATGCTCAAACACAATCCGGGGAGAGGCCCGAGGCCCTGATCCTTGCTGCATTGCGGACCCCTGTAGGGAAGTTCGGGGGCAGCCTGTCCCGTATCCCGGCACATGAGCTGGGGGCCTGTGTGATCCGTGCCCTGCTGGCCCGGACAGGCATCCGCCCGGAGCAGGTGGATGAGGTGGTGCTCGGTCAGGTGTTGACGGCGGCGCAAGGCATGAACCCGGCCCGTCAGGCGGCATTGGCCGCGGGTCTGTCTGTACAGACCCCCTGTCTGACGATCAACAAGGTATGTGGCAGCGGCCTGAAGGCGGTACAGCTGGCGGCGCAGTCGGTGCGCTGTGAGGATAATGCGGTGGTGATTGCGGGGGGGCAGGAGAACATGAGCCTGGCTCCCCATGCCCTGCCCGGCTCGCGCGATGGCCGCAAGATGGGCGACTGGCAACTCAGGGATACCATGCTTGTGGATGGGCTGTGGGATGTGTTTAATGACTACCACATGGGGATCACGGCTGAGAATATTGCAGAGCGGGAGGACATCTCCAGGGAGCAGCAGGATGCCTTTGCTGCCCGGAGTCAGCAGCGGGCCGGTGCAGCGCTGGCGGCCGGGCGGTTTCGTGATGAGATCGTCAGCGTGTCGGTGCCGCAGGGCAAGGGGGCCGTGCTTGCGTTTGACACGGATGAGTTTCCGCGGCCCGGGGTGACGCCGGAAAAACTGGGGCAGTTGCGCCCGGCCTTCAAGAAGGATGGCACGGTAACGGCGGGCAATGCCTCCGGAATCAATGATGGTGCCGCTGCGGTCGTGGTGGCCAATGCAGAACAGGCCTCCCGGCTGGGTATCCGTCCACTGGCCCGCATAGTCGCCTGTGCCAGTGCCGGAGTGGAGCCTGCGGTGATGGGGACCGGCCCCATCCCTGCCGTACAACGTTGTCTGGAGCGGGCCGGGTGGAGTGTGGACAGTCTGGACTTGGTGGAGGCCAATGAGGCCTTTGCCGTGCAGGCCCTGTATGTTAATGCCAAGTTGGGTCTGGATGCCGACAAGGTCAATGTCAACGGGGGTGCCATTGCCATTGGACACCCGATTGGAGCCTCGGGATGCCGGGTGCTGGTCAGCCTGCTGCATGAGATGCAACGCCGGGATGCCCGGCGGGGGCTGGCTACCTTGTGCGTGGGTGGCGGCCAGGGCGTGGCCATGGCCGTGGAGCGTTAGACGGTGGAGCTCCAACATGATGGCAAGGTTGCGCTGGTAACGGGTGGGACCGGGGATATCGGTACGGCAATCTGCAGGCGGCTGGCCGCCTCCGGGGCGCGTGTAGTGACCTGCTTTCGTAATCAGGAACGTGCGGATCAGTGGCTTGCCACACAGCGCAGCGATGGCTTTGAGTTTCATGGCATCGCTGCTGATGTCAGCGATTTTGATGACTGTGCCAGTCTGGCCGATCGCATCAGGGAACAGCTGGGCACCGTACAGATACTGGTCAACAACGCCGGGGTGACTCGCGACAACCTGCTCCGCAATATGTCTGTCACGGAGTGGCAGGAGGTGATCAACATTAATCTGAACTCCATGTTCAATGTCACCCGTCATTTGCTTGAGGATATGTGCGGGCTCGGCTTTGGTCGCATCCTGAATATCGCCTCAATCAATGGTCGCAAGGGACAACGTGGACAATGCAACTACTCCGCCTCCAAGGCAGGCATGCATGGCTTTACCATGGCACTTGCCCAAGAGACTGCCCGCAAGGGCGTAACGGTCAATACCGTCTCGCCGGGGTACATTGAAACGGCGATGGTCTTGCAGGTGCCGGAGGCGGTTCGTGAAAAACTCATCGGGGAGATCCCGGTGGGTCGATTGGGCACTGTGGATGAGGTTGCTGCGCTGGTGAACTTTCTGGCTTCCGGGCAGAGCGGGTTTATCACCGGGGCAGACCTCGCCATTAATGGAGGGCATCACATGGGATGATGCCATAGCGCGATGCAAAACCCACAACGCATTATCAAGAAATATCCCAACCGTCGCCTGTATGACACCGAGATCAGTGCCTATGTGACGCTGGGCGAGCTGCGCCAGTTGGTCACGGATAATGGCGAGTTTCAGGTTGTGGATGCCAAGACCGGACAGGATATCACGCACAACATTTTGTTGCAGATCATTACCGAACAGGAACACAGCAATCCGCCCATGTTCAGCAATCAGTTTCTTGCACAGCTGATACGTCTGTACGGCAATTCAATGCAAGTGCTGTTTGCAGACTTTCTGCAGAGCAGTATGAGCATGTTTACCCAACAGCAGAAGGAACTGCAGGATCGATTCAATAAAACCACGGATCCATTTCAGGCGCTCAATGCGCTGACCAGCCATAACCTGGAACTGTGGCGCAAGATGCAAAACCTGAGTGGTACCCCCGGCACTGAGGACAAGGACAAGCGGGATTAGTGGTGCCTGTGCAGCCACTCGGCAACCGCAGGCGCGATCATTTTGCCCGCCTTCTTGCTGACATACAAGCCGATATGCCCGCCCGGGAACTCCAGGGTACTGTAGTCGGTGCTGCCGATATACTGTTTGAGTGCAATTGAGGATTCCGGCGGTACCAGGTGGTCGTGTAGTGCGTACACGTTCAATACCGGAAGCCTGATGTGCCTGAGGTTGATCGTCTGCCCGCCGATACGGGCCGTAGCCTTGATCAGTGCATTCTGCTGGTAGAACTGTTTGATGAACTCGCGGAATGCCTGCCCGGCCAGAGCGGGACCGTTGAAGAGCCACTTCTCCATGCGCAAAAAGTTTTGCAGGCGGGCCTTGTCACTGAACAAATCAACCATATCCACATATTTGCGGGCTGATAATGCGAATGGCTTGAGACTCAGGAAGGAGGCATTCAGCATACTGGCCGGGATATTGCCCAGGGTGTCTACCAGCAGATCGATATCCATATACTGACACAGTGCCGACAGCTGATCATTGGGAGTCTGGAAATCCACCGGGGTTACCGTGGTGACCAGATTCCTGACCTTGTCCTGATGCAGGGCGATATAGCACAGTGCCAGGGTGCCACCCTGACAGATGCCCAGCAAATCAACCCGTTGCAGGGCATGCGCCTGACACACATAATCAATGCATTGATCCATGCGGTCATTGATATAATCATGCAAACCGATATAGCGATCCGCAGGATTCGGGTCTCCCCAGTCGATCATGTATACATCCAGCCCCTGCTGCAACAGACCTTGTATCAGGGAGCGCCCTTCTTCCAGGTCGGCAATCCAGGGGGTGTTGACCAGGGCGTATGAGATCACCAGCGGGGTCGGGTGTGGGGACTTCACCTGGGGGGTGTAGTGATACAGGGTGGTCCCCTTGTAGTGAAAGACCTGCTGACAGGGAGAACAGCCCGCCTTGACGTTTGCCGAGTCCTGCAGGGTATCCAGCCCGCCCAGCCAGCGCATCTGGTAATCGATCAGCTCGCTGATTACCCGGTCCGGTTGCAGATCAATCATGCGGATAGTGAGCCGGGCCTGCGTTTGTATCCAGCTGCTCCTGCCGCCGGGCAAACTGTTGTTGCAATGCATCCAGCCGTTCCTGCCACCGGGCAAACTGTTGTTGCAACGTATCCACCTGCTCCTGTCGCTGTACACCCTGTTGTTGC
>DKIB01000006.1:3803-6369 GCA_002454015.1 Proteobacteria bacterium UBA6729
TTGTTGCAAGGTGTCCACCTGCTCATGCAGTTGTTGTCGGTCCTGATGGACTGCATCCAGTTCCCGACGCGAAGGCAGGCCCAGTGCTTCCAGCCCGAGCCCCTGCTGTTCCTGCAGATGCTTGCGCAGGCGGAAGTAGGCATTCATCATGGCACCATAACGTCTGGCATAACGTTTGTTCGATACCCGATCCCGATATACCTGCTCACAACATTCGATCCACAGATGGAAACAGGCGCGCAGACTGCTCAGGGATTGCTTCTCTTCCTGCATTACCAGCAGGCGGTCACGCATTACATCCAGCACCTCTGCCCCCAGCCCGGCCAGCATCTCGTTGTGCTGCTGAGCGGTCTCCTGTACATCCAGCAGCAGCAGCCAGGTTTTTTTTGCGGACTCATGTTCCTTCTGGAACAGCCCTGTGGCCGGTATGTGCAGTTCCAGATGCTTGCGCAGCTCCGGATCAACCGACAGGCCCATTGAAAGCAGTTGCGTGACATAGCTGCGGATATTTTTTTCGTACTGTTCAAGCGCTTTCTTGCTGGTGGCAAAGGCCTGATCGATACCACCCTGCCAATCAAAGGCGTCGGCGTCCGCTGCCTGCTTGCCCAACTGTTGCAGGGCATCTGCCAGCTGTGGCCAGTATTGCATCAGGGACTGCAGCCAGGGGGCGGATGCCAGGTTGAACAGCTCGGCGGTGCTACCCGGCGACAGCCAAGGATTGAAGCCCCCGGCGGCGGCGCCCTGGGGGGCGGTCGCAAAGGGATTGGTGAAGCCTGGCGGGGAGGGGGTCGCAGGGCCCGTTGCGAAAGGGAAACCAGACAGGACCGAGGGGCCAGGCATCCCCTGCCCTCCCCCCGGTACCCATGCCCGCAACAGCTTGCGCTGTACCTTCAGCAGTTTTGCCCAGGCCTTGTCCGAACGGGCCTTGACCTTGCGGGCACCCACTACCTTGCTCCTCAGGTGCTGGAAGCCTTCTGCTTCTCAACAAAATCCCCGGTGGATTCCTCCACCCACTGCACCAGTTCGTCGCGGGAATCGCTGAGCACATCCAGTGTCTCACGGGCCAGACTTACGGCACGACCGCCATAGTTGACCATGAGTTCAGATTCAGCCTGCATAACCGCCTGATAATTGTTGTTGGTGCTCAACAGCTTCAGCTGCTCGGCACCGCTCTCAATCCCCATGGTGGCCAGGTTCATCTGCACCTCACCCAGACGGCGCATCAACTCGGTGTTGATCTCGCCAAATTTGCGCCAGCAGTTGTAGGCACTCTTGCCTCCGTCCTGCAATTGCTCTACCAGTTTTCCATCCATCATCATGTACCTCTCTGTTTACTCTAGTTACTCCAGTCGCTTGCTGCGACGCAACAAAATATAATCCCCCACTGAGGGTTTGTCAAGGGCAGCCCTGCAAAAAAAGTTGATCCTACTATCTATATCATTGATTTATATAGATATATTCAGGCAGTAGATTGACGATTTTTGATCAGTTCCGTCACTGCGGCCGGATCCGCCAGGGTGGAAGTATCCCCCAGATCCTCGATCTGACCCGCGGCAATCTTGCGCAGGATGCGCCGCATGATCTTGCCGGACCGGGTCTTGGGCAGGGCCGCTGCCCAGTGGATATGGTCCGGGCGGGCGATGGCCCCTATATCACTGCGTAACCGGGCAACCAGGGCATCATGCAGTTCCTGATCGCCCGTATAGCCCTGCTTGAGCGTGACATAGGCGTAGATGCCCTCCCCCTTGATGGAGTGTGGGAAGCCTACCACCGCTGCCTCGGCCACGGCGGTATGGTTGGTCAGCGCACGCTCGATCTCCGCCGTACCCATGCGATGGCCGGAAACATTCAGCACATCATCTATGCGTCCGGTCAGCCAGTAGTAGCCATCGGCATCCCGCTCGGCCCCGTCACCACTCAGGTAGTAGCCGGGAAAGCGGGTGAAATAGGTCTCTACAAAACGGGCATGCGCGCCATAGATGGTACGCATCTGGCCCGGCCAGGAGCGTTTCATCACCAGATAGCCACTGCCTGTACCCTCGATTTCCCGACCCTGCTCGTCCAGCAGGGCCGGTTCTACACCAAAAAATGGCAGGGTCGCCGAACCGGGTTTCAGGTCCGTGGCACCCGGCAGGGGGGTAATCAGTGCCCCGCCGGTCTCGGTTTGCCACCAGGTGTCCATCAGTGGACAGCGCCGTTCCCCCACCACCCGATGAAACCATTCCCAGGCCTCCGGGTTGATCGGTTCGCCGACTGAACCGAGGATGCGCAGACTGCTGCGGTCATGACGGAATACATGTTCATCCCCCAGTCGCATCAGGGTACGGATGATGGTCGGCGCCGTGTAGAGGCTGTTGATCCGGTGCGTCTGTACCACCTGCCAGAAGCGACCTGCATCCGGCCAGGTGGGCACCCCTTCATAGACGACCGTGGTGGCGCCGTTACACAGCGGGCCATACACAATGTAGCTGTGACCGGTAATCCAGCCCACATCTGCGGTACACCAGTACACCTCCCCATCCTGGTAGTCAAAGATGTACTTGTGGGTCATGGCGGCATACAGCAG
>DKIB01000006.1:6417-6914 GCA_002454015.1 Proteobacteria bacterium UBA6729
TCCTCGGCATCCATGGGCTGGGCCGGGCAGTCTGCCGAGACCGACTCCACGGCCTGCTGATACCAGATATCCCGTGGCTCCTGCCAAGCCACCGATTGACCGGTGACGCGCACAACCACTGCCGTATGTACATCCGGGCATCCCTGCAGGGCCTGATCCACATTGGCCTTGAAGAGGATGGTACGTCCCCCCCGTACCCCCTCATCGGAGGTGATTACCGCCACGCAACCACAGTCCAGTATGCGTTCACGCAGTGACTCGGGGGAGAAGCCCCCAAACACCACGGAATGCACGGCACCAATACGGGCACAGGCCAGCATGGCCACCACGGCCTCAGGCACCATGGGCATATAGATCGCGACGCGATCCCCCTTGCTCACACCCCGCCCCAGTAGCACATTGGCCAGTCGGCACACCCGCTCGTGCAGCGCCTGATAGCTGATATGGCAGGAGTTCCCCGGCGTATCGCCTTCCCAGAGCAGGGCAGTCTGTGCGGC
>DKIB01000006.1:6939-25352 GCA_002454015.1 Proteobacteria bacterium UBA6729
TTGATCTGCGCCTTGTGGTAATCCCATTCCTGCACCCGGTCCCACTTGCCGGACCAGTCCAGAAACTGCTCTGCCTGTTCTGCCCAGAATGCATCACTGTCGGTGAGAGAGCGCTGATACAGCCGTTCGTAGCCGGAGCGATCCACGTGCGCCCGCTGCCCGAACCCTGCGGGAACCCTGTAGACCTTGCCGCTGCTGCCTGTCACGATATTGTTCTCCGTACATCCCCAAGTTCAGGGATGTCCCCAACGTTCAGGGATGTCCCTAATCCCAAGGATATCCACGAGCTTTGGGGACATCCCCGAGCCGGGGTATTGATGCCCTGTGCGGAGCGATTGTAACGTCGGACCGGGACCCTGTCATGCTGCGCTGCCGTATGCTGTAGAGCAGAGGGCGGTTATCTGCTAGAATCAGTGCCTCAGGGTAGCGGCCAGGCGGCTGCCCCCGCCAGAGATGTCCAGGGTACCAACACATTTCAACACTCGGGGAGAGGCCCACATGGTGGATGTGGGGGCCAAGACCGTGACCCGGCGTATGGCCGTGGCGGAAGGGCGCATCCGCATGTCCATGGACACCCTGCAACGGATACAGGGCGGCGATCACCGCAAGGGCGATGTGCTGGGCATCGCCCGCACTGCCGGGATCATGGCATGCAAACAAACCTCGGCACTGATTCCCCTGTGTCACCCGCTGTCGCTGGATCTGGTGGAACTGGAACTGCGCCCCCTGGAGGCAGACTGCAGCGTGTATTGCCGGGCGCATGTACAGGCACATGACCGCACTGGAGTAGAGATGGAGGCACTGATGGCGGTGCATATCGCCTTGCTCACTGTGTATGATATGTGCAAGGCAGTAGACCGGGGCATGTCCATGGAGGGCATACGCCTGCTGGAAAAATCCGGTGGGCGCTCCGGGCACTACCGACGCCCGGATTAATCGTACTTGATGTACTTGAAACGCGGATCGTCCGGTGTGCCTTCCAGGGCACTCTGCGGGTCTGCACCGGGCTGCCAGCTGATCAGCGCCTCTATACGGGCTGCCAGATCAAAATCCTTGTTCGTCACCCCCTTCGCGGCATGGTTCATCAGTTTCACGATCACAAATGCGTAGGACACCGTAAGGTCCGGATGATGAAAGGCCGCCTCGGCCAAGTGTCCGACGGCATTGACGACCATCAGGGTGCCCTTCCAGCCTGCGGTCTTGTACTTGCGCCGAATCCAGCCCTCCTCGTAGTACCACCGCGGCAACTCCTGGCGCAGCCGCGCCTCAATTTCCTCCGCTGTATAGGACTCATCCTGTGTTTTGTTACGCCACTGTGACATCAGTTACCTGCCTCCTCCGGGCCTCTTTCTCACCCATGGTAGCACCGATATGCTGCCGTGTACAGCAGGCCACCAGGCGACGCACCTGTTCCGCGCGGATGTGGCTGCTGCGCCCGGTAGCACACAGGGCACCCCTGAAGCCCAGGTAGTCCGGACCCATACGCAGCAACGGCGGGATATCCTTTGCGCCCAGGGAGCCGGCCAGACCGGTGACCAGTCCGCAGTCCCTGGCGCTGTCCAGAAAGGCCCGCAGCCGGGCGGCAGGCACACGCTCCGGCAAGGCCCCGGCAGCCTTGTCCGCGGTGTCCAGCATGGTACCCCAGGCACCACGCAGCGACTGCAGACAGGCGGCATCGGGTATGCCATCCTCGATCAGCCATACCGGCACCACCCCGACCCTGTGGTGATCAACCGCCTGCAACAGCGCCGCAAGGGCCGCCACAGCGGTCGGTTGCTGCAGTCGCAATCCCACCTTTATCAGGTCCACACCCGCCTGCTGCATCTGCTGCGTCAGGCCCTGAAAGCATTCCGGGTCTGCACCTATGGTCGCACTGACCGGCACCCGTCCGGCCACATGGTGCACTACCTCCGCACAAAGTGCCGGGGACAATGCCTGCAGAGCCCCTCCCTCCGGATCCTTCAGATCGATGATGTCTGCACCGGCTGACAGCGCGACTGCCGCCTCCTCCCTGTTTCGTACACTGGCCAACAGGCGGGGGCTCATTTGCGGGCAGCTCCCGGATGGGCGGCGATGCCCTCCAGCAGCCAGTCCCAGGCCTGCTGCTCACGAGGGCCTGCCGTCTTCTGCACGGCGTTGCCCAGATACTCCAGTTCACGCTGCACCTGCCCGGTCGGCAGACGGTCCAGCCGCGTATAGAGTATGGCCGCCTCCAGTACCGCCGCCTGGGCACGATTGAAGCCGGCAAATGGCGCATGCGTGCCGACATATTTCTTCCGGCAATAAAAGCGCGGTCGCCCCGAGTCTGCCGAGGCAACGCGCTCCACCTCCACCTCTATATGTGCCGGCACATCCCGCAGGCGTTGCAACTGTACCGTGTGGGCGGCCACCATCGGCCAGTCCCGGCGCCCGGTCAGGCATCCCACGTATACACACACATCATCGCAAAGGTTGATGACCGCCTGATTAAAGCCCAGCAGATTGTCCAGGGTGCATGAGGGTCTGTAGGGGGCCAGCACCAGCGTCTGCTCATGCTCGTGCACCCCCATGGGGGCGAGATGCGTGTCCCCCTCCGGCGTGCGCGTGCCGACGATCACCTCCCGGATCATGATTTGCGCAAGCGGCGCGAGGCGGCCAGCAATGCGTCCGGTTGGGCGTCCTCCCCGCTCTGCTGTTGTCGGGGTGAGGAGGGCGGTATAGCTGCACCCCAGTCCAGACCACGGTCCTGCTGATAGCGCTTGCCCAGCCGCCAGGCGATCTCGGCACGAGCCAACTCCACCCCGGCATAAAATGCATGGGGTGCATCCTTGTGCAGGGGGGTCAGCGCCGGGAACAACGCAAAGGGGTCCTGACCAAGGTGCAGACCCTCACGATTAAAGACCGCCAGGCCCTGCTCGATCACCCGGATCCGATAACCGGGATCCCTGATCTGCGCCGCCAGGGCAGTGATATCCGCCTCCGTGTCAGGATACGGGTTACGGGCATGCAGGGGAGAGAGTGAGGCGTCCAGTCCCTTGGGCAATACCCCATCGGTGTGCGCCGCATGACAGATGCGCCGCGCCCGGTCAAACTCGTACACCGCGGAGCAGGCGTGCTGACTGACCTCGGTAGTCAGCACCGCCGCAACATCGAGTTCCGAGGCCACACCGGCCAGCAACAGGTTGATGCCACAGGTATCCGCCTCGGTCAATTCGGTCAGATTACCGACCCCCATCATGATATCCACCTCCGGGAAACGTCGTCGCAGCTCGCTGTAGCGGACTATGGAATCAGTAAAACCAAAGTGTATGGGATCCAGAATGCTGTCTGCCAGAAAGGCACGCCCCAAGGCAGACAGGCGTTCCATGGCCCGGTACAGGGAGGGCAGCTCCCCGGCGGTCTGCGGGATCAGTACCGGCACCGCCTCTACCTCCTCTGCCACCCACAGGCTGCCCTCATGCAAGCTCAGCAGGTAGGCTGCCCCCGCCCCTGCCCCCCGCAACAGCTCACTCGTATCCATGGAATCCATGCTGACCCTGAAGCCCTGCTCACACAGGGCCTGTACGCTGTCTTCCAGATGCGGAAAGGGCTGCCCCGGCAGGCCCCCCAGGTCAATGACATCTGCCCCGTCCTGCCGATAGCGCTCCGCACGCGCCAGGATCGCCTCCACACTCAGCTTCGGGGCCTCAACAATCTCGGCAAAGATCTGCACCCGGTAACGGTCCAGTGCCGGAGCCAGACGCCGCCGACCAAACAGCTCCGGCAGATCCCTGAAGTCCTCCGGCCCACGCTGCACCGGAACCCCCAGGCGCTGTGACAACGCCTCCATATCCCCGGCGCAAAGGCCGGGTACGATAATCTGGCTGACCCCATCCACATCACGCAGTCGCCTGGCGATCATCGGCGCGGTCATCAGTGCCGCTACACTGACGCCCAGATCCCGCACCTCCCAGCTGAAATCCGTGGCGGGCAGGGCCTCCAGCACCCGGCGCAACCCCGGGGCTGCCAGATGACCGGTCAGAAACAGGATATGTTCAGACTTGCCGGACTCACTCACAATGCAGCCCTGCGGTGGAGGGCGCAAAGTCCCGCATGACGCGGCTGCCCGCAGCACTGCACCGGAGGCAGGCCCGGGAGTAACCAGCATCCCTGGCGTTGCTGTTCCAACCGCTTCCTGCTGTTCCTGTACGCCCCCCTCTGCAATGCGTAGCTACCCCCCATTTCAGCGCCTCCCGACAGACCAGAACTGCCCAGGCCGCCGCTGCGAATTATACCCCGGAACGAAGCGGGAGCCCGGCAGGCCGGGCCGCGCCCACTCCGTGGCAGCCGTGCTACAATGACCGTACAGGTACCGGTGTACGCCCGCGCGGTGTGGTAATGATGGCAAAAGAAGAACATATACAGATGGAGGGCAAGGTCGTAGAGACCCTGCCGAATACGGTATTCCGTGTAGAACTGGAGAATGGCCATGTGGTGACGGCCCATATCTCCGGCAAGATGCGCAAGAACTATATTCGCATCCTGACCGGTGACAAGGTTACTGTGGAACTGACCCCCTATGATCTGAGCAAGGGGCGTATTACCTACCGCCTGCGTTGAGCCCCTGCTCCAGCCGACGTTGTGCCGCCTGCAGGTCGGCCCGGGTGTCAACCCCCGGGGGGGGCGGGTCCACCTCGGTGATCAGGATCCTGCCGCCATGGTACAGGGCACGCAGCTGTTCCAGGTTCTCGGCCTGCTCCAGCGGGGGACTCGGCAGGCGGCTGAGCTGGCGCAGGTAGCCTGCCCTGTAGGCGTAGATGCCGATATGGCGACGCAGCAGCCCATGTTGCTGACCTGCCCATGGAATCTGTGCACGACTGAAGTACAGCACCCGACCTGCCGCATCCATCACCACCTTCACCCGGTGCGGGCTGGCCTCGGCCAGCCCGGCATCCCGGCAGCACAGGGTGGCCATGTCCGCACTGCTGTCGGAGTGCAGCAGTGCGGCAACCCGGTCGATCAGGGAGGCAGGCAGCAGGGGTTCATCGCCCTGCACATTCACCACGACCCGCTCATCCGGCTCCCCCAGCCGGGCTACGGTCTCCGCTACCCGTTCCATGCCGGAACGATGCCGGGTAGAGGTCAACAGGGCGCGGGCACCAAAGCCCTGTGCCGCCTGCAGGATGCGCTCATCATCCGTGGCGATTATGCTGTCCCGGGCCTGACTGTGCTGCACGGCCTGCCAGGTATGGCGAAGCATGGGCCATCCACAAAGTTCCAGCAGGGGTTTGCCGGGCAGTCGGGTGGAGGCATAGCGGGCCGGAATGACCACCAGAAAATCCGGGGTGCGGCTACTCATCGGTTGCCAGTGCCCTCGCCTGTTCAGCCACCAGGATGGGGATGCCGTCCCGCACCGGATAGGCCAGCCGTGCCTCGGGAGAAATCAGCTCCTGACGCTGCGGGTCATAGTGCAGCGGTCCGCCGCTCACCGGACAGATCAGCAGCTCAAGCAGCCTTTTGTCCATCATGTCTCTGCTTCAACAGTTGCAGCAGCTTGCGCTCAAAGACCGGGGGCAATTCTGCATCTATCGGCAGGCACCAGTGCAATTCCGAGGCAAAGCTCTCGCACTTTATGGCATCCTTCTCGGTCATCAGCACGGGCAGCGTGTCGTCAAAATGAATATCCTCCGGGCGCAGGCGATAATGATCCGGGAAGCGATGACACAGAGGGCGCAGCCCCTTGTTCCTGAGTGCCTCAAAGAAGCGCTCCGGTCTGCCGATCCCGGCCAGCGCATGGATCTGACGGCCCTGCAACTCCAGCAGTTCCATGGTGCGCTCCGGACAGGGCAGGCAGTACAGGCGTGCGGAACGATACTGCATGGCAAATTCGCCCTCCCCGGACTGACCATTGGCGACGACAAGGTCCACCCTCTGCAGTCTGGACAGGGGTTCACGCAGCGGGCCTGCCGGCAGACAGCGACGATTGCCGTAGCGATCCCTGCCATCCACCACAGCGATCTCTATGTCACGATGCAGGGCCAGATGTTGCAGGCCATCGTCGCAGATAATCAGGTTGCAGTCGTAGTGTTGCACCAGGGCAGCAACGGCACGTGGCCGGTTTGGATCCGCCACCACCGGGCGGGCCGTGCGCCGTGCTATCAATACCGCCTCGTCCCCTACCGAGACCGGATCGCTGTCCGTACGGATCTGCTGTGGCCATTGTCCGGCCTTGCCACGGTAGCCGCGCACAGCGACCCCGGGCCGCCAGCCACAGGCTGACAAACGCGCTACCAGCCAGATGGCAAGCGGGGTCTTGCCAGTACCCCCGACCACCAGGTTGCCCACCACGATCACCGGCACCCCGGGGTACGCCGCCGGGGTTCTGTGGCAGGCCGCACGCAGCAACAACAGCAGGCGGTACACCCAACCCAGTGGGGATAACAAAAATCCCAGAAAGTGTTCCTCGTACCAGACCCGATGCAGCAAATCCAGCCACGGCATCAGCCATGGCTCCGGCGGTGCGGCAGCCGGGTCGGCATCAGGGTTCATCTGTCCCGGACTCGTCTTCGTGCTGCTTCTCAATTTGAGTAGCAAAGCTCAGGCGGTAGATACCCAGCTGATGTGCGGTATCCATTACCGTAACCACGGCCTGATGACTGGTCTCAGCATCCGCATTCACCACGATCATCGGTTCCTCTATATCCAGCACGGCCTGCAGCAGCATATGCCGCAATTCCTCTGTATCATTGACCGCCGCGGATGCGTCTCCTATGTGCACCATGTTGCCGCTGGTAATGCTCAGCCTGATGGATGACAGATCTGTATCATTGCCGGTTTGACTGGCCTCCGGCAGGTTGATCTGCAGCTCCGATTCATGCTCAAAACTGGTAGAGACCATAAAAAATATGAGCAACAAAAATACCACGTCGATCAGCGGCGTAATGTTTACGGTGACGTTGTCCTCAGTCTGCGCCTGGAAGTTCATGTCTGTGCCGCCTGACCGCCGCGGCGACCCCTGCCCTGTCCACCACGATGCCGTCCCTGCATCACATCCACCAGTTTCAGGGCCTCCTGTTCCATGGTGACGACCAGATTCTCTACCTTGCCACAAAAATACCGATAGAACATCTGCGTGGGGATGCCTACCGACAGTCCTGCCGCCGTGGTGAGCAGGGCCTCGGATATGCCCTCCGCCAAGTCCCCCGGATTGCCGATGCCCTGCAGGGTGATCACCGCAAAGACCTTGATCATGCCGATGACGGTGCCCAGCAGGCCCAGCAGCGGTGTAATCTGGGCAATGGTGCCCAGTGTATTCAGAAAGCGCCGCAGGTCGTGGGAAACATGTCGACCCACATCCTGCATGTGCTCCTTCATAACTTCACGGCGAAAGTTTCTGTTGATCAGTCCGGCCGCCAGGACCCGCCCCAATGGAGAATTGTCGCGCAGGGACTGCAGACGATTGCTGTCCAGATGACCCCCGCGTTCCCACTGCCAGACCATGGACACCAGATTGCCCGGGGCAATCCGCTGGCTGCGTAACGACCAGAAGCGCTCAATGGTGAGTGCCATGGACAGCACTGAACACAACAACAGCGGCCACATCAGCAGGCCACCCGCTTGAAACAACTCCAACATTCTGTTCAGACCACTCAAGACCCGGCCGGCTGGTGGCGCCACCAACGACGCTGCCAGCGGTGGGCGGAGACATACATGCCTGCACGTTGCAGGCGAACTTCAATCATGCCTGTCTCAACCGTTGACAGGATCCGGCCACCCAGACGGGTATACCGCTCTATTATATCCGCTTTTGGGAAGCCAAAACGATTTCTGTAACCGACCGGAACCAGCACCAGATCCGGGCGAACCGCATCCACAAAGCGCAGGCTGGATGAGGTTCGGCTGCCATGATGCGGAATCACCAGCACGGTGGCGCCGAGACGATGACCGTGGCGGCGCAGTAGCGCATATTCTGCGGTCTCCTCTATATCACCCGGTAACAGCACGGACCGCCCATGGGCGGTGATCCTGAGCACACAGGAGCGGTCATTGCTGCGCGGGTGTACGGTGGAGTCCGGATGCAGGAAGGTAAAGCGTACCCCGTCCCAACTCCAGGCCTGACCATCCAGGCACGGCCGTGCTCCGGGCAGGCGCTCCGCCTCTCCGGAGATGGGCTGCAGGCCCGGGTAGCGTGCCTGCACAGCAGCCAGACCCCCGGCATGATCATTGTCGCTGTGACTGATGATCAGGCGATCCGGACGACGGACCCCCAGTGCACTCAAGTAGGGCAGCAGCACGGCTTCGGCCACGCTCAATTGCTCAGACAGCGTGGCCCCCGTGTCATAGACCAGTACATGCCTGCGGGTACGCGCCACCACGGCGAGACCCTGGCCTGCATCCAGCAGGGTCAGATACAGATCGCCATGGGCAGGGCGTGCCGTGGCAGGCATCAACAGTGTCAGTACCCCTGCCAGCAGTGGCAGGGTGGGCAGTGCCCCACCGGGCAGACTCAGCAACAGTGCACACAGGGAACCCAGCAGCAGGGCCAGCAGCGGCGGCTGCGGCAGTTCCAGCAGCAGACCCCATGCGGCACTGCTGCTCAGCAACCGCCACAGGATATCCAGAGAAAATCCGGCCATATCCAGCACCAGCACCGCCCCGCTGTTCCAGACCGGCAACAGCAGCAGGCCGACAAGGCTGAGTGGCAGACTGATAAAGCCCACCCAGGGCACGGCCAGCAGATTACAGGGCAGGCTGAGCAATGGATACTGCCGGAACCAGGCCGCCATCAGGGGCAGCAGGATCAGAGAGGCCAGCCACTGCGCACGCCCCCAGCGCCGCCACAGACCGGCATGGCGGGTCGGCCTGGATGCCAGACCGAATACCAGCATGCTCACCATACCAAAGGATAACCAGAATCCTGCTGACAGGGGTGCCAGCGGGTCCAGCAGCAGTACTGCCGTCAGGGCAAGGAGCAGCGTGATCGAGGCCGGGATGCGTCGACCGGCCAGACTGCCGAGCGACAGTATCAGCAGCATCACCAGGGCACGCTGCGTGGGCAGTGTGAATCCTGCCAGCAAGGCATACAGGCAGGCCGATGGCAGCGCTGCATACAGGGCAAAGCGAGGTGCAGCGGGTCGCGGGCCGGGCCATGCCAGCCACAGCAGGCGTGAGGCCCAGATTGCCAGTAGCGCGATCATACCGATATGCAGGCCGGAGATGGCCAACAGATGGGTGGTGCCGGTACGCCGCAGGGTCTGCCACTGTGCTGCGCTTATATGACCGCGCTCGCCCAGGGTCAGCGCATAGATCAGTGCGGCCTGCGGGTGCCCCTGCAGGACCGTCTTGAGGGCCTCCAGACAACGCTGCCGCAGGCGGTCCGGATAACGCCCCCGGGCCGGTGCAATGCGGATATTGCCCGGATGCTCACGTACATAGCCCGTCGCCCGGATGTGATTCTGCAACAACCAGGCCTCGTAATCAAAACCGCCCTGATTCGCCATGCCATGCGGTTGCTTCAGGCGTACATGCAGCTGCCACCACTCGCCCGGTAGCAGTGTCGGGGCGGCCTCGTTGTACCAGGACAGCAGCAGCAGGCCCTGCCAGGCCCGGGTGTCGGCCATTTCCTGAACCCTGAATCTGAAACGCAGGCGCGTGGGGGTACGCATGGGCAGAGCCACCACCTGCCCGCTCAGCACCACGGTCTCCCCTTCCAGAGCGGGGGGCAGGGTGTGCTCCAGCACCTGCTCCACCCGCCAGAAGGCAAAGGCGAAACCCAACACAAAGAACACTGCGGGATGGCGCCACAGCCACAGGCCAGCCAGCGCCGACAAGAGTAGCGCCACCGCCGGGAATGGGGGTAATTCCGGAATCAGCAGCAGGGCGCAAACGCCCAGCACAAATGCAATCAACTTCCCTGTCACAAGCACAACTCCCTGTCGGCATCACGCCGGTCCTGTCCGGCGGACTGTTATCTCAAGACTGTATCAGGGCTCTTCCTTCCGTGCAAGCGCCGCCGTTGCATACGGATTCTCCCCAATGGCGAGGTTGCCCTTACTCTCGAGCCAGCGCCTGCGGTCCTGCGTGCGCCGACGTGCCAGCAGCATATCCATCCGTTCCCAGGATTCACCCTGATCGCCCAGCTCCAGACGGATCAATTTGCGCCGCCCGGGCAACAGGGTGGTCTCCCTGAGCTGCATGGGGCTCATCTCGCCCAGGCCCTTGAAACGCATTACCTGATAACTGCCCAGTCCGGCAACAATTCCTTCCAACTCCTGATCATCCAGCGCATAATGAACCTGCTTGCCTGCATCGATACGATACAGTGGTGGCATGGCCACATGCACATGCCCCCCCGCAACCAATACACTGAAATGCCTGAGAAACAGGGCACACAACAAGGCACTGATATGCGCGCCATCGGAATCCGCATCGGCCAGTATACAGATCTTTCCATAGCGCAGCCTGGACAGGTCTGTACTGCCTGGTGTCACCCCCACTGCCACAGCAATATTGCGCACCTCTTTGGAGGCACTCAGCATCGCAGCATCCAGTTCCCAAGTGTTGATGATCTTGCCACGCAGCGGCAGTACGGCCTGAAATTTGCGGTCTCGTGCCTGCCGGGCCGAACCGCCAGCGGAGTCCCCTTCTACCAGAAACAGCTCATTTCTGCCCAAGTCACAACTGGTACAGTCCATCAACTTGCCGGGCAAGGCAAGTCCGGTCCCTGCCGGGCGCAAGCCCAGCTGATTTTCTTCGCGACGACGATGCTGGGCATGACTGATTGCCATGGCCGCCAGCCTTTCGCCCTGACCCGGATAGCGATGCAACCAGTGCAACAGCTGTTCACGTACCGGGGCATATACCAGATTCATGGCAGAGCGCGCGGACAAGCGCTCCTTGGCCTGACCGGTAAATTGTGGACTGACCATGCGCACCGACAATACACAGCTGCAGTTCCACCAGAAGTCCTCGGGCTTCAGCTGCATCCCGCGGGGCAACAGACTGCGGTGTGCACAAAATTCCCGCAGGGCATCCACCAGCCCCTTGCGCAAGCCATTCAAGTGCGTACCGCCCTGCGCGGTAGGCACCAGATTGACATAGCTCTCCATCAGCGGCTCACCACCACTGGCCAGCCACGCCAGACTCCATTCCACCTCCCCGTCGGTCCCCTTCCAGCTGCCATGCAAGGGCCGTTCGGGCAACAATTCCCGGCTCTGCATGGCATCCAGCAAATAGGCATCAAGCCCCTCCCTGTAGTGCCACTGCCAGGATTTTTCATGGCGCTCATCCTGTAATTCAATGCGCAGTCCGGGACACAATACGGCCTTGGCACGCAGGATATGACAGAGTTGTTGTACATCCACCGTCAAGACATCAAAGTATTGCGGGTCGGGAACAAAATGGATCTCGGTGCCCCGGGCAGACCTGGCAGAGGATGACAGCGGCTGTTTTTGCAGGGCAGTCTCGGCACGGCCCTGCCGGAAACGCATGCTGTATACACAGCCATCACGATACACCTGTACCTGCAACTGTGCCGACAGTGCATTGACTACCGAAACCCCTACCCCATGCAAACCCCCTGAATAGCGATACTGGCGATTTGAAAACTTGGCCCCCGCGTGCAGGCGGGTCAGGATCAATTCCACCCCCGACATACGTTCCCCGGGATGCACATCCACCGGCATGCCACGACCATCATCACGCACGGTAACGCCATCGTCGTCATGCAGGCTCACCCTGATATAACTCGCCTTGCCGTTTAATGCCTCATCCACACTGTTGTCTACCACCTCATACACCAGGTGGTTGGGATTGGCCGTATCCGTGTACATACCCGGGCGTTTGCGTACCGGGTCCAGTCCCTTCAGAACTTCAATGTCAGCGGCGGTATATTGCTGTCTTTTGCTGCGCAATCTGCTCCTCCATCCGTCTTTGCAAAAAAAAACCGGCACCCGGGGAGACCCCGGGTACCGGCAATGTAAAACTGCGGCCTGAGCGAGCTCAGGCAACGGTTCAGTTAGGCAGACTGAATACGCTCAGCACACCACCCAGACGGGTGTAGGAGTTCAGGCCCTTGTAGGCACCAACCGCGCCCAGACCATCTGTGTCCTTCTCCAGTCCAGCAGCGAGGCCGATACCAGCCCATCCACCCACACCGGACAGCACGCCGATATATTGCTTGCCATTGTGTGCCCAGGCATTGGTGTTACCGATGATGCCGGAAGGTGTCTTGAACTTCCAGAGCAGCTTGCCACTCTGTGCATCAACCGCCTTCAGATAACCCACCAGCGTGCCGTAGAAGACTACGTTTCCAGCCGTGGCCAGAGCCCCACTCCAGACAGAGAACTGCTCGGGAATGGACCAGACAATCTTGCCCTTGTCGGCATCCCAGGCAATGAAGTTGCCCAGATTGTTGGTGCCATCACCCATGACCACGCCAGCCGGATACATGTTCAGGATAGCGTTGACCCAAGGCTGACCAGCAACATACTGGTTACCGCCCGCATCATAGCTGACCGGCTCATAGTCCATGCAGACATGGTTGGTCGGCACATAGAACAGGCCGGTACGCGGTGAGTAGGCCGCAGGCTGCTGATCCTTGGTACCCAAGGCTGCCGGGCAGACATTCGTGGAGTTCACGTCTTCGCCCCCGTGACCCGGTGCATACTTCGCCACAACCTGAGGCCGCCCGGTCTTCATGTCCACATGCGTGGCCCAGTTGACTGCCGGGTCGTACTTCTCGGCAACCAGCAGCTCCCCATTGATGCGGTCCAGAGTGTAACCGAAGCCGTTGCGATCAAAGTGCACCAGAGCCTTGCGCTCCTTGCCCTTGACCTTCATGTCAACCAGGATCATCTCGTTGACACCATCGTAGTCCCACTCGTCATGCGGGGTCATCTGGTATACCCAGCGGGCCACACCTGTATCCACATCACGTGCAAAGATGGTCATGGACCAACGGTTGTCACCAGGACGCACAACGGGGTTCCAGGTACCGGGGTTGCCGGAACCATAGTACACGAGGTTCTCATCCTTGTCGTACGGCCACCAGCCCCAGACAGAGCCACCGCCCTGCTTCCACTGGTCACCCTCCCAGGTGTTGGTGCCGGAGTTCTTGCCGACCTTCTTGCCGAGCGAAGTGGTGTTCTTGTCAAAGAGTATATCCTTGTCAGGACCCATGCTGTAGGCCTTCCAGGCCAGCTTTCCATCACTCATGTTGTAGGCAGCGAACCAGCAACGCACGCCAAACTCGGCGCCGGACATGCCGGTGAACACCTTGTCCTTGATGATATGCGGAGCATTGGTGTTGGTCTGACCCTTGGTAGGATCGCCATTCTTCACGTCCCAGACCTTCTTGCCAGTCTTGGCATTGATGGCCACCAGTACGGTGTCAGCCTGCTGCAGGAAGATCTTGCCATCCCCATAAGCCAGACCACGATTCACCGTGTCACAGCACATCACCGGCACAACGGTGTCGTAGTCCTGTACCGGTGCATACTCCCAGAGGATCTCCAGGTTATCCAAGCTAATCGCGAACACATTGTTCGGGAATGCCGCGTGGATGTACAGGGTATCGTGGGGCAACCCGGTCGCAGAAGGTGGCAGTACCAGTGGGCCCCCTTCGTGACCACGCAGTACGCCGGTGGAGAATGTCCAGGCTGCTTGCAACTTGCTGGCATTTCTGGTGTTAATCTGTTTGAGCTCAGTGTAACGCCAGTTCCAGTAGTCACCACCGGGCGAGGCCCAGTAGTCAGGATCATCGTTGAGTCGCTGTACCTCCTCATTGGCAAAAGCCTGAGGGGCAAGCAGCGCCATCGTTCCGGCAAGCAGAGCCGCCGTAAAGGATTGCTTACTCATGATTGTATTTCCTCTATTGACAGGGTTCCGTTCCTGTTTGAAGCACTCCACCCCTCGGAACCCTGGTGGGGGACACAAAGTGCTGTTCGTATCCACCGGTGTCGCTCAGGACACGCAAGCGGATGCCCCGGAGGCGAATGCCTGCCGGGATTCGTATTCATAATCGCGAGGATCGAATTCATTAATGTTAGTTCCTTCTGTTGTCGGGGCACCCGGTGAGGACACCGGCACAACCCCGTCAACGCCCTGTCCGCAGTAGCCTGACCCAAGCAGAAACAATAAGCAACAGCCATTTTCCCCGAGTACCTGCTCCACGAACCTATAGCCGACGAGTATACCGATCCCGCCAGCAATAACAATAGCAATATGGCTTACTACCCCTTCTTTTTTATAAATACCTACCAAGAAGTATTTATGAGCCGGGGTAGCTGCTGTAGGCTGACCCGCATGGACCCGCCCCCTTCCCCACTCCCCAACACGGCTGACCACCACTGGCTGGCGCCCATCCACATCCCGCTGCGCCCCTCCAGGATCCATCGTCGGGTCAGACTGGGCTGCTGGTCAAGCCTGCTCGCCCTGCCCTGGCTGCTGGCCCCACAGGCTATATTGGGCACCCTGCTCCTGCTGCCGGGACTCCTGCTGTGGCAGCAGCTGCGGCGTCCGGAGCGGCCCAGGGCCGCCCTGTTGCGCGAGGACAGCAGCTGGGAACTCATTCATGCGGATGGTCGCCGCACGGCAGCCAGCCTCAAACCCATGCCCCTGGTGCACCCCTGGCTCACCCTGCTCAGGCTGGAGAGTGCCACGGGCAATGTGCCTGTTGCCATCTGGCCGGACAGCCTGCCGATAGCCCAGCGCAGGCACCTCAGGGCACGTCTGTTACTCGGGAATGCCCACCCGGGCAGGCTCCCACCGCCCGACCGCAGCCACTGACCCTGTTACGCTACCGCGTCCGGGCGGTGCGGTCCATAAACAGCCGGACCCGCCGCCCTGTTGACTTGCCCGGGATTGCCCGGCTATAGTGGCCGCTCCCCGGGCATCGGTTTCGGGAGTCAGCCATGGCAACCATTCAGTCAGCAATCAAACGCAATCGGCAGGCGGAGAAGCGCAGGCAGCGCAATGTCCCCCGTCGTTCGGCCCTGCGCAGCCAGTTGAAGAAGACCCTGCAGAGCCTGCAGGGCGATGCAACCCCGGCGCGTGCCGAGTATATCAGGCTCAGCAGCATGCTGGATCGCCTGGCAGGCAAGCATCTCATCCACAAGAACAAGGCAGCACGCCACAAGCGCCAGCTTGCGGCCAGGCTGCGGGACGCTGCAACTCAGGGCTGAGTATCCGCCAACAGAATCAGGTTGTCACGGTGTACGAGTTCCGGCTCGTAGCAGTGGCCCAGACGGGCACTGATATCCCGACTTGCACACCCCTGCAAACGTTTGATTTCATTAGCACCATAGTTGCTCAGACCCTGTGCAAAGACCACGTCCTCTGCTGTGCAGAGCGCGATCACCGCACCGCGGCTGAACTCCCCCTCTACGGCGACAACCCCGGCAGCCAGCAGACTGCCACCCTGTTCCTGCAAGGCACGTACCGCGCCCCCGTCCAGGCGCACGCGCCCCTGCGTACGCGACAAACCGGCCAGCCAGCGTTTGCGGGCGGCTAATCCACGGTTGGCAGCCCGCAGCAGGGTTCCGCAGGCCTCACCACGCGCCAGCCTGCCCAGCACCTGCGCATCACGACCATCGGCGATCACGGTATCCGTGCCGGAACGGGCCGCAATCGCGGCCGCCTGCAGCTTGGTGCGCATACCACCGCGCCCCAGCTGCGCGCTGCCACCAGCACAGGCATCCAGCTTCGGGTCACCGGCCTTGCCCTCGGGGATCAGCCTGCCGCCGGATGCCCGTGCCGGATTGCGGTCCAGCAGACCAGGCTGGTCGGTCAGCAGCACCAGCAGCTTCGCCTCGAGCAGATTGGCGACCAGGCCAGCCAAGGTATCGTTATCCCCCAGACGAATCTCCGCAGTAGATACCGTATCGTTCTCATTGATGACCGGGATCACCCCCAGCTGCAGCAGACAATGCAGGGTACTGCGGGCATTCAGGTAACGTTGCCGATCAGCGATATCCTCATGGGTCAGCAGGACTTGCGCGGTGCGGATGCCAAACTCCTGCAGGGCCGTCTCATAGGCCTGCACCAGACCGGTCTGGCCGATGGCGGCAGCGGCCTGCAACTCATGCACGGCACGGGGCCTATGCTGCCACTGCAGGCGTGCGATACCCTCCGCCACCGAGCCGGAGGATACCAGCACGGGACGGATGCCCGAGGACTGCAACGCCGCCAGTTCCGCGGCCTTGTCACGTATGAACTTCGGGTCCAGGCCCAGGCCCCGGGTCGTTACCAGCGCACTGCCCAGCTTGATCACCCATGGGGCGGGGGTACTCATGCGGATACGGCAGAGTGCTGCAGACGGGTGGCCACCCACTGGCACAGTTCCCGACAGCCGCTCCCGGTCAGGGCAGAGACCAGCCTCGGGACCTCACCCGGACCGAGTTGCCGGGCCAGCGCAGCCTGCAATGCCGCGCCCCCGTCCGGCCCCAGCAGATCCGCCTTGTTGAGCACCACATAACGCGGCAGCGCCGGGAACCCGGCGGCAGCCAGTTCCTGCTCCAGCATCCGGATCTGCCCGGCCAGCACCTCCACCGGGCCTGCGGTGGCATCCACGATATGCAACAACAGGCGGTTGCGCTCCAGATGCCTGAGAAAGCGCAGGCCCAGCCCCACCCCCTGTGCAGCCCCCCGGATCAGACCCGGGATGTCGGCCAGCAGAAATCCCGTCCCGGGATCCGTCTCCACATAACCCAGCTGGGGATGCAAGGTGGTAAAGGGATAGTCGGCAACCCGGGGTTGCGCTCCCGAGACCGCCCGCAACAAGGAGGATTTGCCCGCATTGGGCAGCCCCAGCAAGCCTACATCGGCACACAGGCGGAGCTCCAGAAACAACGTCCGTTGCTCCCCCCGGGCACCGGGCCCCCCGGCGCCATCGTGACGATTGCCGATGCCGCCAACCCCGCCCGCAACCACCTGCAGGGTCTGCCCATCGTTGAGCAACTCCCCCAGCACATCCCCATCCTCGTAGATACGGGTGCCCCGGGGCACCCGCAGTTCCAAGGTCCGGCCCCGTGCACCACGGCGACTGTTGCGACCCCCCCGGGCACCATCGCCGGCCCGGTATACGCTCCGCCGCGCAAAGTCCAACAGGGTTTGCACCCCCCGGTCTGCAATGCAAACCACGGCCCCACCCTGCCCCCCGTCCCCTCCCTCGGGGCGCCCCCTGGGCACGGAACGGCTACGGTGAAACGCTACGCACCCCTGCCCGCCGCTACCGGCATGGACGCGGACACGGGCCTCGTCAACGAATTTCGGGGGCTTCAGTCGGGTAGCACGCTGACGTGCCGACATCGGTCTATGTTCTGAAACTGCACCCGACCATTCACCAGGGCATACAGGGTGTGATCACGCCCGCAACCGACATTCCTGCCCGGATGAAAGGCCGTGCCACGCTGGCGGACCAGGATATTGCCTGCCCGCACACACTCACCGCCAAAGCGCTTCACGCCAAGCCGTTTGGCATTGGAGTCACGCCCGTTGCGACTGCTGCCGCCTACCTTCTTATGCGCCATCTGCTGGCTCCGTCAATGCCGCATGGATGCCGGTAATACGCAGTTCCGTGTACGGCTGCCGATGACCCTGCCGCCGCAGATGATGCTTGCGGCGCTTCATCTTGATGATGCGGATACGCCGCGCCCGGCCCTGCCGCACCACCTCGGCGGTAACCGCCGCCCCGGCCACCAGAGGCGTGCCCAGCACCGTGCGGGTACCATCACTGACCAGCAACACCTGATCCAGGGTGAGCTGCTCCCCCTCAGGCACATCCAGCTTCTGTACCCGCAGGAGTTCGCCTTCCTGTACCCGGTGCTGACTGCCACCACTCCTGATTACTGCATACATCTGCGTTACCTCCGTGACCCGTCCCCGTGACCACGCCGCGCAGTATAGCCGCAGGCCCCCCGGACTGCAAACCGCATGCAGGGCCCCAGGGCCGACTGCAGGGACGATTTGCAGTGTCTCAGGCAACCCTGTGGCCTTACCGCTCATGGCATCTGTCATGCCTTTTATTAAAGGGCTGAGCCCGGATTCAGGCCCATTTATCGCTGCAGACACCCTCACCGGCCTCAGGCCCACTCGTCACGGAAAAGGCCTGAGGAACACCCCCATGCCCAGCTGTGCTACAGTCGGGGCAACGAGGCACGGGTCTGTCTGAGGATCCGCGCATACGAGTGGAGACAGGTACCATGGGGCAGACATGCAGGCAGGCAGACGCAGAAGGGAACGGTCTCCGGAGCTGACGAAGTACCCACCCGGATGAATCTGTTGGCACGCCTCCTGTTGGTGCTTGTGGGTGTGCAATTCCTGCATGGCTGTGCCCGACCCCCGGAGGACAATCTTCCTGAGGGAGTGCGCGAAATGATACTAGCTGCCGAGCAAGGGGATGCTGACGCTCAATTCAGCCTGGGGGGTATGTATTTCCTTGGCAGGGGCATTCCCGA
>DKIB01000006.1:25411-25702 GCA_002454015.1 Proteobacteria bacterium UBA6729
CGGTGCAGGCGTCCCCGAAGACCAGAAACAGGCTGTACATTGGCTCAAAAAAGCCGCGGCGCAAGGCATTTCCCTTTCTCAATACGCCCTGGGGTTTATGTATGACTTCGGTGATGGCGTTCCCATAGACGATAAACAGGCTGTACACTGGTACATAAAGGCTGCCGGGCAGGGGCATGTCCATGCACAACGCAATCTGGGGAATAAGTATCGTCTCGGTAAAGGCGTTATCAAGGACGAGGCACGGGCCGTACACTGGCTCAAAAAAGCCGCGGCGCAGGAGGACCCCCT
>DKIB01000006.1:25740-25937 GCA_002454015.1 Proteobacteria bacterium UBA6729
GAAGACCAGAAACAGGCTGTACACTGGTACACAAAAGCTGCCGGGCAGGGGCATGCCATTTCTCAATACAATCTGGGGCTTATGTACTACCACGGTACCGGCATTGTCAAAGATTATGCACAGGCATATGTCTGGTTTACCCTGGCCGCAGCCAATGGATATGATGAAGCCCGCGAGTATCAACAGCGCCTTGCAGG
>DKIB01000006.1:25982-26520 GCA_002454015.1 Proteobacteria bacterium UBA6729
GCCCAGTGAAGATAATCAGCACGACCCTGACGAGTTGCCTGTACAGATGAATCCTTTGGCACGCTGTCTATTGTTTTTTGTGCTTGTGGGGGTGCCATTCTTGCATGGCACTGCCCAACCCCCGGAGGATAATCTTCCTGAGGGAGTGCGCGAAATGATACCAGCTGCCGAGCAAGGGGATGCTGACGCGCAATTCAATCTGGGGGTTATGTATGACGACGGCGAAGGTGTGCCCGAGGATGATGAGCAGGCCGTCCATTGGTACGCAAAAGCCGCCGAGAACGGACATGCCACCGCTCAATACCATCTGGGGGGTATGCATTTCTCTGGCAGGGGCATTCCCGAAGACAAGAAACTGGCCATCCACTGGTTCAAAAAAAGTGCCGGGCAGGGGCTTGCCATCGCGCAATACAATATGGGAGTCGCGTATGACCGGGGCGTAGGGGTACCCGAGGATAATGAGCAGGCTGTACATTGGTTCACAAAGGCTGCCGAGCAGGGGTTTGCCCATGCCCAAAACAATCTGGGGAGTATGTAT
>DKIB01000006.1:26584-27067 GCA_002454015.1 Proteobacteria bacterium UBA6729
GTACACAAAAGCCGCGGAGCAGGGGCTTGCCGATGCCCAATACAATCTGGGAGTTGCGTATTACTACGGCGCAGGGGTACCCGAGGATAGTGAGCAAGTGGTCTACTGGTACACAAAAGCCGCGGAGCAGGGCCATGCCAAGGCTCAAGCTATGCTGGGGAGTACGTATCACTTTGGCAATGGCATTCCCATAGACTATAAACAGGCTATCCATTGGTACACAAAAGCTGCCGAGCAAGGGCATGCCCGTGCCCAGTACAATCTGGGGACTATGTATTACCACGGTACGGGCATGCCCCAAAATTATGCGCAGGCATATGTCTGGTTTACCCTGGTAGCAGTCAATGGAAATGATGAAGCCCGCGAGTATCAAAAGACCCTTGCAGGGAAACTCAGTCCAGAGCAGCTCCGGAATGGGCAGAAACGCGCCCTGGAAATTCAATCCGCCATTGAAAAGAAGGCGCTTCAGACATCCCAGTGGAT
>DKIB01000064.1:0-128 GCA_002454015.1 Proteobacteria bacterium UBA6729
GTGGACCCGCCTGTCAGACCCCTCCGGCAGGTGTCGGAGGAGCCCGCCCCGAAGACGGTATTGCCACGTCTGCACAAGCAGGCCCGTCCCCCGGTTGCTGCGGTGCGTGACCGCTAGTGTACTGTCCA
>DKIB01000064.1:247-8048 GCA_002454015.1 Proteobacteria bacterium UBA6729
AATATATGCACCTGCCTGTCCTGCACCAGCAGTTCACAGGGGCGCGGTCGGCTGTTGTAATTTGAGGCCATTACCGCCCCGTAGGCACCGGCCGTACGCACTGCCAGCAGAGTGCCCGGTTGCAGCGTCAGTTGCCGTTCCCGCGCCAGCACATCGGTGGATTCGCAGACCGGGCCTGCCAGCTCATAGCAGGCCTGCAGGCCTGCCGGTGTGCCTGCCGATTCCACAGCATGCCAAGCATCATACAGTGCGGGCCGCAACAGATCATTCATGGCAGCATCAACAATCGCGGTCCAGCTGCCATCGCTGCGTTGCTTGAGGTATTCCACCCGGGTCAGCAGTACGCCGGCCGGGCCACAGATGTGACGGCCCGGTTCCAGTAGCAGTTCCAGCTCCAGTTCCTGCAGTTCCGTCTCCAGCAGCCCGGCCAACTGCTGCGGGGTGGGAGGGGTTTCGTCACGATAACGGATGCCCAGACCCCCGCCGACATTGATGTGGCGCAGTGTTATCCCCAGTCCGGCCAGTTCCAGCACCCAGGCCTTCAGGTACAGGGCCACCTCCCGGAAGGTTTGTAGCCGGGTGAGTTGTGAGCCGATGTGACAGGCGATGCCCTCTATGCGCAGGGCCGGATGCTGTGCGGCACGACGGTAGAGTTCCCGGGCCTGCTCCCAGGGCAGTCCAAACTTGCTTTGCGCGGTACCCGTGGCGATATGCGGGTGCGTGTCGGGGTCCATCTCCGGATTGATGCGGATGGCGACAGGCGCGACTGTGCCGAGTTGCCTGGCGATGACCGCCGTGCGTTCCAGTTCCTGCGCGGACTCAATGTTCAGGCAGCGGATCCCTGCCTCCAGTGCCCGGGTGATCTCTGCCTCCCGTTTGCCGACCCCGGAGAATACCACTTGTCCTGCATCGCCACCGGCACACAGCACCCGGGCCAGCTCGCCACCGGACACGACGTCGAAGCCCGAACCCAGCCGGGCCATGATCTGCAACACGCCCAGACAGGAATTGGCCTTGACGGCGAAGCACACCAGATGGGCACGATTGAAGGCCGCATCAAAGTCACGCCAGCGCTGTTCCAGCAGGGTCCGGGAATACACATAGGTCGGCGTGCCATAGTCGCGGGCCAGTGCCTCCAGAGATAACTGCCCGGCGTACAGGAGGCCGTCCGTGGCCCGCGCAAACTCTTCCATGACTCAGCGTAGAATGATTTCTGCCGGGGGTTGCAGGGGGCCTTTCTGGCCGCAGCCGGACAGGGCCAGCAGCAGCAACAGTACACAGCCGGTGCGCATCATGCGCTGCCCCCGCTCGGCAGGCGTTCCTGCAACCACCGGTTCAGCTCAGGCAGTGCCTCCGGGCTGATGGTGTGGCCCACCGGGTACTCCCGCCAGCGGGTCGGGCAGTCCTGCTGTTGCAGGATATCATGGCTCAGCCGGGCATAGTTGACGGGAATAACGTCATCCTCGGTGCCGTGCAGGAACAGGGTGGGCAGCAGCTGTGTTACCAGGGCTGCCGGGGGCAGATAGCCGGACAGAACCAGCAACCCGGCCAGTGCCTCCGGGTATTGCAATCCTGCGTACAGGCCCAGCGCCCCGCCCTGCGAGAACCCGGCCAGCACGATGCGCGCCGCGGGGACCCCGTCCGCCTCCTGTGCGGCGATCAATGTGTGGATGCGCCGGGCAGAGTCATCCAGCCCAATGCTGTCTTCCTCCGGGCCATCCGGTCCCAGGCTGGTGATGTCGTACCAGGCGGGCATGTGCTGACCGTCATTGACCGTGACCGCCAGTTCAGGGGCCTGCAGAAAGAACATGCGGGTCTTGCAGGGCAGCTGCAACGCTGTGGCCAGCGGCAGCAGGTCGGACATGCAGGCTCCCAGGCCATGCAGCCAGATGATACAGGCATCGGCAGTACCGGTGACAGGGTCCAGGCGCAGCTGTGCAGGGTCTGCATGCAGTTGATACCCGGGCACGTCCCCGGGCGGTGCACTCATGTGCGCCGCCTGCCATTGCCGGGCCGCTGTGCCGGGCGGCGGGCACCGGATTGGGGTCGGCCCGTGGTTTTGCGGCGGCGGGGTCTGACCATCTCGATCTTGACGAGCAGTTCCGGTGTTACTTTGCTGACCGGAATCTTGTGCCCCAGATAGTTCTCGATCTCCGGCAGCGAGTAGACGTACTCATCGCAGGCCAGACTGTACGCATCCCCGTTGGCACCGGCCCGTGCCGTGCGCCCGATACGATGCACGTAATCGTTACCACTGAAAGGCAGGTCATAGTTGATCACATGACTGATATCATCCACATGCAGGCCGCGCGCCGCCAGATCCGTCGCCACCAGCGTATCCAGTTCACCCGCGGAGAACCTGCGGAAGATCTGCAGGCGTTTGTGCTGGGGGATATTGCCACTCAGCACTGCGGCATCAAAGCCGTTGACCAGCAGGATGTCCTGAATATGTTCAGCCCGATGTCGGGTGTTGACGAATATGAGGGTACGTCGGGCATCACAGCTGCGCAACAGCCCGACCAGCAGGGCGGGCTTTTCCTCCCGGGTGATGTGATAGAGCTGCTGGGTCACCGTGTCGACCGTGAGTTGTTCCGGACACAGCCGAATCACTTCGGGTTCGTCCATGTGTTCATGGGCCAGTTCAACGGCCCGGCAGGGCAGGGTGGCACTGAACAGCATATTGAGTCTCTGCCGGGGTGGCGGCATCCTGCGCAACAGGAAGCGTATGTCACGGATGAAACCCAGATCAAACATGCGATCCGCCTCATCCAGCACCATCGTGCGGATGCCATTGAGCTGCAATGAGCCGCGGTGGTGCAGGTCAATGAGTCGCCCCGGCGTGCCGATCAGCAGGTCTATGCCCCGATGCAGGGCATCCAGCTGGGGGGCATAATCCACGCCGCCGTGCGCCAGCATAAAACTCAGGTCGGTGTACAGGCCCAGATGCTCGGCATCCTTGTAAATCTGTACCGCCAGTTCACGGGTAGGCGAAATGATCAGGCCACGGGGGCGCAGATCCCGTGCCGGGCGATTTTCTTCCGCGAGTATATGTTGCATGGCTGCCAGCAGAAAGGCTGCGGTTTTCCCGGTGCCGGTCTGCGCCTGCCCGGCGATATCGCGTCCCTCCAGCAACAGTGGCAGGGTCGCCGCCTGGATGGGGGTGCAGGCCGTGAACCCGGCTGCCTCAACGCCCCGCAGCAGATCCGGCCGCAAGGCCAAGTCCTGAAAGCGCCCGGCAGCCTCCGTCATCACGCGCCCGCCCGGCAACAGGAGGGTATCGCGGGGGTACAGGGGGACAGGGATGGGTGATGACAGATCAAAATGTGCTCAGGCGGGGCCTGCTGAACGATATATGACGCGCCATGGTACCACAAGCCCCGGGCCAGCGAAAGGCCTGTGTACGGGTTCAGTACATGTGAGACGGTTCCGGCCCCCGCCGACCGCGCCNNCAGAGCAGAGTCGCCGTGGGGTCATGGTTTTGGCCTGCGGGGCCCCCGCCGCCCCCGGGGCTGTCCTGACCGGGCGGCGGGGGCAGAACATCGCATGGCCGCTGGCCCTGGCCGCCGGATGGCCCGGGTGCGGCCGGACCCCCGTACCGGGCCTGTGAGCGCGTTGCCCCTCGTGCCCGGGCGCATCCTGCAGGGCGGTCGGGCACTATACCCTCGTCGACAGGGGCAGGCGGCAGCGGCCGACCGCTGTTTGGCTGCCGGCAATGGCGGTGCAGGCTCCCGCAGTAGGGGCTCTGCGGGGGCCTCCCGGCGCGGTATTTCCGCGGTGCACCAGGAGTGGACCTTGCCCCCTTGCGTTGACAGATTCGTACCGGGGCTTGCAAAGCCGGCCCGGTCCGGTGATAATGAGCCCTGCTTGGCAGTCGTCGGGATGCGACAGCACCGGGTGCCGGGGGTTGACATACGGGCAGGGAATCATGAGCGAACACATTATTCACATAACGGATGCAGATTTTGAGGCGCAGGTATTGCAGGCCGGTCAGCCTGTGGTACTGGATTACTGGGCTGAGTGGTGTGGTCCGTGCAAGGCCGTTGCGCCGCTGCTTGACGAGATTGCCGATGAGTACGCAGGTCGCCTGGTCGTTGCCAAACTCAACATTGATGACAATCCGCAGACGCCACAGAAATATGCGGTACGGGGCATCCCGACACTGATGCTCTTCAAGGATGGTGAGGCGGTTGCTGTCAAGGTCGGGGCGCTGTCAAGGTCGCAACTGAGCGCCTTCATAGACAGCAACCTCTGAACCGTTGTGGCGGTCGGCGTCCGTTGGACCCGGAACGTGGACGATGTGCTATTTTACGGGTAGCGACGGCCCTGTTGAGGGGCTGCTGCGGGTTGCCTGCGGGTGTCCCGGGGAGACGCTGCCGAGCCGGGCTCGTTTGAGCCGTTTTGATACTGGATATTGCCGATGAATTTGACTGAGTTAAAGCGTACACCCCCGCAACAGCTGATCCAGATGGCCGAGACCCTCGGTCTGGAGGGTCTGGCGCGGTCGCGCAAGCAGGATGTGATCTTTGCGATCCTGAAGGCGCACGCCCAGCAGGGCGAGGACATTTGTGGCGATGGGGTGCTGGAGATCCTGCAGGACGGCTTTGGCTTCCTGCGTTCGGCGGCCGGCTCCTACCAGGCCGGGCCGGATGATATCTATGTATCACCCAACCAGATTCGGCGTTTTAATCTGCGTACCGGCGACAGCGTGTCCGGCAAGATTCGTCCGCCGAAGAGCAGCGAGCGCTATTTTGCCCTGCTCAAGGTGGACGAGATCAACTTCGAGCCCCCGGAAAAATCCGGACACAAGGTGCTGTTCGAGAACCTGACGCCACTGTTTGCCCAAGAGCGGTTGACACTGGAACGGGGCAACGGCAGTACCGAAGACCTGACCCCGCGGATCATTGACCTGATGTCGCCCATCGGCAAGGGGCAACGGGGTCTGGCGGTGTCGCCTCCCAAGGCCGGCAAGACCATGATGTTGCAGAGCATTGCCCAGTCCCTGGCGGCCAATCATCCCGAGTGTCACCTGATCGTGCTGCTCATTGACGAACGTCCCGAGGAGGTCACTGAAATGCAGCGCACGGTACGTGGCGAGGTGATTTCCAGTACCTTTGATGAACCGGCGAGTCGACATGTGCAGGTAGCCGAGATGGTGATTGAATACGCCAAGCGGATGGTAGAGCATCGCAAGGATGTGGTGATCCTGCTTGATTCCATAACCCGCCTGGCGCGTGCCTATAACACCGTGGTGCCGGCCTCGGGGAAGGTGTTGACCGGCGGAGTGGATGCCAATGCCCTGCAGCGTCCCAAGCGTTTCTTTGGGGCTGCCCGCAACATAGAGGAGGGTGGCAGCCTGACGATCCTGGCTACAGCGCTGGTGGAGACGGGTTCGCGTATGGATGATGTGATCTACGAAGAGTTCAAGGGCACGGGCAACATGGAGATTCACATGGATCGCCAGATCGCCGAAAAGCGCATCTACCCGGCCATCCACATCAATCGTTCCGGCACCCGCCGGGAGGAACTGCTGACCAGCCCGGAGCAACTGCAAAAGGTCTGGGTGTTGCGCAAGCTGTTGCATCCGATGGATGAGGTTGCCGCCATGGAGTTTATGCTGGATCGGTTGAAGGGGACCAAGACCAACAGCGACTTCTTTGACTCTATGAAGTCCATGAAGCGCTGACCCGGCTGGCGTCCTGTCCGGTTGCTCAGGGGGCTGAACGGTCCACGACACAACACGATTGTGGGCTCGGTTCGGGCGAACGGATGGGGGTAGACCTTGAGAGCAGGGGTGCCATGCGACCCTCCCGCGCCTCAGACCGGCCGATAGCCCCATCGTGCAGAGCTCGGGTGTTGTTCCATCGGCACTGAGCGTATTTGACTTACCGCCTGCCGGTGTTTTGAATTGCGAGCAGCCCCCCGAATGCACCCTGAAACTGTCAAACCCGGTTGCAACCGATAGTGCTGTGCACGGACCAGACGGCTACTCAGCCCGGGCCAACCTGCTGATAGTGCCGCATCAGTATCTCTGCCACCTCGGGTCGGGCGAACTCGGGGGGCAGGGGCTGCCCGGCGGCCAGCCTGTTGCGGACCTCGGTGCCTGACAGGATGGTGAAGTCCCCGGGACCATGATCCGGTGCATCGCGCAGCATGACCACCTTGCCCAGACGGCGTGACCAGGCCGTATGATCGGCCTTGACGATATCAATGTGCAGGGTACCTGCTGGCAGCTGGTCGAAGATCTCCTGTGCTGCGAAGGGCATGTAGTAGTTGCCCACCCCGGCGTGGTCACGCCCGATGATCAGGTGGCTGCATCCGGCATTCTGCCGGAACACGGCATGCAGCAGGGCCTCTCGCGGGCCTGCGTAGAGCATGTCAAAACCATATCCGGCGATCAATACACGACCTGCCGGGAAATACAGTTCCACCATCTTGCGGATGGCGGCATCCCGTACCTTCGCGGGGATGTCTCCGGGCTTCAGGCGACCCAGCAACATGTGGATCAGCAGGCCATCCGCCCCGGTTTCCCGCATGGCCATCTTGCACAATTCCTCATGGGCGCGATGCATGGGGTTGCGTGTCTGGAAGGCCACTACACGTTGCCACTGCCGTGCCCTGAAGGCGGCGCGCAATGCCGGAGCCGTGCGGAAGGTATCAGGAAACTCGGTCTCAAAATAACTGTAGTTCAGCACCTCCAGGGTGCCGGATACCGCATGGCTGCCCTGTGACAGCAGGCTCTCCACCCCCGGATGCTGCCGATCCTGTGTGCCGTAAACCTGTTGGGCGATGTGTGCCAGCTGTGCTGCGTCCAGTTGCTCAATGGCCTGCACCTGCTGTATGGCCAGCACCGGCTCTGCAGCCACGTTCGGGTCACGCAGGGCCAGACGTTCACCCGCCCGTACCGGTGGTGGTTCGGTGCACAGGTTCAGGCAGGGTACCGGCCAGAACAGGCCGTCGGCAGTGTGCAGCTCATCAGCCACCCGCAGGGCATCGGCCACATTCATATAGCCTTGCAGCGGATGGAAATAACCGGCCCCCAGCATGACTGCATTGGCGGCAGCCGCTGAGTTCACGGTCAGGGCAGGCAGCTGTGCTGCCTCCCGCAGCAGGGCCTGCCTGTGCTCCGGGTCGCTGATATACAGTCCGTCGTTGCTCATTGCTGTAGCGGCTCAACCAGAAACTCGGCGCGCTCCTTCACTCCGGCCAGTTGTGCCTCCAGGGCACGCAGCTCAGCCTGTTCATCGGCACTTAGCGTTGCATTCATCTTCAGGGAGCGGGAGCGTTGCCGCAGAGCGCGCTCCTGCAACCGTGCCAGTGCATCCCGAAACTCCAGGGTGAGGTCAGCCTTGTGGGGCAGGCAAGTCGCCGCCAGTTCCCGCAGACGCGGTTCCCAGGGGGTGCCCCGGAAACGTTCCAGCAGGCCCACACAGTCCAGTTCCGGGGTGGCATGCACCAGCTCCACAATACGCTGCAGCACCTCCACACCCGGGATCTGCAGGGTCGCCAGTTCCGCGGCAGCCCTCACCTGCAGGGCGACCGCGGGCTGTTGCAGCAACAGGCCGATGGTATTGCCCAGCAGTGTAGGGGCGTGCAACCCGGCCCGGCGTGGCCCTGCTGATGCCGGCGGGGTCAGTTGGGTGAACTGCTCCTCCAGACGGTCCACATCGGTGTTTATGCGCTTGGCCAGCTCCGCCACGATCAGGTGCCGCAACATCGGATCCCCCAGCTGTTGCAGTCCCTGGGCGGCACGATACAGCATTGCATTGCGGCCTTCCAGGGTAGTGGCATCCAAGCCTGCCGC
>DKIB01000064.1:8123-8350 GCA_002454015.1 Proteobacteria bacterium UBA6729
GGCAGCAGCAGGAACTCCATTTCCACATCGGGTCGCAACAGCGGCAGTGCTGTGTGCATGGCGGCCACGGCGGCCTTGCGTCCGGCACTGTCCCCGTCCAGACACAGCACCAGTTGCCTGAAGTGACGCAGCAGGATCTGCAACTGCTGTGGTGTAACCGCGGTGCCCAGTGTGGCCACGGCATTCTGCACACCCGCCACGGCCAGACCGAGCACATCCATATAGCC
>DKIB01000107.1:0-1645 GCA_002454015.1 Proteobacteria bacterium UBA6729
GGCGACCGCCGCAAGGCCATGCTGGAGGACATCGCCATCCTGACCAATGGCAAGGTCATCTCCGAAGAGGTCGGGCTGAGTCTGGAGAAGGCTACCATTGATGACCTCGGCAGTGCCAAGCGGGTTTCCATCAGCAAGGAAAACACCACCATCATTGATGGTGCGGGCCGGACCTCCGACATTCAGTCACGCATCAAGCAGGTTGAGCGGCAGATCGAGGAGTCTTCCTCGGACTACGACAAGGAGAAGTTGCAGGAGCGTGTGGCCAAGCTGTCCGGTGGCGTAGCCGTCGTCAAGGTGGGCGCAGCAACCGAGGTGGAGATGAAGGAACGCAAGGCGCGCGTGGAGGATGCCCTGCATGCCACACGTGCCGCCGTTGAGGAAGGCGTGGTGCCGGGTGGCGGGGTTGCCCTGCTGCGCTGTATGGCCGCCATTGAGAAGATCAAGGGCGACAACGAGGACCAGAACATGGGCGCCAGCATCGTCGTCCGCGCCCTTCAGGAACCGGCACGGCAGATCATCACCAACGCCGGAAGCGAGGCTTCCGTAGTGGTCAACCAGATCACCAACAACAGCGCTGACAACTACGGCTACAACGCGGCCACGGGCGAGTTCGGGGACATGATCCAGATGGGCATTCTGGACCCGACCAAGGTCTCCCGTTCTGCGTTGCAGAATGCTGCATCCATTGCCGGGCTGCTGATCACCACCGAGGCCATGGTGGCAGAAATGCCGAAGGAAGAGAAGCCTGCCGCCGGTGGTGGCGCAGATGACATGGGTGGTATGGGTGGTATGGGTGGTATGATGTAGGCCTGATCAAATCGCCCCCGGGTTCCACCGCCCGGAGCCCGGGGGCGTTCCCTTGCCAGATGATTCCCCTCAAAGACGACAACCCCACCGAACTCAAACCCCAGCTGACCATCGCCCTGATCGCGGCGTGCATACTGGTCTTCCTGTGGCAATCTTCTCACGACCCCCAGGGCATGAACCTGATCTTCCTGCGCATGGGTGTGATCCCGGCCCTGCTCATCGGCGATGCCCGCGCCGACCCAGAACTGGGCGTGCTGTTGCCTGCAGCAACCCTGTTCACCTCCATGTTCCTGCACGGCGGCTGGATGCACCTCATCGGCAACATGCTCTACCTGTGGATCTTCGGCAACAACATAGAGGATGCCATGGGACACGGACGGTTTATCGTCTTCTACCTGCTGTGCGGCGTCTTCGCGGTGTTTGCACAGGCCATCCCTGACCCTGACTCCATCGTACCGATGGTAGGGGCCAGCGGGGCCATCTCTGGAGTGCTGGGGGCCTACCTGCTGCTGTATCCCAATGCACGGGTGCTGATGCTGGTCCCACTGGGATTCTTTACCCGCATTATGTATATGCCCGCCTGGGTCGTGCTCGCCCTGTGGTTCGGCCTCCAGCTCCTCAGCAGCAGATACTCCGCCCAGAGCGGAGGCGGGGTCGCCTTCGGGGCGCACATCGGCGGCTTCATTGCCGGTATGGCGCTGGTCAGCGCATTCAAGCGCCCGGGCTTCAAGTTGCTGAACCCCGGCAATGTCCACAGACACTGACCCGGCTTGTAATCGGCACCCGGTCTGCGGTATCTTGGCGGATGGAGAGGTGGCCGAGTGGTTGAAGGCGC
>DKIB01000107.1:1698-15339 GCA_002454015.1 Proteobacteria bacterium UBA6729
CTGTGGCCACTGCCACGAAGTCAGGTCAGGATCGATCTGCACCGGATGTGATGGCGCACATCCGGTGCCCTGTCAAACCCCTTACCTTGATGCCTCCCCGGGAACGGGATGTCAGCTTCAACGCAGCAGGGCATTGGCCCGGCGCAGCAGGGCTTGCAGCTCTGTATCGCCGGGACTGCCAGGGAGAAATGAGCCCAGGATGGTGCTGCGCAAGGTTGCGTAACCACCCGTGGTGCCATTGCCCAGGGAGTCTGGCAGTGCCAGTGCGTAGTAGAATGCACCTGCATCGTTGCGGTCCGCGGCACCGCCATTGTCGGTGATGTCCAGCCCGGCACGTGTGGCGAGTGCATGCGCAGCCCGCAGCAGGGCTTGCAGCTCTGCATCGCCGGGAGGACTGCCGGGGAGAAATGAGCCCAGGATGGTGCTGCGCGCACCCACAGTGCCCCCCGTGATCCCATTGCCCAGTGCGGAGCCGAACTGCAGTGTGTAGTAAAACACCTTCGCATCCTCAAGGTCTACAACGCTATCGCCGGTAAGGTCGAGCAGGGCCATTGTGGCATCGTCGTCAATCAGTTGCAGGGTTGTCGGGACGACCACCAAGCCCATGGCTGTGCCCCTGATATAGATCATTCTGGTATCCTCGGCGAGCACGTCATTGACGGGGGTGAATGTGAGGATAGCGGTTTTGCTGGTCCGTCCGTCCGGAATTATCAGCGCAGGCAGTACGACGGTGTAGTCTGTGTCGGCCTGTACAATACTCAGTATGACCGTTGTAGCTGTAGTCAATGGAGAACCCTGCAGAACAGCTGTGATGGTAATGTCTACCGGGCCATCGGCCTCTGACACGGTCTGCTCTGACAGCGAGAGGCGAACCACGCGGGTTGCATCGTCATCAAGAATGCGGACTGTTATCGGTGCCGCTACCTGCGGTGTCGGTCCACCGCCACCGACTGCGTTGGACAGACTGATGCGGAAGGCACGCTCACCATCCGCCATACCGTTCGGTATGGTGCGCACGGCGAACTGCTGTGGGGATGCCGTTGCAAAGGTCAGCGTGCCCATCGCTGCCCTGTAGTGCGTCCCTGCTACTGCTGTGTCATCCTCAGCATCCCCGGTGGCATGGTCCACCTGCAAGGTTTCGGTCAGCATCACCCTGCTCGGCAAGAGTGAGACGGTATAGACGGCGGTGTCTCCCTCCAGTACGGTGGTTGGCCCGGAGAGGGTCACGCGTACCGGGTCGTTCTCAGCGATGCTGAAACCCTGCAGACCGTTGTCGATTGAGACAGTCACTCTTCCCCCCGGTGAGTCAGCAACCGACCCCAGCTCAACCCCAAAGCCTTCGGCCGCCTCGGAGAGGAAATCATCCAGCGTGGCCACCTGCCCATCCACAGCCACGGTGGAATCGGGCGCAAATACGGCCATGCCATTCGGCACAACAATAAAATCATGGCCTGGCGTAGCAGCAGCGTCGTCTGCTGGCCGGATGTGCCAGGCAACCGACACCCTTTCCTCAACCGGGGCAGACAGACTGATAGCAAACTCTGCGATTGCGCCTTCTGCGACCGTGGTTGTAGAAGCGCTGATGGAGAGCTCGGCGGTATCCCCGTCTACCAGGACAATGTCCGCTGGAATCACATGCAGCTCCGATGCAGTCCCCGCTACACGAATCAGTCGATCCTGTTCCACCCGGCTATCGTCTATCGGCATCAGGGTCAGTGTGGCGGTACCCCTCATGGCACCTGCCTCAATGCGCAGTGCGGGCATCATGACGGTCGCATAATCCATGCCTGCCATGGCGGTGCCTGCCAGCGACAACGCAACATCCACCGGTGTCGACCGCACACCCCCGATCAGCTCTGCCGTAATTGTGATCGGTGTGCTGCCCGAGCCTTCGTCCAGACTGGACTCGGATGTCGTCAGGCGCAGTGCAGCCGGGTCGCCATCATTATCCAGCACGGTTGTCTCTACAAAACGGGCCACACCCAATATCGGTGCAGGCCCACCCCCTCCGGCCGCGGCAAGGAGCTCAAAGCGAAACCGCCGGTTGCCGCCATCGTCCACATTATCCTGCGTCTCCAAGGCTCTGGGGGAATGTTCGCCGGTTGTGCCTGCAACAAGAATGCTGTCATCCAGAATCGAACCTGCCTCGAAAATATCAGCTGCCGACCCGGCATCAGCGCTCACTACCTGATAGCGCACGGACAAATCGGCAAGTGGCCGTATACCTGCGGGCAACAAATTCAACGTATAGGCCGCCTGCTCCCCTTCAAGCACACTGGCAGGGCCGGAGATCTCGACTACGATCGGGGCATCTGCACCGATCATCACCTCACGTTCCACCTGTGCACCCAGCAGCACGGCCTCGCTATCCAGGCTGGAGCTGACCCCATTCAGCCGGACCATGAAGTTCTCCTCCAGTTCCGCAACAAGGTCTGCGCTGATGACTATATCTATGTAGCCTGCCGTTATTCCCGGAGGCAGGCTCAGGGGACCCGGTTCGCTACCGGGGGCAGCGTGGTGGTCATCATCATCGGTTGTGCCATTCAGAATTTCATAGTTCAGTGTCAATATCCCGGTCGGACGCCCCCCACTCAGTTGTATCCCCAGACGTATTACGGCGCCCTCTGCCGTGCGTATCGGCGTGGCAGCATCAAACTCCATGACATAGGGGGCACGTATACCGGTCACCACGCGCTTGCGCGGCCCCAGGGCAACGTTATCTCCGCCTGTGTTGGTCAACCGCATGGCAAAGTATTCCACCTCTTCCACCCTGTCGTCAGACCGGATCCGCACGACTATGGTCTGCCGTGGGGTTGCCGCACTCAGGCGCAAAGTGCCGGAGCTGGAGATATAGTCAATGCCTCTCACGGCAACAGGGCCGACTGCGCCCCCCAGATCATCATAACTGACCACCACGTCACTACCGGGCAGAGTCCCGGGAGGGCTCAGACTTACAATGTAGGTGGCAGCCGCACCCTCTCCTACCAGGGCAGGCCCATCCAGATTTACTGTAAGCGGATCATTGTCCATGATGATCACCGACACCGGAGCGGTGTTTACAGTCACTCTGCTACCCAATGGACCCGAGGCTGCCCCCAGAAAGACGATGAAGTCTTCCGTTCTCTCCGAAAGGTTATCGTCGTTGATCATCACGCTGAATAGCTGCTCACTTGTCCCCGGAGGAAAGGTGACTGTACCGCTGCTCACTGCCACATAATCTGCGCCCGCCTCCGCACCACCCACAAGCGACGGGCCGGGCCCGGTGGACCAGGCCACGGTCACTGCCTCTGCCGTTGCTGCACCGACCAGCACGACCCTGATGTCGGCCCGGTCTGATTCATGGAACGAAGGCGGTACGCCTGGAGCAATCCGCAGCATGGGCATTGCTTCATCGTCCACGAGGGTCAGCTCCAAGGTTGGCGTCTGCAGGGTGATATCGTAAAATTCCAGTGCAGTGAAGCTCACGGCGATACGGATGGTCTGGGGATTCTCCACCACTGAATCATCTGTTGGCGTGATCTGCAGGGTGGCGGTACCTGCAATGGAAGCACTCGGAATGGTGAGTTGACCGGCAGCACCGCCTGGTAGACCGTCTGTAATGGTAATGCTGTAATCCGTGTCCGGATCGGCATCGGCTGGTTCCGTCTGCATCGGCATCAGCGTAATCACCAGCGGCTGTTCCAGTGTTACGAACTCCGCCATTGAGCCGGCTCCGGGGGATATCGTTGCCGTCACCGTGACACTCACTACTCCGACATCCTCAGACACGCTGCTTTCATCCACTTTCAGAGCAAGGTTGACCGGTTCATCAGGCAGTTCAACAGGCCGTGCCTGCACGGCTACGGTGTGCAACCACAGCAGAGCCAGCATGACCCCGGCAGTCAGCCATCGGCAGACAGGGGGATTGCCGGAAGAAATGAACGGATGCGAATGGGGTGTGTTGATATCCATGAACCAACCTCCAAAGTTGCCACGCTGTACCGAAGAGTTGCCCGGCATAAACTCCCTGACCGACCCCGCATGACACACCGGAAATGGTAACCCGGGTGGTGCTGCCGCCGACTGGGGACACACTAACTCCCTGGCGTCAGTATGTCCAGTAACGCCTCCGGCTGCCCGCCGACAGCAGGCAGCCGCAAAATTCGGTATACTCCCGGTGCGGAGGCAGGGTGCAGCAGGCCGGATTTCGTGCCGCACACCCCCTCTGGCATGGGCGCTGGAATTTTGATGCACAACCCCGAACGCTACCCTGACCCCCTTCAACCATGGTGGCAACGGCTGGTCGGGGCTGCCTTGGCAGCGCTGTTGCTGGTGGCACCACCGCTGTACGCCTATCCGCTGGATGGCCTGTACGAGGCCACCGTGCCGGCCTCCGGCGAGGATGAAGCCGCCCGACGCAAGGACTTCCGCACCGCCCTGGCACAGGTGATGGTGCGGGTCAGTGCTGACCCGGCAGTCATCCAGACTGCAGAATCCCTGCTGGATGAGGCGGCCACACTGGTCTACCGCTACGAGTACCGTGATCAGCCCCCGCCAGGCGTGGAACGGACTGTGGCCCGCTGGCTGCGGGTGAAATTTCATCAGCAGCCGCTGTTGGAGGCCATGGGCCGGGCAGGCATAGCCACCTGGGGGAGTGAACGCCCACTGACCCTGCTGTGGCCTGCTACCGATATCGACGGCAAACGCGAGTTCGTGTCGCAACCGCACCCGCTGCTGACCGAACTGCTCCAGCACACCAGGCAGCTGGGTCTGCCTGCCGTGCTGCCGCTGCTGGATTTGGAAGACCATACACACATTGAGGCCAGCGATGTCTGGCTTGGGTTCAGTCGTGCCCTGTGGACGGCATCCATGCGCTACAAGCCCGATGCCATACTCACCCTGTGTCTGGAGTCACAGAGCGACGAGACCCGCTGGACCCTGTATCTCAAGGATGCAGCACCACAGGAATGGCGCACAGCCGGAGTTGCCCGGGTGGATCAGGGACTGTCTCAACTGGCCACCACGCTGGCAGATCGTTTCGGGCGCAGCCTGCGCGTTGAGGATCAGGAAAGCGCTGTACCCATCCGCGTTACCCGGATCCGGGACTTCAACCATTATCTGGACGTGATCGACTATCTGGAATCTCTGGAACTCACCTCACGGGTCACCGTGCGTCATGTACATACCCGGGGAGTAGTGTTTTATGTACATACCTATCTGGGCGCAAACGCCGTACGCAGCGCCATCGCCCTGGGGGAACGCCTGCAGCCACTGGCCGGGCTCGGGGAAGATGGAACCCCCTGGTATCAGGCACGCTGAGCGTGCGACAACTGACCATTGACTTCGGTGCCGGCCCGCAGCCGGGGCTGGCCGAGTTTGTACCGGGTACACAAAATCTGGAGCTGCTGCATGCCATACAGCGACTCTGCAAACCCGGGGTCCAGCCGCAGCAGCCACACAATATCCACCTGTGGGGACTGCCCGGCACCGGCAAAACCCACCTGCTGCGGGCCGCCTGCAAGGCGCTCAGTGAACAGGGGCTGAGCGTCAGCTACCTGGAACCCACACAGGATCCTCCCGACGGTGGGTGGCTCAACGATATGGCGAGCCACTCTCTGGCGTGCGTGGATGCGATTGAGCGCATCGCTGGCAATCGCGCCTGGGAGGTGGCGTTGTATGACCTCCATGAGCGCATGCGGGACCGCAAGCAGCCCCTGCTGTCGGCATCCCGTACCGCGCCGGGTACGCTGCCCCTGCAGCTGGCGGATCTGGCCTCCAGACTGGGTGGGGGTCTGGTCTACCGCGTGCACCTCCTGCAGACCGATGCGGAGCGCCTGCAGGCCTTGCTGCTGCGGGCACGGGCACGTTCCTTCACGCTGCCCGAAGATACCGCCCGGTTCCTGCTCCAGCGCCTGCCACGAGATATGCCCACCCTGTGCACACTGCTGGACCGCATTGACCATGCATCGCTATCCGCCGGGCGCCACGTCACCGTGCGCTTCGTACGCGACTATTTGCTGGAGGCTGGAGGCAAGCACACGGAGGGCTTGACATACCCCGGCATCCTGCCCTAGTATGATCGCCATGCTCAGCATTGTTGCAGTTACAGCCCGCCCCCATCGGCGGAATGCCTTCGCGCTGCCCGGCCTGTTCCTGGCCCTGGCAGGTCGACTGCTGCCGCTCTGACCGCGGCAACTACTCTACTCCACAACCCCCCTGAAACCATTGGGTCCACCCCCGGCGGCAGGCCCGGCTCGTGTTATGCTTACGCACGCAGATACGCGGAGAGACGCGCCATGGACCACGTGAACCAACTGATTATTTTTGATACCACCCTGCGGGACGGGGAACAGAGTCCCGGAGCCTCCATGACTTGCGAGGAGAAGTTGAGTATTGCCCGTGCCCTGGAACAGGCCCGGGTGGATATCATTGAGGCCGGCTTCCCAGTCGCCAGTCGCGGCGACTTTGCCGCCGTCAAGGCCATCGCCAGCGAGATACGAAACAGCGTGGTGTGCGGTCTGGCCCGCGCCATCGCCAAGGACATAGATACCGCTGCTGAGGCCCTGCAACCCGCCTCGCGAGCACGGCTGCATACCTTCATCGCCACCTCGCCGTTGCACATGCGCGAAAAACTCCGTCTCTCACCCGAGGAGGTACTGGAGCGCGCTGAGGCAGCCGTACGCAGGGCTCGGCGGTATACGGACGATGTGGAGTTTTCCCCGGAGGATGCAGGCCGCTCTGAACCGGACTTCCTGTGCCGGGTGGTGGAGGCCGCAATCCGGGCGGGAGCCCGAACCATCAACATCCCGGATACGGTGGGTTATACCCTGCCACACCTGTTCGGCGGTCTGGTGGCTGAACTGATCGAGCGTGTACCCAACGCGGATCAGGCCGTGTTCTCCGTGCACTGTCACAACGATCTTGGCCTCGCTGTAGCCAACTCCCTGTCCGCAGTACTGCACGGGGCGCGCCAAGTGGAATGCACCGTGAACGGACTGGGTGAACGCGCCGGCAATGCCGCCCTTGAGGAGATCGTCATGGCCGTGCGTACACGTCAGGATGTGTTTGACTGCGATACTCGCATTGACGCCACCCGTATCATGCACTGCTCACGCCTGGTCTCCAATGTGACTGGCTTCCCGGTACAACCCAACAAGGCCATCGTCGGTGCCAACGCCTTCGCACATGAGGCAGGCATCCATCAGGATGGCATGCTCAAGAATCGTATGACCTACGAGATCATCAGTCCTGAAGACATCGGCCTCAACGCAACGCGCATTGTACTCGGCAAACACTCTGGACGCAACGCGCTGCACACGCGCTTGCAGACCCTCGGCCTGCAGCTGGACAACAAGGCAGATATGGATGCTCTGTTTGTACGCTTCAAGGAATTGGCAGACAAAAAGATCGAGGTGTATGATGAAGACCTGCAGGCACTGATTTCTGACCTGATGCAAACGGCTGTCGCAGACCACATACACCTGCATTCGATCCGGGCCAGCACGGATAGCCTTGGCAAATCCGAAGCCACGGTGACACTGGGCATTGCCGGGCAGAACTGCACGCACACGGCGGTCGGCACTGGCGTGGTGGATGCGACATTTCGTGCCATAGGCAAACTGACCGGGACGGATTGTACACTCAATCTGTACTCGGTGAACAACATTACCACCGGTAGCAACGCCCAGGGCGAGGTCACCGTACGCCTCACCCAAAATGGTCATCTCGTCAACGGTCATGGTGCCGACACCGATATTATCGTCGCCTCGGCGAAGGCCTATCTGAGCGCCCTGAACAAATTGCCACCGGAAGATGCCACGACCCGCGTGCATCCACAGGGCGTATGACCGCATTAACCACGCTGCAACGACAATGTCTGGAGCGCATGGGGATGGACCCATGGCTGGTGTCCGCTGTGCGCGGCGCTGGCGCTGCCACCCGTCCAGTCCCCCCGGCTGCCGACGACATTGCAGTCGCAGCCGATAACGTGGCAGACATGACCGCAGCACTCAACAGGGTCGCCGCCACCGTTGCCGCCTGTCGTCGGTGTGTGCTCTGCGAGACCCGAACCCGGACCGTCTTCGCACGCGGCGACAGCCACGCCGCCTGCATGGTTATAGGCGAGGCCCCGGGAGCCGAGGAAGACCGCCGTGGTGAACCCTTTGTGGGACGAGCCGGGCAACTGCTGGATGCCATGCTGGCGGCTATCGGCCTGCCACACAATACCGCCTACATCGCCAACATACTCAAGTGCCGCCCCCCCGGGAACCGCAACCCCGCACCGGATGAGGTCGCCGCCTGTGCGGACTATCTGGCGCAGCAGATCAAACAGGTTGCACCACGACTGATACTTGCCGTGGGCCGCATCGCTGCTCATGCGCTGCTGGATACCGACAAGCCGCTGGCCGGGCTGCGTGGTCACGTACATACACATCCGGGTAGCGGCCTGCCACTGGTGGTCAGCTACCATCCCGCCTATCTGTTGCGGTCTCCCTCCCGCAAGGCCCATGCCTGGCAGGACCTGCTCAAGGTGCGCGAGCTGCTCAACCGGATATGAGTGCCCCGGCAGAACAGTTGCGGCGACCGATGCTGCTGCCACTTGATGAACAGAGGCTGGATGAGGTACTGGAGATCGAGCAAAGTACTTATCAACATCCCTGGTCCAGAGAGATCTTCCTCGACTGCATGCGCTTCGGCTATTCCTGCTGGACACTGGGCTGGCAACAGGTGGATGTCTACGGCATTATTTCCATCTCCAGGGTCGTACAGGAGGCTCACATCTTTAACCTGTGTGTAAGACGGGAACTGCAACGCAGGGGTCTGGGACGCACCATGCTCAATCACCTGCTCCGGCTGGCAACAGCCCGCGGGGCCGCCACGGCCATACTGGAGGTGCGACCCTCCAACACGGCAGCGTGTGCCCTGTATCACTCCATGCACTTTCGAAAAGTCGGGGTGCGTCCACGATACTATCGGGACAATGCCGGGCGTGAGGATGCGCTCATGCTGATGCGCGACCTGCGCCACAAGGCATTGTGATGGCCCAACGGCTGGAGGAGCTGGTCGGCAATACACCACTGGTCGGGTTGCAACATCTGGCCACTCGGGTATCCGTCAAACTGGAGGGCAACAACCCGGCTGGCTCGGTCAAGGATCGTCCCGCACTGTACATGATCCGTGGTGCCGAAGAGCGCGGCGAAATCCAGCGTGGTGATGTATTGATCGAGGCCACCAGCGGCAACACCGGTATCGCGCTGGCCATGGCGGCAACCATGCGAGGCTTCAGGATGCGTCTGGTGATGCCCGAAAGTATGAGCCTGGAGCGCCGCGCCACCATGCAGGCCTTTGGTGCAGAACTGGTGCTGGTCCCCGGCGGCATGGAGCGAGCCATAGACAAGGCGCGAGAGATGCAGGCTCGTGGCGAGGGCCGTATCCTCGATCAATTCTCCAACCCGGACAACCCCCGGGCTCACTACGAAGGTACCGGCCCGGAGATCTGGCGTGACACCCGCGGGGCATTAACGCACTTCGTCAGTTCCATGGGCACCACCGGCACCATTGTCGGTGCCGGACACTACCTCAAAGAACAAAATCCTGCTGTGCAGGTCGTCGGCGTGCAACCGCAAGGCGATGAATGCATACCGGGCATCCGCTGCTGGCCACCGGAGTACCTGCCACGCATCTACGATGATACCCATGTAGATCGCATCATCCAGGTAACGCGTGCACAGGCCATAACCACTACCCTGCAACTGGCACGCGAGGAAGGCATTTTCGCCGGTATTTCCTCAGGCGGATGCGTACACGCCGCATTACAGTTGGCGAAAGAGCACAGCGATGCACATATCGTTGCCATCGTCTGTGACCGTGGCGACCGTTATCTGTCTACCGGAATCTATAATGAACCTGCTGACATTTGATATTGAAACCATCCCTGACGTCGAGGGTGGACGCCGCATCCACGGCATCCAGGATGCTTCCGATACAGACATGGCCGAGATCCTGTTTCACTACCGCCGCCAACAGACCAACGGCAAAAGCGAGTTTCTGCGCCACTATATGCAGCGGATAGTCGCCATCTCCGTGCTGATACGCCACCGCGACCAGTTTCACCTGCGCGCTCTGGGAGATACAGACAGCACTGAACAGGAACTGATCATACAATTCTTCGATCTGATTGCTGCTACACATCCCACACTGATCTCCTGGAACGGCAGACGCTTTGATCAACCTGTGCTGCACTACCGCGCACTACTGCACGGCATCGCCTGCCCCAGTTACTGGGACCGTGGCGAGCTGAGCCGTGACTTCAAATGGAACAACTACCTGAGCCGCTACCACCTGCGCCACATCGATCTGATGGACACAATCTCCAACTACGACATGTACGCCACAGCACCACTGCATGAACTCTGCCTGCTGCTGGGCCTGCCTGGCAAGAGCAACATGCATGGCAGCGAGGTATGGGAACGCTACCAGCAAGGCCAGATCGATGAGATTCGCAGCTACTGCGAAACCGATGTGCTCAACACCTACCTGCTGTACCTGCGCTACAGCCTCATCCAGGGCAGCCTCGGCAAAGCCGAATACGATACAGAACTCACCATAGTCCGCAGGCGACTCCGGGATGCCACGGCCCCTCACCTGCAAGACTACCTCAAGGAGTGGACCCCATCCTGACCGCCATCGGTCCGTAGCGACTGCCTGCATCCCCCCAGGCATCAGGTGGGGAGGCGACCTCCACAATACAGCTAACGGGAGCGGGGGTTTTTCTGTGGCCGCGAGGCCGATGGCTCAGCCACCTTGTGTTGTGCGTTGCCCAGAAGAGAAATAGTGGTAACCTTTTTATCCAGCTGGGCCACGTCCTCCCGCATCCCGGCCTGGTCGGTCTTCAGCCCCTTTATATCCTCCCGCATCCCGGCCTGGCCGATCTTCAGTCCCTTTATATCCTCCCGCAGCACACCTACTCCTTCTCGAGTCTCTGTGAAACCCTTGCGCATCTCTCCGTTCAGGAGCTCCCAGATTCCCTGCACAGCGTGGTATATTTGCTCTATCAACTGTGAGATCTTGTCAGCCATGCAGTCATTGTACCAGAAACCCTGCAAGGGGAGAAAAAGCCTTGTAACCAGGGGCTGCCGAGCCCAAGCCACACCCGTCCAGACATGCAAATCCGGAATGTAAGCTATACTTGTCAACCGAACCCCATGAGCACCATCCCAACATGCAAACCGCCAGACCACGCAGGCTCTTGAGCAAGCAGCGCACCATCGGCAACATCGTCATGCTCATGTTGCTTGCGGCCTGTCCCTCACCCCGCCACAGCCCGGGCATTCGCATCGGTCTGCCAGAGGCCCCGGTAACACTGGACCCCCGCCGCGCCACCGATGCAGTATCGTCACGCATATGCAGACTGCTGTACCGCAGACTGGTAGACTTCAATGCAGCATACCGCCCGGTGCCCGCACTGGCCACATGGGAGCAACCGGAACCCTTGCTCTACCGCTTTACTCTGGGCACCACGGGACGCGAGTTTCACAACAACACGCAGCTGAATGCCGACGATGTCCAAGCCACCTACGAGTGGATACTGCACCCCGAGAACGCATCCCCTCATCTAGGCTCACTGCAGAACATCGAACGCATCACCGTCATCAATGTGGACACCCTGGAGTTTCAGCTGTCCAAAGTAGATCCGATGTTTCCCGGCCGACTGACCCATGGCATCCTGCCAGCAGAGCAGATCCATAACCAACATCCGTTTCATGAACAGCCCATCGGCAGCGGACCGATACGCTACATATCCCGTAACTCCCAGGGGATCATTCTGCTGCAAAGAATCCGGGACGGACAGCAATTTCATTTCATCCCGGTTCGCGAGCCCATCACTCGCCTGCTCAAACTAGCCCGCGGCGAACTCGATCTGGTGCAAGGCTCTGTACCCCCCGAACTCATCGTATGGGCACGCCAACAACCCCAAATTCACGTGCTACAACACCCCGGTAACGTATTCACCTATCTGGGCTTCAACCTGCAACATCCGGTGACCGGAGAGCCGCGTATACGCAAGGCCATTGCCCATGCCCTTGACCGGGACACCCTGTCCAGGCAGCTCATGCAGGGTCGGGCCAAGCCCTCCGAACAACTCATGCCCCCGGATCACTGGGCAGCACACCCCACACTGCCTGCCCACAACCACAACCTGCAACAGGCCAGAACATTGCTTGCAGAGGCTGGCTACGGCCCCGACAACCCGGCCCAAATTGAATACAAAACCTCCAGCGACCCCTTCCGCATCCGTCTGGCTACCGCCATCGCCCACCAACTCGGCCAAGCCGGTATACAGGTAAACATCCGCTCCACCGACTGGGGCATATTCTATGGTGATATCAAGGCAGGTCGCTTTCAGATGTACAGTCTCTCCTGGGTTGGGCTGAGACTGCCGGACATCTACCGCTACGCCTTCCACAGCGCCTCCACGCCACCCCACGGAGCCAACCGCGGTCGTCTGGAAGACCCGACAGTAGATCGCCTGATAGACGTGGCCGAAGAAACCGGGCAAGCCACCGACTACCAACGACTACAGGAACAGCTGCACAGCATCCTGCCCTACGTGCCCCTCTGGCACGAGGACCACATACTCCTGACCCGCAAGAGCATCCGGGGCTACACCCTGAATGCCCAAGGCAATTACGACGGCCTGCTGACCATCCGCACCGACCCGGTACCTACCACAACGCAGCCCAGAGCGCAATAGCCCCGACAACCAGCACCAAAACCACAACAGCAACACACATAATCCCTACCTCTGCCAAGCAGGCTACACCCCCCGAAGCCCCCTGTCAAGCTCATTGGATACACATGCCCTTCACCGCATTGCATATAGGCCCGGGCGTCGCCATCAAGGCGGTGTTACAGGGCAGCTTCAGCCTGATGGTCTTCGGATGGGCACAGATTGTCATGGATTTGCAGCCATTGTTTGTGCTGATCACTGGTGCAGGAAAACTGCATGGCTTCAGCCACACCTGGATTGGCGCAAGCCTGCTGACCGTGGTCTCTGCCTTGACCGGAAAGTACCTTTCCGGGATGGGTCTGCACATACTGAATATGGATCAGCGCGGTACCACAAGAATCGCCTGGTGGGTAACGGTACTCAGTGCCGCTATCGGCTGCTACAGCCATATTATCCTTGACAGCATCATGCATATTGATATGGCGCCCTACTATCCATTCTCCCGGGGGAATCACCTGCTTGGCCTGCTGTCCGTACCGATGCTTCACAAGTTCTGCGTTTATTCTGGTCTTGTTGGTGCTGCTGTATATTTTACAGTGCGCTACATTGAATGCAAACGACACCGCCATCCATTCACTTTGATATGACAGCTAATCACTGTACCATAACCCGCCCAATGGCAATCCTTCCTCTACCCCATTGTTCACAACTTCAATAGCACTGGCACGTTTGGTACCTGAAAAGCCATCCTTGCCTTTACCAAAATCTCATTCGGGTTAAGTGCATTCATAAAATGCCGGACCTGAAAAAGCCCTTTTCAGGCCGCAGCAAGATGGCTGAATATCCATGCTTGAACCCGGATTCATTGTACTGCCCTCGATTTTCTGGACACCAGGATCATGTTAATCAAGCCGCGACCCTCAAGTCAACCA
>DKIB01000094.1 GCA_002454015.1 Proteobacteria bacterium UBA6729
CCTCTCAGTAGTGGCAGGTGGCCCCGCCGCACCGCGTTGTACGGGCCCAGTCCGAGGCTGTGAGCGACCTCGCCCAGGGCCGGAGCGATACCGCTCAGTCCAGACTCCACGGCCCCGGCGGCGAGTGCCCAGAAGCGCACCAGATAGGCATATATCAGTATCGCCAGCCCACCCCCCAGTAGCAGTGAGAAGGTGTGACCGGTCACTTGGCTGAGGTGCTGCTCCAGCCACAGCACTGTCACCAGAATGCTGATGGCGACGACGGTGCCGGGTACGGCGTAACCAAGCCGCACGAGCATCAATCCGGTGCGGTAGCCTGTCCCTGGTGGCCTGCGGCTGGGCATGGGCAGTAGCAGCAGGGACAGGACCAGCGCCAGCACAGAGGCGCTACCTGCCAGCAGCAGACTGTTCCCCAGGGTAACGATCATGGCCTCAGGCCGGGTTGTTGTCAGTGCCCACATCAGCAATGTGCCACAGGGCAGCAAGAACCCCAGCAGTGCTGGCAGGGCACAGCTCAGCGTTGCAGCGACGGCCCGTACACCATGCAGTTGGATGCTGCGTTGCTGGCCGATATCGTGCTGATAATAACGGGCCTGTCGTCGTGCCAGGCCTTCCAGTACAAACAGCAGGGCGGCAATGCCCAGCAACAGCACCGCCAGACGAACCGCTGTGAAGCCATCCCCAAACCCCTGCCAGGCACGAAAGATACCCGTGGTCAGTGTGGGCAGCCCAAAATACTGTACCGTGCCATAGTCTGCAATCGTCTCCATCAGAGCCAGCAACAGACCGGCCGTGACGGCGGGCCGTGCCAGGGGTAGCGCCATACGAAACAACTGTGCCAAACGACTGCAGCCCAGCATACAGGCCGCCTCTTGCATGCGCCCGGACTGCCGCGCGAATCCGGCACGGGCCAGCAGGTATACATAAGGGAACAGGGCCAGTGACAGTACTGCGGCCGAGGCCTGTAGTGGCGAGGCCCATGCCAGAGGGGGCAGCCCGGGAAGCAGCTGGCGCAAGCCCTGTTGCACTGGCCCGACGGCATCCAGCAGGCCGGAATAAACATAGGCCATAATGTAGGCGGGGATGGTCAGTGGACAGATCAGCAGCCATTTCAGCGCGGCCCTGCCTGGAAAGCGGTACCGGGTGATCAGCCAGGCGGACAGCACACCCAGTGTCAGTGTGCCACAACTCACCAGCAGTGCCAACTGCAAGGTGTTGAGCAGATACTCGGTCAGCAGGGTGCTGCGGATGTGCAGCCAGATACTGTAGTCAGCTGTTGGCAGGAAGGCCTTGACAACAAGCGCCAGTATCGGTATGACCAGCACCAACCCTGCAACACGACCGAGGACATTAACGCCAGCCTGCATGATCCATCAGCAGCAGCGCAGGGGCCTGATACTGGCCCAGCGTAGCGAGCGCCTTTGTGTCCGGCACAAAGGTGCCCCAAGCCTGTAATGTTGCTGCCGGGGCAATGTGCTCCACCACCGGATACTCAAAGTTTTGTTCCGTTAACCAGCGTTGTGCTACATCCCCGACCAGAAACTCCAGCAGGGCAATCGCCGCCTCCACGTGTGGCGCGTAGCGCACCACCGCGGCACCCCCCAGATTGACATGCACATCCCGCTCCGGCCATTGCAGGGCAACGGACCGGGCCGCTTGCACATCCCGGTCTGTGGAGGCATTCAACATCGCCCCCAGATAGTAGCTGTTGACTACAGCCAGGTCACAGACCCCCGCCGCCACGGCACGGATCTGGTCCCGATCCCCTCCCTGCGGGGGCCGCACAAAGTTTGCCACCAGTCCCTGCAACCATGCGGTGGTGCGCTCCTGTCCATAACGCCCCAGCAGTGCCGCCACCAGCGACTGGTTATAGACATTGTTGGAAGAGCGCATACACACCCGCAGCCCCGGTTCGGCCAGTTGCAGATAGTCAGCAGGGGGTGCATCCTGCAGGGTACGGTTGTAAATGATTACCCGGGCTCGCAGGCTCAGACCATACCAGTGCCCGGCGGCATCGCGATACTCCGGTGGGATGCGCTGCTCCAGCACTTCCGATCGCACAGCCTGCAACAGCCCGGCATCCAGCGCCCGCGTCAGCTGCCCCAAGTCGACGGTCAACAACACATCAGCCGGACTCCGCTGCGCCTCTATATGCAGGCGTTTCAGCAGACTGGCCCCCTCCGCAGACAGCATATTGACCGTAATGCCCGTCTGACGGGTAAACTGGTCCAGCAGGGGTCGAATCAGGCTTTCCTTGCGGGCAGAGTACAGATTGAGTTCAGTGGCAGTGCCCAGGACCGGGCTCACCAGCAAGGCACAGAGCCATGCCACCCTGCAGAGAGGTAAAGTCATGCGCCGCAACATAACATAAACAAGAATTAGTTTCAATTACAGACGCAATGGATTTCCACACGCAGGGGTCAGTCCCAATTATCCCCCCAAAGGGGTAGCAGAATGTCCCCTCCAACGGGAATTGTGTCAATGCAAGGCATACTGGAATCGTTTGTTGTAGCCTTGGCGGCTCAGGTTCGGGAGGGCTGTCCAGCGACACCCATTTATGAT
>DKIB01000097.1:0-4848 GCA_002454015.1 Proteobacteria bacterium UBA6729
TAGAGGCACCACTCCGCCACGGTAAGCCCCAATTGCAGGCTGAGCCCCAGTGGCCCGGGCCACCATGGCAGCGCGGCCTCCAGCCGGGCTTGCAGAACCCACCACGCCAGTACACCAACCAGCATGCACAGGCCTGCCGCCAGCAGCAGTCCGTTGGCGCGTCTCAAGGTATGGCCTCAGGGCACCTCAAGGCACCCCGGCCGCACGGGTCATACACTCACCACAGCCCGGTGTTCAGCGTCGCGCACCCCCGGGCCTCCCACCCTGCGCAGCCGCCGCCCGCGCACCCCGCGGCGCACCCCCATCCATGCAGTCCCGCAGACACTTGCACAGTTGACCGTGTACATCGGGATTGCCCGCCACCACCTCACCACTTTGCAAACAATCTTCCCGCTGCCGCAAGGTGGTAGCCATCCCCCCGGATTCGCGAATCAGCAACAAACCCGCTGCCATGTCCCAGGGTTGCAGTTCGCACTCCCAGAAGCCGTCCAGACGACCACAGGCCACCCAGGCCAGGTCCAGGGAGGCCGCACTGAAGCACCGCACCCCGGCGGCAGTGCTGCACATCGTTCCCAAGGTGGACAGGCACGAATCCAGGCGGCGCTCCAGATTGCGGAATGGCAGGCCTGTCCCCAGCAGGGCCTGGGCCAGATAGCGTTGCCGCCCCACCCGGATGCGGCGGTCATTCAGGCGCGCACCATAGCCACGGCTGGCAGAGAACATCTCCTGACGCAGCGGGTCATAAACCACACCGTGTATAATTCGATCCCGGTGTCTGACCGCGATGGAAACAGCGAACTGTGGACAACCATGCAGGTAGTTGGTGGTGCCATCCAGCGGATCTATGATCCACTGGTAGGCATGCTGCCCGAATGCGCCAGACTCTTCAGCCAGTATCTCGTGTTGTGGATAGGCCTTGTAAATCGCCTCCAGTATGGACTGTTCCGCCGCATGATCCACGGCACTGACGAAGTCATTTTGGCCCTTGATGTCCACTTGCATGCTGCTGACACGGTCCATCCGACGAACAATGATGTCGCCGGCCTCGCGGGCGGCGGCGATGGCAATATTGAGCATGGGAGCAGACATGACGATGCGGACACCCGCTCGCAGCAGGCACGGAAAGCGGGCGCACCGCCGCATTGTACCCGGTATCCGGGTGCCGGGTAGGCGATGATGCTGTCGCGTATCCGCATCGTCCTGATGCAGACCTCACACCCCGGCAACATCGGTGCCGCTGCCCGGGCCATGAAGACCATGGGCCATGCCAGCCTGTATCTGGTGCAGCCCACCGATTTCCCGGGCGCCGCCGCCAGTGCCCGTGCAGCCGGTGCCGGGGATCTGCTGGCAGCCGCCGTGGTATGTGACTCGCTGGAGGCAGCCCTGCAGGGCTGTCAGCAGGTCTACGCCACCAGTGCCCGAACCCGCCGCCTGCCCTGGCCGGAGTACACCCCGACCGCCGCCGCCGACCGGGCTCACCGCTGCCTGCAGGCTGGCGGCACCATCGCGGTGGTCTTCGGGCGCGAGAGCAGTGGCCTCAGCAATGCGGAGCTGGCCCGCTGCCAGGCGGTCATCCGTATCCCGACCGCCGCCGACTTCCAGTCGCTGAACCTGGCAGCGGCGGTGCAGCTCATCTGCTATGAATTCTATCGCCGCGTACAGACACCCCCGGAACAGGCCCCGACTGCACCGACTGCGCTGACCGCATCAGCCACATCAGCCACTACACCGCCGCCGCCAGTGCCCTGGCCGGATGCCACAGAACTGGAACAATTCTACGAGCGGCTGGAGCACTGGNNGGGCCATCCGCATCGGCTTCTTTGACCCGCAGCGGCCCCGCCGCATGCGTCAACGCATCCGCCTGCTGTGCAACCGCGCCCATCCGGACCGCAACGAGCTGCAACTGCTGCACGGCCTGTTGACCGCTGCCACTGCCGCCCTGCAAGCCGCTGAGAACGGGGCTGCACAGCACACCACCTCCCCGGGCATTGCCCGCACAGCCGCCACGAATTACCATGCCCCCGTGGACAAGCAGGCATCCCCCTACAAGGCAGCAGGCGTAGATATTGCCACCGGGCAGCGGCTGGTTGCGCACATTCGGCAGCTCACCGAGACCACTCGCATCCCCGGGGTGATGGACGAAATCGGCAGCTTTGCCGCAGGCTTTGATCTTGCGGCACAGCCCGGCACGGACCCGATACTGGTCGCCGCCACCGACGGCGTAGGCACCAAGCTGCGCCTGCTGGCCGCCGCCGGACAACACCACACGGCGGGCATCGATCTGGTGGCCATGTGCGTAAATGATGTGCTCTGCCGGGGCGCACGACCCCTGTTCTTTCTGGATTACATGGCCTTTGGTCGGCTGGAGCTGCCTGTGGCCGAGGCGGTGGTTGCAGGCATCGCCGATGGCTGCCGCCAAGCTCGAATGGCCCTGATCGGCGGGGAGACCGCTGAAATGCCCGGTTTTTATCAGGATGGCGAGTATGACCTGGCCGGATTCTGTGTGGGGATGGCAGAACGTGGGCTGCTACTGGACCCTGCAGCGGTCACCGTGGGGGATGTGCTGATCGGGATAGCCTCCTCCGGCGCCCATGCCAATGGCTACACCCTCATCCGCCAGCTCCTGCAGGATGCAGAGGCTGCGGGAAACACCCCCGAGCCCTGGCTGATGCAGGCACTGCTGGCCCCCACCCGCATCTACGCAGCAGCACTGACCGCCCTCCGGCAGGCCTGTCCCGTCCGCGGCATCGCCCATATCACCGGCGGCGGCCTGCCCGGGAATGTGGCGCGCATCCTCCCGGCAGGGTGCAGTGCCGTCATCCACTTGGGCCGCCGGGAACCGCCCCGCCTGTTTAACTGGCTGCAACGCACGGGCGGCCTGTCCGCACAGCAGATGTACAGCACCTTCAACTGCGGGATCGGCCTGGTAATCTGTGTGCCTCCGGATCGGCTCCATACCGCCCTGCACAGTCTGCAGGCTGCCGGTGAGGAGGCTTGGGAACTGGGGCACATTGTGGAACGCGCAGACCCCGCAGCGGCCGTGCAGGTCGCCGAGGTGTGGCGCCATGATGACGGTTTGGAGTTAGAATAGTGCCCGACAAGGAACAAGCGCCCCTGATCAGAAACCACGGGAGCGCAGGAGGCAATCATGTCTGATATCGATATCGCTCGCAAGGCCAAACTGCAACCCGTACTGGATCTGGCTGCCCGGCAGTACGGTATTGAGGCATTGCACCTGGAGCCGTATGGTCACTACAAGGCCAAGCTGTCCCTGGAGTACATAGACTCCCTGCACGACCGACCCGACGGGCGACTGGTGCTGGTAACCGGCATCAGCCCGACCCCGGCGGGAGAGGGCAAGACCACGACCACGGTCGGACTCGGGGATGCCCTCAATCGTATCGGGCGCAAGACCCTGATCTGCCTGCGCGAACCCTCGCTGGGACCGTGCTTTGGCGTCAAGGGCGGGGCGGCGGGCGGGGGCTACGCCCAGGTGGTGCCGATGGAGGACATCAACCTGCACTTTACCGGCGATTTTCATGCCATAGGCAGTGCCCACAATCTGCTGGCCGCCCTGATCGACAATCACATCCATCAGGGCAACGAACTGGATATAGACCCCAGGCGCATCGCCTGGCGCCGGGTTGTAGACATGAATGACCGGGCGTTGCGCGATATCGTGGTGGCGCTGGGGGGTACGGCCAACGGCCTGCCCAGACAGGACGGCTACGACATCACGGCTGCCTCCGAGGTCATGGCCGTCTTCTGTCTGGCCAGTTCCCTGATCGACCTGAAGAAACGACTCAGCAACATCATTATCGGCTACACCAGGAGTGGGCAGAAGCCCGTCTACGCTCGCGATCTGAAGGCACACGGCGCGATGAGCGCCCTGCTGAAAGATGCCATCAAACCCAATCTGGTACAGACCCTGGAGCACAACCTCGCCTTCGTGCACGGCGGCCCCTTTGCAAATATCGCCCACGGCTGTAACAGCGTAACGGCAACACGCACCGCCCTGAAACTGGCCGATCTGGTGCTCACCGAGGCGGGCTTCGGGGCGGATCTAGGGGCTGAAAAGTTCATTGACATCAAGTGTCGCATGGCCGGTCTCAGGCCGGAACTCGTAGTGCTGGTGGCTACCATACGTGCCCTCAAGTACCATGGCGGCGTGGAGGCAGGACAACTGGATCGTGAGAATCTGCAGGCCCTGGAACGCGGCTGCGAGAATCTGGAACGACACCTGCACAACATCCGTGAACACTACAACTTGCCCTGTGTGATCTCCATCAACCACTTCACGCATGACACCCGGGCAGAACTGGATCTGCTCAGGGCCCAGGCCGAAAAACTCGGGGTGCGTGCCGTGGTGGCACGGCAATGGGCTGAGGGGGGTGCCGGGGCAGAGGAACTGGCACAGGCGGTTGCCCAGACGCTGGAACGGGGCGGTGCTGCCCACGAATTTGTCTATGCGGACGATGCCCCGCTGTGGGAAAAGATTGAGACCGTATGCAGGAAAATCTACGGTGCCGGAACCGTGGAGGCAGAACCCAAAATACGTGCACGCATCGACGAATTGAATCAGGAGTACCCGGGATTCCCGGTCTGCATTGCCAAAACGCAGATGTCGTTCTCCACCGACCCCGGGCAACGTGGTGCCCCAAGCGGCCACACGGTCACTATCCGTGAGGTGCGACTGGCCAACGGGGCCGGGTTTATCGTGGCGGTGGCGGGCAACATCATGACCATGCCCGGCCTGCCACGCCGACCAGCCGCCGAGGCCATAGACGTAGATGCCGAGGGACACATACAAGGGCTGTTCTAAGCGCGCCCGGCAGGACTCGAACCTGC
>DKIB01000097.1:4922-16002 GCA_002454015.1 Proteobacteria bacterium UBA6729
ATGCCTGCACTTTTCAAGTCCCTGAATCCGTGTGCCCTCGCCCTGTATCGGGCCTCACACGATGATTCCCGTTGAGACCGGGCGGGTTCCGGGGGGCCTGCGGGCCGCCCCCGGACACGGCTCAGAGCCCGCCCCCCACGGGTTTGCATGGACACGCCCATTCGGACTCCCCCTCAGGCTCACTATCGTTGGCAACAGCCCTCCCCTGTGTCAGGCTCATTGTGTCATCGGACCCTGCTGTGCCTTGCCGACCGGGACCGACTGCGCTATACTCCCTTGGGGCATCGGTCATCGGGACCCACCACAGGGCAGGATCAACACACACTATGGAAACAAAGGCACATCCGGAGTGCCGGGAGGTACAGGTGCTTTGCAGTTGCGGGCACAAGTTCTCGGTTCGCTCCGCCTACTCGCAGGAACAGCTGCATATAGAGGTTTGCTCGCATTGCCACCCCTTCTACACGGGTCAGCAGAAGATCATTGACACCGAGGGTCGGGTGGAAAAGTTCCACCGCCGCTACGGCACCGGGAGCTGAACCCCTGTCCGGGGGCAAAGGCAAGCCACTACCGGATGATCAGCGGTTATCCACATTTTCTGTGGATAACTCTGTGGACAGCCGTGTATGCGCAAGCCTTGAGCCAGCGTGGTTGCTGACTCTGCGGGGTCGCTGCCAAAAAATCAGCAGTTTTGTTATTTTTTGATTAGAATCAGTATGTTATAAGATTTTACTAATGTGTTTCCCGCAGATATTGCGATGTTCCCTTGTTTCCCCGGCCAGACCCATCCTTGTGCTGTGCAAAACTCGCGACCTGCAGGGGCTGAGGGCCTGCGAGGGAAACTTTGATGGACTACCGGGTTACCAAAGCCCCTGATCCCGTACGGTAGCTGTCGCGCAGCCTCGGGCTGCACGCAAGGCGGGAATCATCCGCTTGCACAGGCCGGATTCAGGCCGGATTCAGCCCCGGCGTTCCTCCCGCTCCAGGATGAACCCGGGGGGGGTCATCCCCTTGACCCGCCGATGCGCAACAGCGTATCATGCGACGATGAACGTTGTGCACCCAGCCCTGCCGATTCTGGCACTCGCGCTGGTCTCTTGGGCCGTGCAAGGTACTGATTCCGCCCAGGCCGGCAGGGAGAAAGCCGCCACCTGTAGTGCCTGCCACGGCCCGGACGGCAATAATCTGCAGGATATCTACCCGAAACTGGCCGGGCAGCATGCCCCCTATCTGGAGGCACAACTGCGAGCCTACCAGGCAGGCACGCGACAGAACGTATTGATGGCCCCCATGGCTGTATCACTCTCCGCACAGGATATCGCAGATCTGGCGGCGTTCTACGCACAGCAGCCGCCACAGCCCGGCACCGCCACGGAGGAACTGGTGGAGCTGGGCAAGCGGGTCTATCGTGTGGGGAACTCAGACAGCGGGGTGCCTGCGTGCACGGCCTGCCATGGGCCGGGTGGCAGTGGCAATGTGCTGGCAGGATACCCGAAACTGGCCGGTCAGCACCCGGCTTACAATGTGACCCAACTCGAGGCCTATCGCACGGGAGAGCGGGTCAATGCGGTCATGCAGGCCATCGCTGCACGATTGAGTGATCCGGAGATCCGCGCGGTGGCGGACTATATACACGGACTGTACGAGACCCCATGAAGACAGTAGCCATGCTGGCTGTGCTCTGGGCACTGCCTGTTATAGTCCTCGCTCAGGATGGGTACACCCTCGTCAAAAAACCGGTGGTTCCGGAACTGGAGCCCGGGCAGGTGGAGGTCATTGAATTCTTCTGGTACGGCTGCGGGCACTGCAACCGTTTTGAGCCCTACCTCAACAGCTGGCTGGAGCGTCTCCCGGAGCACGTGGTGTTCCGCCGGATGCCGGCCGTGCTGTCCGAAGGGTGGATCCCCCATGGCATGGCCTACTTCGTATCTGCACAGCTGGACCGGCTGGATACATTGCACTCCCGGATGTTTGCGGAGATACACGATAGTCGCAAAGGCCTCAGCACCGAAAAGTCCTTGCGCAAATTCTATGCCGCCCACGGGGTGGACTCCAGCGCCTTCAAACGGAGCTATCACTCCGATGCAGTACAAGAGCAGCTTGAAGCCGCCGTGTTGCTGGGGAAACGACTGGGTATCACCGCCGTCCCCACGATGACCGTGAACGGCAAGTACCGGGTCTCGGCCCGCACCGCTGGCAGCGCGGAGGAGATACTGGACGTGGTGAACCGGCTGATCCGCAAGGAAGCTGCGCTATCCCGGCAGGACACCGAACAGTAGATGCGCGCCCTAGAGGATTCGAACCTCTGACCTTCGGCTTCGGAGGCCGACACTCTATTCCGCTGAGCTAAGGGCGCCTGATAACGACATTCTACCGTGCCCGCACCTCCGTCGGCAATAGGGGCTTCAGGTCGGCTTGAACGGCTCAATGAATGCATCCAGATTCAACCGTTCACAGAATTCCATAAAGTCGCCACGCAACGTGGCTATGGACACATCCTCCGGGATATGCACCCCGGCCTGCAACGTAAATACACAGGTTCCGCCGGGGCTCTGCTGGGTATTGGAATACAACTCCCGGATGTACATCCGGTTGGCCCGGATGAACCCCAGCACCTCATGCACAATCCCGGGACGGTCGGTAGCCACCACCTCTATGGTATAGGGCAGGCCGGATGTCGACTCACCCCCGGGGTCAATGCGGCGGGTCTGCACGGTCAGGTCCAAGCGTTGACCGATGCGGGGCAGCTGGTCCTCAAGCTTGGCAATCACATCCCAGCTGCCACTCAGCATCAGCATAATGCCGTAGGTGCCGGATCGGGAGAGCATACGCACAGCCTCCACATTACAGCCCAACTCCACAAGCGCACCATGCAGATTCTCCACATGAGCGGTAGAAGCCACCCCGATAGCGGTAAGCGCAAGATGGCTCCCGCTCATGTGCGTGTACCGTGACCCCGAGCCATGCGGGCAGTATAGCACGCCCGCCAACCTGGCCTACGCACTCCCCCACTGTGGGTATACACGCAGCCGCACGGAGCCCTTGGCACATGGCTCCTTGTATCCGGCCCGGAATGATGCTACCCTGCGTCCTCGTCAAGTAACGATAAGCATGTCCGGTACATGTTGGAGCAGTTCTGGACATCCCGCCTGCTGAAGATGTCACACACTTGCAATGAGGGTCATGTGATGTGGCAGGTTCACAAGGCTGACGTGTTGTAAGGAGAGTAATTATGCCCGGGCGAAATTTTTTGTTTATACCAGGTCCGACCAACATCCCTGAGCGGGTGTCAAGCGCCATGCATGTCGCACAGGAAGACATGCGTGCACTTGATTTTCCGGAGTTTACCCTGTCACTGTTCCGCGACTTGAAAAAAATCTTCAAGAGCAAGGACGGTCGGGCCTTTATCTTCCCCAGTTCAGGCACCGGGGCCTGGGAGGCCGCCGTCAGTAACACGCTGTCTCCAGGAGACAAGGTGTTGATGTCCGGCTTTGGTCACTTCAGCAACCTGTGGATAGACTTGTGTCAGCGCCATAATCTTGATGTAGAGGCGCTGACCGTACCATGGGGAGAAGGCGTGCCGGTTGACCAGTATGCCGAGATACTCAAGGCCGACAAGGCTCACGAAATCAAGGGGGTGTTTGCTACGCACAACGAGACGGCCACCGGAGTAACCAGCGATGTCGCTGCAGTGCGACGTGCCCTGGACGATGCCAATCATCCAGCCATGCTGTATGTGGACGGGATCAGTTCTATCGCCAGCATTGATTTTCGCATGGATGAATGGGGCGTTGACCTGACAGTAGGAGGATCGCAAAAGGGGCTTATGCTACCCACTGGACTGGGATTCGTGTGTGCCAGCCAGAAGGCGTTGCAGGCCATGCCGAATGCCAAACTGCCGCGCACCTTTTTCGCCTTTGAAGACATGATCAAAACCAATGACAACGGCTTTTTCCCCTATACGCCGGCTACCACACTGATGCGCGGCCTCCGTGCGGCCCTGGACATGCTGCTGGAGGAAGGACTGGAGAATGTCTACCAGCGCCATAACCGCATGGCTACGGCGGTACGCAAGGCAGTGGCAGCCTGGGGATTAACACCCATAGCCGCAGAGCCCAAGTGGTATTCGGACACCGTCACGGCAATCCGCGTGCCGCAGGGATTTGACGGCAATGAGGTAGTGCGCCACGCCTACAAACATTACAATCTGGCGCTCAGCGTCAGCCTCGGTGAAATCGCCGGTCAGGCGTTCCGTATCGGTCATCTGGGCGATCTGAATGAGCTGATGATCCTGACCTCCATCACTGGTGCAGAGATGGCCATGAAGGGCATCGGCATCCCCGTGGAGCTGGGCAGTGGCGTCGCCGCTGCGCAGGAATATCTGTGCTCCACAGCCAAGGTGGTACGCGGGGCCTGAAGCGCAATGAGTCATACGCAGATCCCCGCGCCAAAGACTCGCCTGCAACGCAGTGAATTGGCGGTGCCGGCTGTCAATACGAGCATGATCGAGACGGCCGCGAAGAGTGATGCGGACTACGTGTTTCTGGATCTGGAAGATGCCATCGCGCCAAACGACAAGGAACTCGCCCGCAAAAACGCCATCCAGGCTCTGCAGGACATTGACTGGTCGGGCAAGACCATCAGTATACGCATCAACGGCCTGGACACGCATTACATGTATCGTGATGTGGTTGAGGTTATGGAACAGGCCGGGGACCGGGTGGATACCCTGCTGGTGCCCAAGGTAGGGGTGCCTGCCGACCTGTATGTGGTGGATTGTCTGGTCAACCAGATCGAGGCAGCCCGCCAGTGGCAGCGCCCGGTCGGCCTGGAGGCGCTGATCGAAACAGCCCTCGGCATGGCCCATGTGGAGGCCATCGCTGGCTGTTGTCCCCGCCTGGAGGCCTTGCATTTTGGCGTGGCGGATTATGCCGCCAGCTGCAGGGCACGCACTGTCAATATCGGCGGCCTGAATCCGGACTATCCCGGGGATCAATGGCACGCCTCACTGCAACGCATGCTGGTAGCCTGTCGGGCCAGTGGCTTGCGTGCCATTGACGGTCCGTTCGGAGATATTGCAGACCCGGACGGCTATAGACAAGCGGCACTACGGGCGGCTGCCCTGGGATATGAAGGCAAGTGGGCCATACACCCCAGCCAAATCGCGCTCGCCAATGAACTCATGTCTCCACCATCGGCGGAGGTGGAGCGAGCCCAGCGTATTATTGCCGCCCTGGCAGAAGCCGCCCGCGAGGGACGCGGGGCTGCACAACTGGATGGGCGCATGATCGATGCCGCCTCGGAACGCATGGCACGCAACATCGTTCAGCAGGCCGAGTTGATCAACAACCGCACCACAGCAGGAGCCTGAACATGGACATACACGAGTATCAGGCCAAAGAACTGCTGTCCAATTTTGGTGTGACCGTACCACAAGGCGGGCTGGCCTACAGCCCTGAACAAGCCGTGTACCGGGCACAGGAGATCGGTGGCACGGCATGGGTGGTCAAGGCACAAATCCACAGCGGAGGCCGTGGCAAGGTCGGTGGCGTAAAGGTCTGTCAAAATGCTGAGGAAGTCCGCACTACCGCCGCAAATTTGCTGGGTCGACGCCTGGTCACACACCAGACCGGGCCGCGTGGCAAGCTGGTGCACCGCCTGTACATTGAAGCTGCTACGGAGATCGAACGCGAGATCTATCTGGGTCTGGTGCTGGACCGACGTATGGAACGACTGGTCGTAATCGCCTCCCCGGATGGTGGCATGGACATAGAAGAGATCTCGGCCAAACGACCGGAACACATCGTCCGCAAGGCCATTGAGCCCGCCGTGGGCATGCAGGCCTTTGAGGCCCGTGAGCTGGCCTTCAAACTCGGCGTTGACAAGACCCTGATAAGTCAGGCGGTCAGTACCCTGCTGGGGTGTTACCGGGCCTTCCGCGATCTGGATGCGATAATGGTTGAGATCAATCCGCTGGTAGTCACCCGTGATGGGCGCCTGCTGGCCCTGGATGCCAAGATGTCATTTGATGACAACGCACTGTTTCGGCGACCGAATATCTCCGAGTTGCGGGACAAAAGTCAGGAAGATGAACGCGAGATGCGGGCCACTGACCGCGGCCTCAACTATATCGGCCTGGAAGGCAATATCGGTTGTATTATCAATGGGGCGGGGTTGGCTATGGCCACCATGGATATGGTCAAGCATGCCGGGGGAGAACCGGCCAACTTTCTGGACATCGGTGGCGGTGCCTCACCGGAGCGTGTATCCAAGGCCTTCCGGCTGGTGCTGGATGACCCGAAAGTAGAGGCCATTCTGGTGAATATCTTTGCCGGCATCAATCGATGCGATTGGGTAGCCGAGGGCATCGTACAGGCGGTCTCTGAAATCGACATAAAGATACCTGTGGTAGTCCGGCTGTCCGGCACCAACGTGGAGAAAGGCAAGAAAATCATCAAGCAAAGCAGGGTCTCCTGCATCATGGCGGATGACCTTGAGGATGCCGCAAACAAGGTCATCGTAGCCTGGCGCAAACACACCGGGCTCGCCGGCAAGTAACACATGGCTATACTGATCGACAAAGACACCCGGGTATTGATCCAGGGCTTCACGGGGCAAATCGGCAGCTTCCATGCAGCCGAGATGATTCAATACGGAACCAATGTGGTGTGCGGAGTCACGCCAGGCAAGGGCGACACCAGACATCTGGACCGCCCGGTCTTCAACACTGTCAAGGAGGCAGTTGAACAAACCGGTGCCGAGGCCAGCATTGCCTTTGTGCCGGCACCGTTTGCTGCCGACTCGATCATGGAAGCCGCAGATGCACACATCCGTTACTGTGTAGCGATTACGGATGGCATACCCGCACAGGACATGATCCGGGTGAAGCGCTACATGCGTCGTTATCGTCGCGACGACAAGATGATCCTGACCGGTCCGAACTGTGCAGGCACCATCAGTCCCGGCAAAAGCATGCTGGGCATTATGCCCGGTCATATCTACACGCCGGGGCGGGTTGGCATAGTCAGCAGATCCGGTACGCTGGGGTACGAAGCCGCCGCCCAGATGCAGGCTCTGGGGATCGGCATCTCCACCAGTGTGGGCATCGGTGGTGACCCCATCAATGGCAGTTCGTTTCGGGACATCATTGAACTGTTTGAACAGGACCCGGAGACCGATGCCATAGTCATGATCGGCGAAATCGGCGGGCCGCAGGAGGCCGAGGCTGCACAGTACTCCAAGGCACACGTGCAGAAACCGGTCGTCGGCTATATTGCCGGGCTGACTGCCCCCAAGGGGCGGCGTATGGGTCATGCCGGTGCCATCATCTCGGCCTTCGGTGAAAGTGCTGCAGAGAAGGTTGAGATCTTGCGGGAATGCGGCGTGCATGTAGCACCCGATCCGGCACATATCGGCCATGTTGTCGCTGAGGTTATGCGGAAGTAGCCATGGCCAAAGCTGTTGTTATTGTCACCCGGCGCTGGCCGCAAGAGACCGAGGCCAGACTGCAGGAACTGTTTGATGCCAGACTCAACACCGATGATCGCCCCATGGATGAAGCCCGGCTACAGGCTGCCCTGCGCGAGGCCGATGTAGTACTGCCCACGGTGTCGGATCGTATTACTGCGGCGGTACTGGAGGCACCGCCCGGAAAGACGCGCATCCTTGCCAACTTTGGAGTCGGTTTCAATCACATTGATATAAAAGCCGCAAAACGACTGGGCATCGTTGTCACCAATACACCGGAGGTGCTCACGGACTGCACTGCTGATATCGCCATGCTGCTATTGCTGGGGGCGGCTCGACGTGGCAGCGAAGGCGAACGACATTTGCGTGCCGGAGACTGGACTGGCTGGCGACCCACCCATATGCTGGGGACACGTGTCAGCGGCAAAACCCTGGGACTCATTGGCTTTGGCCGCATTGCCCGGGCCATGACAAAACGCGCCCGACTGGGTTTTGATATGCGGATCATCTTCCATGACCCCTATCCCCCCCCGACCGAGCTTGCTCAAGAACTGCAGGCCGAGGCACGCAACAGCGTTGAAGAGGTGTTGCGCGAGGCGGACTTCGTTTCCTTGCATTGCCCGGGCGGCAAGGACACTCGCCATTTGCTCAATCGCGAACGTATTGCCATGATGAAACCGGGGGCCTTCCTGATCAATTCCGCACGCGGCGATGTCATTGATGAAGCCGCCCTGGCTGCAGCCCTGCAGAACGGTCAGCTGGCGGGTGCTGGTCTGGATGTATATGAGCATGAGCCTGAAATCAATGCAGACCTGCTGTCACTGGAGAACGTTTTTCTGCTGCCACATCTGGGCAGTGCAAGCCATGAGACTCGTGTTGCCATGGGGATGCGAGCCATCGACAATGTACAGGCCTTTCTCTCTGGCCAGGAACCACCGGACCGGGTGGCGTGAGCCTGGAAACTGGCGAAATTCAGCCTCCAGGCGGGGCTGAACGAGCCCCCCCTGCCAATCTGGATCAGATCGATACGCTGGTAGCGAACTACACACGGCGCATCGTGACATTGTTGCATGAGCGTCTGTGTGCGGTAATCCATGCCCGCTGTCCGGGGATCCTGGAGCACTTTAAAACCGACACCTCCCCAGAGGAAAATGACGACCGCCTGCTTAGCCTGATGCAGGCCTGGAGCATCTGGTTTCAACTACTGGATATCGCTGAAGAGAATGCCGGCATGCGGCGACGGCGCATGGCAGAGCGACTGGGAGGACCTGCCGGGGTACCCGGCACCTTTGCCAATATTATCGCCAATGCCGCCGCCACTGGCGTACCCGCCAGTCATGTACAGAAGATCTTGACAGAGTGTCTCGTACAACCAACCATCACCGCACATCCAACCGAAGCCAAGCGGGTTACGGTGTTGCAGATTCACCGTCGCATCTACCTGCTACTGTTTGAGATGGAAGAGACCCGCTGGACCGAACGTGAACGCACGGAACTCGTAGAACGTCTGGACAGCGAGATTGAACTGCTGTGGCTTACCGGAGAATTACGCCTGGAGCGACCCACCGTGTCCCAGGAAATCGCCTGGGGGCTGCACTTTTTCACGCAAACCCTGTATGACACCGTGCCCGTCATGATGGATCGTTTGCAACGTGCCCTTGAACAGCACTATCCTGACGAGCAATTTACCATCCCCACACTGCTTGGCTTTGTGTCCTGGATTGGCGGCGACCGTGATGGCAACCCGAATGTTACGGACGACACCATTGACCTCGCCCTGCGACAGGGACGGCAGGCAGCACTGGAGAACTATGCCCGTAAACTCAGTATTCTGGCGCGCAGAATCAGTATCAGTCGCTTCGCAGTAGATGTCCCGGCAGCATTGAAGGAACGCTATAAACGTCTGGCCCCGCCGGAGATACGTGCAGAGCTGGAACAACGCAACCCCGGAGAACTGTTCCGTCAATATGCATCGGTCATGTGCCTGAAGTTGCAACAGACCCCACGAGGACAGGCGGCCCCACGCCGCCGTCGTATCCACTACCGCTATTCTGGACAGCTGATCGAAGACCTGCAGATCCTGGAACACAGCCTGGTAGAGTCCGGCTGTAACCGACTGGCCCGGCAACTGCTGACCCCGCTGCGACGCGAGGTGGAGGCCTTCGGCTTCTACACCATGCCTCTGGACCTGCGTGACAACAGCGGGGTCACCCGCCACACCCTGGCACAGATGGCAGCGCTGGAACACAAACCCTGGCAGGAATGGGTTGAGGAAGAGCTCAGCCGTCCCCTGCAGCAACCGATCTCCCCGAATGACCTGGACGATACCGGCGCAGCCACCTTGAACATGTTCAAGGCTGCGGCACTACACATGCGCGTACATGGCCGCCATGCTGTGCATCATTTTATACTCAGCATGAGTGAAACCGCACTGGATGTACTCGGCATCTATGTGCTTGCCCGCCATGCCGGCCTGTACACAGATCGCGAAGCCCGTGAAAGTTGCAACCTGCCCATCGTGCCACTGTTTGAAACCGCGGTTGATCTGCAACAGGCACCCGGGATCATGCAGGATTTGCTGCAGCGCCCGGTAGTACGTCGTTCAGTCAGGCAACAGGGCGGGTGGCAGGAAGTCATGATCGGCTATTCAGACTCCAACAAAAGCGGCGGTTTCCTGACCGCCTCCTGGGAACTCAGCAAGGCCCAGGCACGCATGGCACGCATTGGCCGTGAGGTGGGGGTCCCGGTGACCTTCTTTCAGGGACGCGGTGGCTCCGCAAGCCGGGGCGGGGTATCAGCCGGACGCGCCATCGCCTCTGTGCCACCCGGCACCCTGCAGGGTCGCCTGCGGGTCACCGAGCAGGGCGAGGTGGTAACCTCCAAGTATGCCAACGAAGGCACCGCCCGCTATCAACTCGAACTGCTGGCCTCCAGTACTCTGAAGCACATGCTCCATGCGAACCTGCAGGAAGCCCCTGCCCACTCCGAGTTTGACGAAGCCATGGAGGCATTATCCAACCTCGCCTACACAGCTTATCGCAAGCTGGTTGAGGACCCGGGGCTGGTGCCCTACTTTGAGGCTGCCAGCCCGGTAGAGGAACTGGCATCGCTGAACATCGGCTCACGTCCCGCACGCCGCACCGGGCGGCGTACCCTGGAGGATCTGCGCGCCATCCCATGGGTGTTTGCCTGGACCCAGAATCGCAGTGTGGTACCCGGCTGGTACGGCGTGGGCTATGCACTGCATGAATTCATCAAGGTACGCAATACCGAAGGCCAACAACTGCTGAAAAAGATGTTTCATGAATGCGAGCTGTTCCGACTGGTAATCGATGAGGTAGAGAAGACTCTGGCCTTAATCGATTTGGAGGTAGCCCAGGCCTACGCCGGGCTGGTGCCCGACCGTGCAGCCGCAGAACGCCTGCACGGCATGATCCTGGATGAGCACCAGCGCACCCGGGCGCAGGTACTGCAGCTGGTCAATGCCAAACAGGCCGCAGAACGCTTCCGCCGCTTCAGTCGCAAGTTGAACCGCCGCTACCCGGCCCTGCACCAGGCTGGCCTGCGCCAGGTGGAACTGGTACGCACCCTGCGCGAGCAGGGCCGCGATAGCTGC
>DKIB01000056.1 GCA_002454015.1 Proteobacteria bacterium UBA6729
GGTCTGGTTTTGATGGCCGCAACTCTGCTCCGGGTCTGGCATGGGCGGACCGTGCAGGAATCCCGCCGGCTCAGGAGGACTGTCGACCTGGCAGCGGACCGACCGGAGCGCTGAACCTGCTGCGACTGCACCCCCGGGCGGCCACTTCCCGGCGAATGGGCAGGCCGGAAGGCAGCGGGGACAGGGCCAGCGGTGCCCTCTGCCGGGCATCCATCGCCACCCGGCGCGGCCGTTCCCCGGCGCGGCGGGGGAATCTGCTATGATCGGCCTGCGGGCTCCGATGATGCGTATACAGTACTTCTCAGATATCCACCTTGAGTTTGGCGACTGCGCCTTTCCCCACGCGGACGCAGACCTGGTCATCGCAGCGGGGGATATCGCCCCGTTGCAGTCCCACGACGTGCTGCAGTGGTTGGCGCAATGCCGCCAGCCCCTGGTCTATGTGGCCGGCAACCATGAGTACTATGGGGGCGACCTGGTCTACACGCTGGCAGAACTGCGTCGTCAGGCTGCCGGGATGCCGGGGCTGCACTTTCTGGAGCGTGATGCCGTGCACATCGGCGATGTACGTATCCTCGGCACGGCCCTGTGGACCAGTTTCAGGCAGGGTGACCCCGAGCTCATGCGATGGGCGCGGGGGAACCTGAACGATTATCGTACGATTCGCTGTGGTGGACGGGCACTGGAGCCTGCGGACATCCTGCGTACCCACCATGCTGCCGTGGCCTGGCTGGAGTGGCAGCTGCGTCAGTCGCATGCAGGCAAAACGGTGGTGGTGACCCATCATGCACCCAGTCTGCTCAGCTGGCACCGCAGTGGCAAGGACCCCAGCATGCACACCTACTGCAACTCCCTGGAGTGGTTGGCCACACACTACCCGATTGATATCTGGCTGCACGGGCATACCCATACCCGGACGGACTATCATGATGGTGCGTTACGGGTGGCCTGCAATGCCCGGGGCTACTTCGACGTTGAACACCATGAATCCGGTGTACAGATTGCAATCGCCGAGCTCTGAGGGGGCCGGGGAGCGCCCGCTGTACTCGCCGACCCTGCGGTGCTGGCAGCCGGACTTTCCACCGCCCCGGGAGGCCCTGTCTGCGCCGGAGGGCCTGCTGGCCATCGGGGGTCAGATCACCCCGGAGTGGCTGTTGCATGCCTATGCGCAGGGCATCTTTCCGTGGTCCCATGCGGATGAGCCCCTGCTGTGGTGGTCTCCGGACCCACGCTGCGTGCTGTTCCCGGATCACTTCAAGGCCTCGCGTAGCCTTAACAAGAACCTTGATGATCAATCATTTGAAATAACTTTTAACAGTAAATTCGAGAATGTGATCCAGGAATGTGCTGCACCGACCCCGAGGCGACCCCACACCTGGATCACGACGGAGCTGATGCAGGCCTGGTGCACCCTGCACCGACAGGGCCATGCCTGTTCGGTGGAGGTCTGGCAGCATGGGCAACTGGTGGGCGGTCTGTACGGCATGGCCACAGGCCAGGTCTACTGTGGGGAATCCATGTTCTCCCGGGTGGCCAACGCCTCCGGGCTGGCCCTGGCCTGGCTGGTACGGCATCTGGACCAGCAGGGGTGCACCCTCATCGACTGTCAGCTGCCCTCGGCGCATCTGCAGGGTCTCGGGGCCACCCTGATCAGCCGGGAACGTTTTCTGGCGCTGCTACCGGGGTCGCAACGGGATATGCCTCCGGCATATATCGACCGGCGTACGCCTGCCAACAGGCCCGTAAAACGGTAGACTGCGGGGATGTCTGTGCAACGCCTTGTCAGGGGTCGCAGGACAGGGGGAATCGTCCTGCTGCTGGCCCTGTGCTGCCCTGCCCTGTCTGCCCTGTCTGCCGAGTCCCCGCCGGATGTGCAGGTGATGGCCCTGTTCAAGGATCGGGCCATGCTGTCCATCGGGGGCAGGCAGCGCATGCTGAAGACTGGCGAAACCAGCCCGGAGGGGATCACCCTGCTGTCCTCCGACAGCGAACAGGCGCGGATAGAGGTTGATGGACAGTCCTACACCCTGCATGTTTCGGGCCGGATCACCGGGACCTTTTCCAAACGTGCCGCCGGGCAGCTGCGCCTGTATCCGGACCCGAATGGTCACTACCACACCAAGGGGGGGATCAACGGGGTGGGGGTGAGTTTTCTGGTCGACACCGGGGCCACCTACATCTCCCTGAACGCTGTTGAGGCCGAGCGTATCGGCATAGACTACAGGAGGGGAAAGCGCGAGTATGTACAGACCGCTGCCAACGTCGTGGAGGTCTATGTGGTGCTGCTGGACCGGGTGCGGGTGGGTTCGATAGAGAAGCGCAATATCCGCGCCACCGTGGTCCCGGACAGCAGTATGCGGATCATCCTGCTGGGGAACAGTTTTCTAAACCTGTTCAATATCCACCGCGAAAGCGATTATCTGGAACTGATCGAGAAATAGGCCTGCCCCCGGGCGAGGTACCGGCATCCCCTCAGCAACAGGGCCCGCAGGCCGAACAGCGCGGGTACCCAGCACAGATTGCCGAGCAGGGTTGGCCCGAAAAATGGCAGGGCAGCTATGTAGCAGGCCAGCAGGCCCACCGCGTCGTGTGGATAGGCCTCCCACCATACCCCCAGATTGGAGACCACAAAAAACACGGTGGCCCCTGCACCGGCAGCCAGCACCAGTCGCACCGGGCGGACTGCCCCGGCCAGCAGGCAGCGACCCATCGGCACCCCGAGCAAACTGCCCGCATAGACCGCCAGCATGCCGAGGGGGGCGTACAGTCCCAGCAACAGGTCACTCAGCAGCAGCGCGCCCAGGCAACACAGCACGGCAGGCAGCGGGCGCAGGCAGGCCCCTGCGAACAGGGCCACGGCCCCCAGGGCCGTGAAGTTGGGGGGATGGGGCAACAGTCTGCTCACACAGGCGGCAATGATCAGGGCCACCACCAGGGCGCCCTCCACAGGGACAAGCCGGCCGCTCAAGACCCGCCTCCCGGGGTGTAACGGAATCCCGCATACAGGGCGCGACCACTGCTGTGATAGCCCATGACCTCCGAATAATCCCGATCATTCAGGTTCTCCACCCGCAGCCGCAGTTGCAGCGACGGGTGCCACTGCCACTGCACCGCCACGTCCCCGACCGTATAGGCTGCCAGTGTCACGTTGCCTCTGTCATGGCGCTGCCCGATATGACGCAGGGCCAGTTGCAGCTGCCAGTTGGACCAGGCCCGCTGCAGGCGCGCACTGAACTTGTGGCGTGGCCTGCGCAGCAGGGCCAGCCCGGTATCCCGGTTGTAGGCATCGGTGTAGCTGTACTCAAATTGCAGCCGCACCCGGCGGATCGGCTCGGCACCCAGCGACAGTTCCAGCCCGCGGCTCACCGCTCCACCACTGTTGATACTGTGCATGACAGCGGCATCATACTCCAGCAGATTGCTGTAGTGCTGCTGGTATACCGCCAGTTCCACCTGCCACCGGGCGGTACGGCGGGCGATACCCAGTTCCCAGCCCAGACTGCGCTCCGGCCGCAGGGCCGGGTTGCCGTAGGGTCCGTGCAGCTCCCTCGTACCGGGGGTGCGGTAGGCGGTGCCCAGTGTGCTGTGCAGGTGCCAGTCTCCCTGCATCGGCCAGCGCAGGCCGACGTGCCAACTGGTGTGCCCGCCATAGGCATCATGATCCTCATGGCGCAGGGCCAGTTGCCAGGGGCCGGCCCAGGGCTCCGACTCCAGCCACAGCGCCTGACTGGAGTCGGTCAGGCGCTGCTGCGGGTTGGCGGTACGTTCCCCCTGGGCCAGCAGACCCAGACGCAGTGGTCCGGCAGGACTCAGCCAGTCCTGCAACCACTCCAGTGCGTAGTGGCTGCCCCGTTGCTGTGCACAGCCAAAGCACCCCGTGGTGGCCTGCGGCCCATTCTCCAGCCGCCGCCGCTGGCGAAAGTTGCTGAGCCGCAACTGCTGCTGCCAAGCACCGGAGAAGAGTTCCAGCCGGGCGGTGGCATGGGCCTGCAGGCTGCGATCCCACTGCCGATAATCCGGGTCGTCTACCAGCACACCCCCGGCAAAGTTGTCGATGTCCCGCCAGCCGGACTGCACCTGCAGACCCAGTTCCCCCTGCAGCCGGGCGGCAGCCTGCCAGGCCAGCCGGGCATGGGCTGCCGAGAGACGATAGGCATCGTCCGTTGCCGGCGGCTGCCCTGCCGGACCAGCAGCGGCGATGGAAAAGCCTGCGGCCTGCTGTCGGGACAGCTGCAGATGGAAGGCCGCGCGGTCGTTCACTGCCGACAGCGCGGCGGCCTGCCGGTAGCTCTGGTACCGGCCTGCCTCCCCAAGCAGGGACAGACCCTGCCGGGTGGCCTGGCGGGTATGGATATGGATAACCCCACCCATCGCGTTACTGCCCTGGCTCGCCCCCTGTGGCCCACGGGTCAGTTCTATGCGTTCGATGGCATCCACCGCCAGCAGGGACAGATCCGCCAGGCCGCTGAGCGGATCATTGATGCGTACGCCATCCACCAGTACCAGCGTATGATTGGAGTTGCCCCCCCGCAGAAACAGGCTCACCTGTGAGGCCAGGCCCCCGGTACGCACCACATCCACCCCCGGCATGTACCGCAGCAACTCCGGCACAGTCCACACGGCCAGTGCCTCGATCTCCTGCCGATCCATGACCACCGCCCGCATCGGCACCCGCCGTCCCCACACCTCAATGCGCTCCTCGGCGCCCACCACCCGGGGCAGCAACAGCGCCAGCAACACCCCCCAGACTATGCAGGAAGACACAGCGGCTGCAGACGCAGGATGATTCGGTACAACAAACATGGCAGGTACACCCCCACAGGTGGCAATAAACCCCTGCTTGGGTTATATTTTACAGGATGTCCGGGGAGCATGGCACGGCAGACAGTTTTGAAAGCACCTGCAAGGAGTTGGAGGCGCTGGTGGTAGCCATGGAAAATGGCGAGCTGGCCCTGCAGGACTCCATGCGGTACTATGAACAGGGACAGCGGCTGGTACGCAAGTGCCAGCAACTGCTGGCAGCGGCCGCACAGCAGACCGAGGCGTTGCGGCAGCAGGACCCTGCCGCCGCCACCCCGGTGCCTGCCGCAGACTTTGAGACCCGGATGCGTGAACTGGAACAGCTCGTGGAGAAGTTCGAAGGCGATGATCAATCCTTGGCGGAGGGGCTGGAGCACTTCAGGCAGGGCCTGGAACACGGACGCAATCTACAGCACACCCTGGCGAATATGGAGCAGCGGGTGCAGCAGCTGGTGCGCAAGGAAGGCACTGCGTCGCTGGCCCCCCTGCATGAGCCGGATACCGAACCCACCGGGACAGACTGAAGTTGCCCCGGCCCCCAGGCCAGAAGGTGCAGCCGCATGATGCCTCGGCCCTGCCGCCAGTCCGGACTGGAGCCCTGCGGGTCTGATTCCCCTCCCCCTGATCCTGCTGAGCACGCATGAACGAACCCGCGCAGCCCCCTACCACGACGGCATCGGCTGCAGAGCTACTGAAACAGCGCCTGCAGAACTACAGACAACGCATCGAGGCTGCCCTGCAGCGGTGCCTGGACGGCCCTGCGCCACCCCCCGAACTGGCGGTGCTCCACGAAGCCCTGCAGTACGCCGTGCTCGGTGGCGGCAAGCGCATGCGGCCACTGCTGGTTTATGCCACCGGGGAACTGTTTGATGCAGCGCCCGCACAACTGGATGCCCCGGCCTGTGCACTGGAGTTGATCCACTGTTACTCGCTGGTGCATGATGACCTGCCTGCCATGGATGATGACGAGCTGCGGCGCGGTCGCCCCACCTGCCACCGCAAGTTTGATGAGGGCACTGCCATCCTGGTGGGCGATGCCCTGCAGGCCCTGGCCTTTACCGTACTTTGTGAGACCCCCACCGACCGTACCACGACCATGCTGCTGGATCTGGGCCGTGCCTGCGGCCCGACCGGCATGGTGGGCGGGCAGCACCTGGACCTGGCAATGATGGGCAGGCCCGGGACCCCGGAAATGCTGCGGCAGATCCACCGTATGAAGACCGGTGCGCTGATCCGTGCTGCCATACGCATGGGGGCACACGTCGGCCGGGGCAGCCCTGCGGAACTGCACCGGCTGGATGCCTTCGCAGACGCCCTGGGCCTGGCCTTTCAGATTCACGACGATGTGCTGGATGTGGCAGGCAACACGGCCGTCCTGGGCAAGCCACAGGGTTCTGACCGGGAGCGTGCCAAGCCCACCTTCCCGGATGTGCTGGGCCTGGAGGAGGCCCGGCGTACCGCCGAAGACTACCGCAACCAGGCCAGAGAGTGCCTTGTCCCCTGGGGTGAGCCGGCCGCATTGCTGCGCTATCTGACCGACTATGCGATACAGCGGGACCACTGAGTATGCAAGCCTGCGCCGGGCAGTGTTAAGATAGGCGCATGGCCTCCTCCCTGAAAGCCGCTGTTGCCAGCATACCGGACATCCAGAACTCGCCGGACGGTCGCTGCGTGGCCATCGATCAGGTGGGCATCAAGGATATCCGCTATCCGGTGGTGATCCGCTGCCGCTCCGGGCGTGACCAGCACACCGTGGCCAACTTCAACATGTATGTGGGGCTCCCGCATAACTTCAAGGGCACCCACATGTCGCGCTTTGTGGAGATCCTGAATGCCTACAAGCACGAGATCTCGGTGGACAGTTTCATGGAGATGATCGGCCACATGAGCAAGGCACTGGAGGCCCGGACCGGCTGCATAGAGATGAGTTTTCTGATCTTTCTGGACAAGGCCGCGCCGGTCAGCGGGGTACGCAGTCTGATGGACTATGAGGTCTCTTTCATCGGCCACATGGATGAGGCGGGCACGAAGGTGCATGTCAAGGTCGTCGTACCGGTCACCTCACTGTGCCCCTGCTCCAGGGAAATCTCCAGTTACGGTGCCCACAACCAGCGCTCGCACCTGACCCTGAAGGTGCTGCTGAACGAGTTTGTGTGGGTGGAGGAACTGATCGAAATGGCCGAGCAGACCGCCTCCTGTGAACTGTATGGACTGCTGAAGCGACCGGATGAAAAATACGTCACGGAACGCGCCTACGATAACCCCCGATTCGTGGAGGACATGGTGCGGGATCTGGCAATACGGCTCAACCAGGATGAGCGCATTCTGCGCTACACCGTTGAGTCAGAGAACTTTGAGTCCATCCACAACCACTCGGCCTACGCAATGGTCCGCCGGGACAAGCGTACCGCCGATGCAGGCTAGCCCTTACCCTCGGCCCGCTTGACTGCCTGCCAGGCGGCCTCCATTTCTGCCAGTGAGGCCTCCGGCAGCCGCCCGCCCAGACGATCCTCAACCGCATTGAAGCGGCGCTCAAACTTGTGGTTGGCCGCCTGCATCAACACCTCCGGGTCGCAACCCAGATGCCGCGCCAGGGCCACACACACAAACAGCACATCGCCCAGTTCCTCACGCGCCGGGCCGGGCCCCCGCCCCAGGGCCTCTGCCAATTCCGCCACCTCCTCCTGCAACTTGCCGTACACCCCGGCGACCTCAGCCCAGTCAAAGCCTACCGTGGCCGCCTGCTGCTGCAACGCATACGAGCGTTGCAGTGCAGGCAGGGTCGGCAGTACCGCACCGAGTACCCGACCGGGCGGCTGCTGCGCCCCGGCCTGGCGGGGTCTGTTGTGTACTGTACGCACGTGCTTCCGGGTTGCCGGGTCAGCGTGAGCCGCCCTGCCTGCCGAGGACATTGATCATACCGGAACGAATGATGCGCCGGGGACGGATCCGACCATCCTCCTGCATACTGCCCACCCCGAGGAAACGCTCACCACTGTACAGGCGTACCAGACCTGCAGTCGGGGCGTGCGGCACCAGCACCGACTGACCCCGACACAGATACCAGGCGGTGCTTGCCGTGAGCTGCAGGGCCGGTTTGTCGGCCAGCGCCTGGTCCGCAGGGAGCAGCAGCGCATCCCGGGTCGCATCCGACTCCATGGCCTCCAGGGTCTGCATGGTGATCATGGAGTGGAAAGGACCGCTCCACAGACGCCGCAGCGCACTCACATGGGCACCACAGCCCAGCCGCTCCCCCAGATCAGTGACCAGGGAGCGCACGTAGGTGCCCTTGCTGCAACTCAGTTCCAGTTCCAGAGAGTCCCCCTGCAATGCCAGCAGCTGCAGGGTGTACACCACAATGCGGCGCGGCTCGCGCTTCACCTCCAGACCCTTGCGGGCCAGCTTGTAGAGTCGCTGACCCTTATGGTGCACCGCAGAGAGCATGGGCGGCACCTGCTGTTGCTCGCCACGCAGGGGCTGCAGGGCCGCCTCCATGTCTGCAGTGCTGAGGGGAGGGACCGACGAGCGGGCGCTGACCTCCCCCTCACAATCCCCCGTGGTGGTAGTCACCCCCAGGGTACAGCACACCCGGTAGCCCTTGTTGGCATCCAGCAAAAAGCCGGACATACTGGTGGCCTCCCCAAAACACAGCGGCAACATGCCGGTGGCGATCAGATCCAGGGTGCCGGTATGTCCCGCCTTGGCGGCCTGATACAGTCGTTTGACCCGCTGCAGGGCCTGGTTGGAGGTCAGGCCGGGCGGCTTGTCCAGCGGCAGTATGCCGTGTATCTCACGCCCCTTGCGACGACGGCCCACAGGGAATGAACTTCAGACGGGGGGTATTGCGCAACATCAGGGTAGCAGCCAGCCGGGTGCGCAGGCGCGGGGCCGCCACGTTCAGCTGTTCGATCAGCGGGAGGGCATTGTCGATGTAGACCCTGGCGGTACCCAGGTCAGCGTTCAATTCAACCGTCACTACTGCCGCCCGGGCAAACTCCGGATCCTGCAACAGCAGGGCCGCAAGGCTACGCTGCACGGTGGAGGCAACGCGCTGGGTGCGCCTGCTGACCATGCCCCTAACTACTCGGCTGCACGACGCGCTCGTAAACCTCAATGCGATCACCGACCCTGACATCGTTATAGTTCTTCACACCGATTCCGCACTCCACGCCGTTCTTGACCTCCGTGACGTCTTCCTTGAAGCGACGCAGCGACTCCAACTGCCCCTCATAGACAACCACATCATCACGCAATACGCGGATTCTGGCATTGCGACGCACCTGACCGTTGACCACCATACAACCGGCAATGTCGCCGAGTTTTGGAGAATGGAAGACCTCACGCACCTCAGCCATGCCGAGGATCTGTTCACGCTCCTCCGGGGTGGCCATGCCGGCGAGCAGCTGTTGTACATCCTCAAGCAATTCATAGATGACATTGTAGTAGCGTATCTGCAACCCTTCCTCGTCAGCCAGGCGACGGGCGGCATTGTCAGCCCGCACATTGAAGCCCAGCAACAAACCCTGACAGGTCTTCGCCAGATTGACATCGGATTCGTTGATGCCCCCAATGCCCTGAGAGACCAGAAAAACCGCGGCATCCCCCTGACGCAGGTTCTCCAGGGCGGTGGCCAGGGCCTGTGCGGTGCCCCGCACATCCGCCTTGACAATGACAGGCAACTTGCCCGGCGCGGTTGCATCCACCTGGGCAAACACATCACCCTGGGCGCGGCGCCGATGCAACAGGGCCTGATCGCGGGCCTGGATCCTGGCCCTCTCGGCGAGGTCACGCGCCGTCTTTTCATCGGGCATGGTCATGACGCTGGCCCCCACGGCAGGTGCACTGGACAGACCGATCACCTCCACCGGGGTGGAAGGCCCGGCATATTCCATATCCTTGCCGTCCTGATCCAGCAGGGCCCGCACCTTGCCGTATTCACTGCCACTCAGCAACACATCACCCTTGTTCAGGCGACCATTCTGCACCAGCACGGTAGCCACCGCACCCCGGGCACGGTCGATACGGGACTCGATCACCACACCGGAAACAGAACCCTCGGTATGCGCCTTCAACTCCAGCAACTCTGCCTGCAGGTACAGCGCCTCCAGCAGCTGTTCAATGCCAGCCCCCGTCTGCGCCGATACATCCACATAGATGTTCTCGCCACCCCACTCCTCGGAAGTCAACCCGGCACTCGCAAGTTCCCGGCGAATGCGCTCGGGCTGTGCCCCGGGCTTGTCGATCTTGTTAACCGCCACAACCACCGGCACACCGGCTGCCTTGGCATGTTGAATGGCCTCGCGGGTCTGGGGCATCACCCCATCATCGGCAGCCACCACCAGCACCACCAGATCGGTGAGCTTCGCCCCACGGGCACGCATGGCGGTGAAGGCCTCATGTCCGGGCGTATCCAGAAAGGTCATGCGCCCCTGCGGCGTATCCGTGACGTAGGCACCGATATGTTGCGTGATACCGCCCGATTCGGCTGCTGCCAGACTGGAGGCGCGGATGCGGTCCAGCAAGGTGGTCTTGCCATGGTCCACATGCCCCATCACCGTGACCACGGCAGGTCGGGGCACCGCATCATCACCGGTCGCAACCGTCTGATGGGCGCGCCCGATCTCCTCCTCCAGGGAACTGGACTTGACCAATACCGCCCGGTGACCCATATCGTCCACCACCACCCGGGCGGTTTCCTGATCCAGCACCTGATTGATGGTCACCATGGTGCCGTATCCCATCAGATGGCGGAGCACATCCTGGGACTTGACCGACATGCGCTGTGCCAACTCGCTGACCGAGATCGACTCCGGCACCTCAACCTCGTGCACTATCGGGGCAACGGGTTTCTGGAAGGTGTGCTGCTTGTCGGTCTGCGTAGCCACCGACTTGATGCGCTTCTTCTTGCGCCGCCGGGCAGCCCGCTCCGGGGATACATGCAGCTTCTTCTGCGGTTCGCCCTCCGGCGGCGGGGTCGCCGCGCCATCCGGGGCTGCTGCCACCACTTCCGGTGGCGGTGCTGCCGGCTCTGCGGCCGGGGGTGCCGCCTCCACCGGAGGCTGCTCCGGCTCAAGGGCCAGTGGTGGCGGCTCTACATCGGCCTGCTCCTGCACCGCATGGCGACGGACATAGTTGCGCGTACGCAGTTCTTCAATGATCACCGTGCGCTGCCGGGGTGGCACATTGCGCGGGCCACGATTCGCCCCCCCCACATTGACCCGCAGCTCATCATGCTTGCGTCGCCGCAGGGCAATGCGGGACGGCTCAATCTCGGTATTTTCATTACCCCGGCGGCGCCGGAGAAACAGCAACAACCTGGCCTTGTCTTCCCGCTCCAGCACCGTCTGCGCCTCAGCCCGTATCCCGGCCTCGGCCAGCAGACCACACAGGCGATCCACCGTAACGCCGACCGTGCCGGAAAACTCGGCTACCGTACTATCCTGCATTGGCATGCTGTCGCTCCTCCTCTTCCGCAAACATGGGCTGCCGGGCCGTCATGATCAACTCCGCAGCGCGTTTCTCATCCAGCCCGCCAATTTGCAGGATATCATCCACCGCCTGATCCGCCAGATCCTCCATGGTAACAATGTCATGGCTGGCCAGCTCATAGGCCAGCTCCCGGTCCATGCCCTCCATCTCCAGCAGATCCGCCGCCGGATTGGCATCCACCAGCCGCAACTCACGGGACAGGGCACGGTTCAGTAACACATCCCGGGCACGGGCGCGCAGCTGCTCGACCAACTCCTGATCGTATGCCTCGATCTGCAGCAACTCGGACTCCGGCACATAGGCGATCTCCTCAATGGAGGAATACCCTTCATCCACCAGTATGGCCGCTACATCCTCCCCGGTATCCAGTACCTCCTGGAAGATGGCACGCAGTTCCTCTGACTCCTTTCGGTGCCGTTTCTCATACTCCTCCACAGGAATAACGTTCAGTTCCCAGCCCAGCAACTCACTGGCCAGTTTGACATTCTGACCGCCCCGACCAATGGCCTGCGACAGGTGATCCTCATCAACCACCAGATTCATGCTCTCGCGGTCCCAGTCCACCATCACCGAGACGATGTCATTGGGCACCATGGCATTCAGCACATAGCGTGCCGGCTCCTTGTCCCAGGCAATGATATCCACCCGCTCGCCCGACAACTCATTGGATACATTCTGTACCCTGGAGCCACGCATACCTACACAGGCCCCGATAGGATCCGTACGCGTATCCAGGGCCTGCACGGCCAGCCTGGCCCTGGCCCCCGGGTCACGCGCCCCACCCATGATGCGAATCATGCCCTCATTGATCTCCGGCACCTCAACCCGAAACAGTTCGATCAGCAGGCGTCGGTCCGTGCGACTCAGGGTCAACAACTGCGGGGTGCGTGATTCCTCCCGCACCTCAGTCAGGATACACCGCAGACGATCCCCCATCCGCACACTCTCCCGGGGAATCAATGCCGAACGCGGGATATAGCCTTCGGCATTATCTCCCAGATCCAGCACAATGCCATTGCGCTCTATACTCTTGATCGTGCCGCTCAGCAATTCGCCTTCCCGCCCCTGGTAGAGTTCCACCACCCGGGCGCGTTCAGCCTCCCGCACCTTCTGCACGATCACCTGGCGTGCATTCTGCGCACCGATGCGCCCGAATGCCACCGATTCCATGGGCTCTTCTATGTACCCGTCCAACTCCACATCGGCCTGGCGTACCTGCGCATCCTGCAGATGGATCTGCTGTTCCGGCAGCTCCAGAGGCTCCATATCATCCGGCACCACCTGCCAGCGCCGGTACGTGCTGTAATCACCCGTATCACGGTCCACCGCAACACGCACATCCACCTCACCCGGAAAACGCTTGCGGGTAGCACTTTCCAGGGCCGCCTCAATGGCACTAAAGATGATGTCCTTGCCCACCCCCTTCTCGTTGCTGACCGCCGCAACTACATTAAGAATATCCTGATTCATCCAGCACTCCGATAGTCAGGCACCAGCCGTGCCCAACCTATATGTTCTGCGGGCAACACATGCAACCCGTCTGCAGTCTCTATCCGCACCGCATCGTCCTCCACCCCCTCAATGCGCCCGGTAAAGGTATGCCGATCCGTACTGCGATCCTGCAACCTCACCCGGGCCCGGCTCCCCACACAGCGTGCAAACTGTGCCAGCGTGAATAGCGGACGGTCTGTCCCGGGAGAAGACACCTCCAGCTGATAGGAACCCGGCAACGGGTCGTGCACATCCAGCAATGTGCCCAGTCGCCGACTGACCTGGGCGCAGTCATCCACGCCTATGCCCTGATCACTGTCTATATAGACACGCAACACGGCCCTGCGATTCCCCTCGTGATACTCCAGCCCCAGCAGCTCATAGTCCATGGACTGCACCACCGGAGACAGCAAATTCACTAATGCCTGATTCTGTCTGTACATACTATTTGCGGACAACAAAAAAGTGGGTCCAGCCCACTTCCCGATCCGGCCCCGAACCGATGCGCACACCAGCCCTTGCCGACGGTGCACTATAACGCAAACCCGCCCTGCCGTACAACCACCCCCGGGGGGCTGTCAATATTTTCATTAAAAACAATCACTTGGACGCCTCCCCCAAGGCCGCCAGCAGCCGCTCCAAGGTGGCATCACGACCCACCAGCTCCAACGTTACGTCGATGGGCGGGGACGCACTGCGACCACACAGGGCAACCCGCAGGGGCTGAGCGACCCGCCCCATGGACAGACCGCTGGCAGCCGCATACCCCCGCAACAACTCCAACAGCTGCGGTGCGCTCCACTCCGCACAGGCAGCCAGCAGCCCATGCAATGCCTGCAACACCGGCGCCGTCTCCCTCGTCAAAAACTTGCGCGCATCCCCCGGCTCATAGCCCTCCGGACCCCGCAGAAAGATCTGTATATGAGCCGCCAGGCCCGTCAGGGTGCTCTCCCGTTCCCGTAGCACCGCAACCAGCTGCCCGGTCGGACGCTCCGCCAGATAAGGCACCAACCGTTCCTGCAACTCCGCCACCGGCAACCGCAGCATATGCTGCCGATTGCACCAGTCCAGCTTCTGCAAGTCAAAGCGGGCAGCAGAGCGGTTCAAGCCCGACAGGGTAAAATGTTGCACCAGCTCATCCGGGCTATACAGTTCGCGGTCACCCGCCGCCCAGCCCAACCGGACCAGATAGTTCAGCAACGCCTCCGGCAGATAGCCCTGCTCCCGAAACCACCCCACCCCGGTGGCACCATGACGTTTGGAAAGCCGACTGCCATCCGCACCCAGGATCAAGGGCACATGCACATAGTCCGGCGGCACAGCCCCCAGTGCCGCAAACAGATTCAGCTGCCGCGGCGTGTTGTTCAGATGATCATCCCCGCGAATCACCGTAGTGATGCCCATATCCATATCATCGGCCACCACCGTCAGATGATAGGTAGGCATACCATCAGAACGCAACAGAATCAGATCATCCAGCTCCTCATTGCGATACACCACCCGCCCCTGCAAAAGATCATCAACCACCACCTCCCCGCCATCCGGGTTACGCAGGCGCACCACCGCATCCACACCCGCCAACGGCCTGCGCTCCCGACAACGCCCGTCATAACGCGGCTTTGCCCCCCGCGCCATGGCCTCCTGACGCATCTGCTCCAACTCCTCCCGGCTGCAATAACAACGATAGGCACGCCCGGATGCCAGCAGCGACTCCACCACCTCCACATACCGGGACTGCCGTTCCGACTGCCGCACAGGCTCCACATCCGCACGCAACCCCAACCACTCCAGACCCGCCAGTATATCTGCCTCAAACTCCACCCTGGAACGCTGCCGGTCCGTATCCTCCAGACGCACCATAAACTCCCCACCACAATGCCGCGCATACAGCCACGAATACAACGCCGTACGCACCCCCCCCACATGCAGTGCCCCCGTTGGGCTGGGAGCAAACCGGGTTCTGACAGGCTTCATAACCCTCATTATAACAGCTCCCCGGCTGCAGTAGTTCTTGCGAGCTGTGAGCCAGGGCCTGCATCATCCTCCCGGGTCGCCTGGACTCTTTTGGGAAGACCCGGGGGGCTGCCCCCTCCACCAGAACCCTGCGAAGCAAGACTCTGCCCCCGATTTTCCGGACACGGACCCATGGCCGCAACCCTCAAGTCAACCAGGGCCCGTCGAAGCTGCGCTGAGGCACGGTACCCATGCCACTGCACGTTGCACCGTCTACGCCATTGCTGCAGAGCAGGCCTGAGGTCTGCAACGGTCACAAGGGCTCTATCCAGAGCAGTTGCTCCCTATGAACTGCTCAGCTACACTATCGAAACCGGGACTGAACTGCAACGCTGCGAGACCGGCGTTGAGCACGCTGTCCCGCCAGACAGGGAGTGTATCGGCACGGGCCTTCCCGGGACAGAGTATCCAGGCTCTCGCCCCGAAGCAGCCGCAGGACGGCCTGGGAAACCCTGCCCCCTGCTTTTACCACATCAGCTGTGGACATAGCCCTCCCCGTCACGGTTATCCGGCAAGTCAGGAAGATGAGCCGGTCACGACCCAAAACCGTGTTCAGGCAAACCGTGGGGCAGTAGACACAGGAGTTTCTCCTTGATGGTACGGATAAAATACCAGCACTGCCATTGTCTTCAGAGGTACACACGAAGGGGCAGCATATTATTCGAATTCAATTTCCGTATCTGATACGTAACGATACTTTGGAACAGCAAGATTGCCAATAAAATGTTGAACCCCCATGGAAGCGAAACGACCAGGTTTAAATTGCCGACCAGCCATATCAAATGACCCCTCAAGACATGGAGAATGAAACATTCCGGGAGAATAATCAAACTTTCCAGGCATAGGCGAGTTCACCGGCCGTTCCAGTCTTCCTTCAGGTACAAATATAAGGGGGCTGCACCTGGTATACGGACCTACATCAAACGCGATAAATACATCACTTCGCACAGCCCGATAACTTTTATCAAGCGAGGACTTTAAATCAGGTTCATATACCTCGCTGTTTAAACGGCCCAGTCTTTCAATGTCTGCCTGACTTCGACACACTACTAATATACGCTGCCAACTGACATCGACACTATAATGCTTATTATTACTACAATCTATTTTCAGGCGAGCTCCAACAGGCGCCTCAGGAGGCCAATTACTGGATGAAGGATCGCATGAAAAACAGGCGGTAATAATTAGCCCGGAAATAATACTCGGTAGAAAAGAATGTAGTTTCAACATCTATTACATACCACAGTCCTTGCAATTCTTATCTGCCCAATCTTCTAAACCGAAGTTTGTCAAAGCAGCGGGCATAATT
>DKIB01000023.1:0-26466 GCA_002454015.1 Proteobacteria bacterium UBA6729
GGCTCATCCGCCAATACGCAGGCCGGGTTCATGACCAGCGCCCGGCCGATGGCGACACGTTGACATTCCCCGCCCGACAGTTGCCCCGGGCGATGCCTCAGACGATGACCCAGTTGCAGGCGCTCCAGCAGGGCACGGGCATGTTGCATCGCAACAGCAGGGCGGCGGCCCGCGATCAACATGGGCATGGCAACATTTTCCAGGGCAGTGAACTCCGGCAGCAGGAAGTGAAACTGAAAGATAAAACCCAGTTGCTGATTGCGCAGGCGATTCTGCTCGGCGGCCCGCAACTGGTCCAGCCGCCGCCCGACTATGCTCAACTGCCCGGCATCGGGAGACTCCAGCCCGGCCAGCAGATGCAGCAGGGTGCTTTTGCCGGAACCCGAGGCACCGATGATCGCCACCGATTCCCCGGCGGCTACCGTCAACTCGACATCCTGCAACAGCTCGATGCGGTCCATCCCCTGCTGAAAGCCGTGGGTCAGGCCGGTACAGCACAGGGCCACTGCCGGCTCACTCATGACGCAGTACCGCCGCCGGACGTTGCAGCGCAGCCCGCCAGGACGGGTACAGGGTCGCCACTACTACGAGCAGGAACGCCGAGCAGTCGATCCAGATCACATCCGGCCAGTGCAGGGATGATGGCAGTTCGCTCAGGTAATAGACCTCCTCGGGCACAAAATCGACCGCAGTCTTCGTCTCCAGCCAGGTCACCAGCCCGGTAACGTTACGCGCCAGCAGGTACCCCCCTACTGTGCCGACCAGGATGCCTGCCAGGGCCACCAGCACACCGTGTATCATAAACAGCGAGAGAATGCCCCCGGTGCTGGCACCCATGGTACGCAACACGGCAATGTCGTGGCGCTTGCTGCTGACCAGCATGGTCAGCATGGAGACTATATTGAAGGCTGCAACCGCAATGATCAACATCAAAATCACGAACATGGCTGCCTTCTCGGTCTTCAGGGCACGAAAGAAACTGCTGTGACGCTGTGTCCAGTCCACAACCCCGTAGGGCTCAGACAGCTGCTGCGCCGCATCCCGACTGACTGTCGGGGCGGACATCAGATCCGCAGTCAACAGGCTGAGACCTTCATTGCCCCCTCGCGTAAACAGGCGTGCCGCATCCTGCAGATGGATCAGTGCAACCGATGAATCAAACTCATACATGCCTATCTCAAAGGTACCCTGCACCGTGAAGCGCTTCAATCTGGGGATGATGCCGGTGAGACCGGTACGCAATTCGGGCACCACCAACGTCAGTGTAGCCCCGGGCCGTACCCCAAACTTGCGTGCCAGCGAGGCCCCCAACAGGATCCCGAACTCCCCGGCCCGCAGATTGTCCAGGCGACCGTGCTGCATCTTCTCATCCACAATGGAGAGTGGGGCCTCGGCCTCCGGCAGTATCCCCTTGACCAGCACCGCCTGCATGCGACCGCCCTGCATCAGCATGCCCTCACCCTGCACGAAGGGAGCAACCGCCAACACCTGTGGATGCTGCAACAGGGTCGCGGCAGATTGTTGCCAATCGTCCAGTAAACCCGGGGTGTATATGGTGGCGTGGGCAACCATGCCCAGAATGCGGCTGCGCAACTCCTGGTGGAAGCCGTTCATCACGGAGAGCACGGTGATAAGCGCCATCACACCGAGCGCCAGACCCGCTACCGCAACGAGCGAGATGAAGGAGATGAAGCCACGGCTGCCCAACGCAGTGTAACGGGTGCTGATAAAGAATGCATAGGGTCGAAACATACAGCGGGGATTATACCCGCCAACACCAATGAAGCTGCTGGCCCTGGAAACCGCCACCGCAAACTGTTCGGTGGCGCTGTATCTGGACGGGGAATATCACGAACGACTGGAGCCGCAGACAGAGCGCCACGGGGATCGTGTGCTGCAGATGGTTGATGCACTGCTGACCGCCATGTCAATACGGCTCGGGCAACTGGATGCGATCGCCTTTGGGTGCGGGCCGGGGGCCTTCACCGGCGTACGCATCGCTGCCGGGACGGCGCAGGGTCTGGCACTGGGCGCCGCACTGCCAGTCATGCCGATATCCTCGCTGGCAGCACTGGCGCAACAGAGCAGTGGCAGCCGGGTGCTGGCCGCACTGGATGCACGCATGGGACAGGTGTACTGGGGGGCATACCACCGCACGGCAGTCGGCATCGTACAACCCGTCTGTACAGAGTGCCTTGCTGAACCGCAACAGGTCCCCGTACCCGACGCGGGCGGATGGACAGGTGCAGGCAATGGCTTCCAGGTATACCGCGCAGCACTGGAGCAACGTCTGGGTGCAACACTGTGCGCTACAGAACCGGAACTCACGCCCACCGCCGCGGCAGTTGCCCGACTGGCTGTGGTCGGCAAGGCCACACCCCGGGATGCCGCGATGGCACTGCCCGTCTACCTGCGCAAGGCAGTCAGCACCTGAGCCACGGGCTCACGGCCGCCCTGCACTTGAGTTCCCATGCAGGCTTGCGTACCATGCCGCGATATGCCTCTCCCCGCAAATACTGAACTGATGCCCGTACTGCCGCCTCCCCCGGCATGGAGAGGGACGGTATATGGGTGCCCCCGCCGGATATAGCTACCAGGCAGACATGAGCACTGATTTAGTAACCTGCCTGGAAAATTATGGCGCAACGAAGCAGGAAATTCTGTTGTTTGACAGAGCGGATTATCGCTCCATCAACTACCTCAGCCTTATTCAACCCGATGCACAGACCCCTCTGCCTGATGGGGTCATAGAGGTGGATTGCCACCCGATCCTGTATTTTATGGATGCCGATAGCCTGGCCCGGCAACCGCCAGCGAGAGCAAGCCAGATTCGCGATACACTTAACATCCTTGCCTGCCGGGACGAGAGAGCAGCACTGGCAGTCGTTCATCCCGGAGCACTACATGTTTGTGCAATTCAACCATTCCCGTGTGAAGTTCAGGAGTCAGCCGCATCACCAGAATTCCATAAGGTTAACACAGAACAGCCGAAATTTATCAGGGATCTCATTGAAGGAACGTCGCGTATCTCCAGGTTGATATACAGGGAAACAGGAACAGAAAGATCCGTTCACGAACATTTATTCAGTCTGTTGAAAAACGTCGGAACTGAACTGAACAAGACTCCAGCCCTGCGTAACCAGCACGAAATCATTCATACATTAATTGGTCGTGCACTACTGACACGATTTTTGTTGGATCGAGGGATCATAACACCTGAGACATTCCCTGAGCTACCCGATAAATGTGATCCGCGTGGCAGCTTTGAAAACCCGACTTGTGCTGCTATAACCAATAAATGGCTGGATGAAATCTTCAATGGTGATATGTTGAAGCTGTCAGTCCGGAAAGCACAATATCATGAGTGGTTTAATAGCCTTGATGACGTTGTTTTTAAGCAGTTGTCATACATACTACACCACACTGATGCGCATGGACAAATGCATCTTCCAGGATTCATCAGCTTCGCGCATGTTCCGGTGGGTATTCTGAGTGAAGTCTATGAGCGCTATGCACATGAGAATCTTGACCCGGAAGTCAGAAGAAGTGCCAGAAGCGAGAGCATCCACTATACGCCCAGACACATCGCGGAATACATGCTCACACAGGCATTTGATGGCATTGAAGATAACCAGAGACACAAGTCTTGCGTCCTGGACCCTGCCTGTGGCGCAGGCATCTTTATTGTGCTGGCATTCAGGCGACTCGTTGCGGAACATTGGAAAGCAACAAGGAGAAGACCAGATACGCAAGTCATTCGCAATATTCTGTACAAACAACTTGCAGGATTTGATATCAATGGCACTGCCTTGACTCTTTCTGCGCTGGGGCTATACCTGTCAGCACTGGAACTGGACCCTGACCCCACGCCAGTTTCAAAACTCCGATTCGGACAAAAGTTGCTTGGAACCGTACTGCATAATACCCGGGGGGAAGATGAGCCCTGGCAAGAAAACTCCCATGTTATGGGGAGCCTTGGGAAGCAAGGAGACAGCAACAGTCAACGATATGACATTGTCATCGGCAACCCGCCATGGTCCGGTTTCCCGAGCAGGATGCGTGGCGAATTGTCAGACTGCGTGAGAGATGTAGCCCGCAGACGTTGTGCCGATGCAGAGATCCAGCACATCGCAGATAACTACGAAAATCCAGACCAGGTGCCCGATCTGCCCTATGCCGATGCAGATATCCGGAACATCGCAGATAACTACGAAAATCCGGACCAGGTGCCCGATCTGCCCTTTGTTTGGAAAAGCATGGACTGGGCAAGGCCTGGAGGCATCATTGCGCTTGTCCTGCATGCGCGACTATTGTTCAAGAGATCAGTTCGTGGTACACAGGCCAGAGCAGACCTGTTCAAGGCACTGAACGTCACAGGGATTCTCAATGGCTCCGCGATGCGAAAATCAAGGGTATGGCCCCGTAGTAGTGCCCCATTCTGTTTGCTTTTCGCCAGAAATGAAATACCTGACAAGCGTGCTGCCTTTCAGTTCATTAGCCCGCAGTACGAAGAATCATTAAACCAGCATCAGGGGCGCATCAGAATCGATCACCAAAGCGCAGAACTCGTGCAACCTGGTGTACTTGAGGAAAAACCTTATCTGTTAAAAACACTCTACAAAGGAACTGCGTTGGATGTTCACGTTATGGATCACCTGCAGTCATTGTTTTCAACAGGAGAGAAAATTGAGCAGGCCTTCCCACTCAATAAATATTGGCAAAATTTTTGTGGTAGTAATCGTTCTGGTACAGGTTATATATCTGGTAATAAGGGCAAAGATGCATCATCATTATGTGCCATGCATGCCTTGCACCTGAAAGACGAGGATAATCAGGAGTATTTTATTAATCCGGATCAATTGGGCACCTTTGACCTGCCCAAACTGGAAGGGCCACGCCAAAAGAAGATATATGAGCCACCTCTGGTGCTGATCAAACAAAGCATCAGCACTGATAGAACCAAAGGGCCTGCCTTTATTTATACGGGACCGAAGCCGCTGATATACAACTCGTCATTTTATGGCTACAGCACTCATGAGTGTCCAGACAAGGAAAATTTGGCAGAATACCTGTTCATAATCTTAAACAGCGACCTGTTCGTTTATTACATGCTTATGATCAGTGCAAAATATGGTGTTGAACGTGATGTCTTTTATTTTTCTGACGTTGGACAATTCCCTGTGATCCCATACGATGGATTACCCAAAATTCAAAAGGAGAAAATGCAAGCCATATACAACAGATTTAAACATAATCCTGATCGAAAGTCTCTCAATAAATGGACATTTTCACTGTATGGTTTAAATGTGTATGAGCAGGAGGTAATCAAGGATACATTGGATGTATCTTTGCCAGGCAGGACTGCAAGGAAAAATGCCCAAAAGGAAGTCAGGCGTGGCGACATAGAAAGGTTTCACGATAGTCTCTCAAAAACCCTGATTCCATACAGAATGAAAATTCAGCCGGATACTATCGAATTCAACTCATGGAAATTCATCACTATTTCCCGGCAGGGGAATACCGATGATTCAATATTACTGCCTGAACGGGGCGATATATCCAAAGCTGCCATATACAAAATGGCCGAAGATGTCGGAGCCAGCAAAATCCTGATACCCCGGGATGATTGCATACATATTGGATTACTCAACCAATACCGTTATTGGACTCCCAGCAGGGCAAGATTGCTCGCGCTACAACTTCTGGAAGAGTATTCTGAATTTTTTCAGAAGATATCATGACGCCTTTAACAACAAGAAACACAGCACCCTATCCATACAAGTGCTGGGAAAAAACGTTTTTGCGTTGTGTCAATCTCGCAATCAGCAAGGCATGGCAGAAGATACCAACCAAATCTCTGACAAAGTTGTCAGAGGACAAAATAACAGTTAAACTGCAGGCGGCACTTAATCGGCTTATGGGGAGTGAAGAAGAGCCTGGATTTAACTGTTGCCGATTTCAAACTATCACAAGAGGCGAGGATCTTTGCAATTACAATGGGAGAAGTATCAACAAGCAACCTGATCTGGTGATCAGAAGAATCGAGCGCAAAGCAGGAATTGATACAATACAGGATGCGCTTTTTATTGAATGCAAAATCATTGACCGGAATAAAACTTCTTTGCAATATATTGAAGAAGGCATGTATAGATTTGTGTGTGGTGACTATGCCTGGGCTATGCCACATGCCATGATGCTGGGTTATGTGAAGAATAACAGGCAACTTCCACAGGATCTGCAGGCCTCATTCAGGCGAAGCAGAAATAATACTGTTCGGAGTTGCTGCCCAAAACGGTATTCAACGTTCTTGTGTATGTGCTGTACTGTCCACGGCCGTGGATTTAAGCACGATGAATATGGCGATCCCGGAGATATTCAATTGTTCCATATATGGCTTACTGTTTGAGGGAATGCCTCTACCCGGGGTTTGACACCTCCATGAACACAAGAAGGCTATTTGTATGTATAAATCAGTAACTTACAGCACAAGGTTTCCCGAAAAAAGAGGATAGCGAATAACGGTTGCAACTGCGGTGCAGCTACGGTGTCAGCGTAGCCGCACCAAGCTGCAGGCGGTGAGGAAGGCGGCTATGGACAGCACCCGAGGTGCTCATGTAGATGGCACAGAGGGAAAATCTGCCGCGTTCATACAGGGCGACAAGGTCCTGGGAGCATATCGGTCAACAGAAACCGGTGCCGGCGTGGTCAGGGCGTGGTCAGCAAGCCCATCGGGAAGGAGCCCACGGTGTTGACGCACAAGGTGGCGAAGGGGAAATGCGTCCCCAACAGCTGTGCGGTGCCCGGACAGACCAGCTGGCGCAGCTGCACANNGAGGGGGTCTGGCGCGCCATCGCACTGCTGACGCCGCCTCCGGCCACCGCCAACAGCCGGCAAATCAGTCGGCCTGGGTGCGCATGAAGGCCGGAAGATTCAGCCTGTCTGCACAGGGCTCTTCGGCTGGCCTGGGCTGTGCCCGGGCGGCCCGACGGAGTACGGCCGGACGTTCCAGTTCCCGGTAGTCCGGCAGTGCACCCGGTTCTGCCCCTGCCACTGTGACCGGGGGCAGCAGGGGCTGCATGGTCACGTTCCGTACCACGGGTCTGGGTGCCTCGTGACCGGGTTTGTTGAGGCCGGTGGCCACCACGGTAACCCGCAGCTCACCGCCCATATCCGGGTCAACGGCAGTGCCGATGACGATCATGGCATTCTCCGAGGCATACTGTTTGACCAATGTGCCCACCTCTTCAAACTCCCTGAGCCCGAGCTGGTCATCGCTGGTAATGTTGATCAGCAATCCCTTGGCACCTACCAGATTGATGTCCTCCAACAAGGGACTGGAGATAGCCAGCTCTGCTGCCTTGGCAGAACGCCCCTCTCCGGAGGCCGTGCCGGAACCCATCATGGCCATACCCATCTCCGCCATTACCGTACGCACGTCAGCAAAGTCTACATTTATGACGCCGGGGTTGGTGATGAGTTCGGAGATGCCCTGCACGGCATTCAGGAGCACATCATTGGCTGCGGCAAAGGCCTCTATCAGCGTGACAGTATCGTCCAGAACAGTGAGCAGTTTCTGGTTGGGAATGATGATCAGGGAATCCACATGCTCTGACAGTTCCTGGATACCCTCCTCGGCGTACCGGGCTCGGCGAGAGCCCTCATTGTTGAACGGACGGGTCACCACGGCCACTGTGAGGATACCGCGCTCACGCGCTGCCTGGGCGATGATCGGTGCCGCCCCGGTACCGGTACCACCGCCCATGCCCGCAGTAAGAAATACCATGTCGGTCTGTTCCAGTACACCCAGCACTGTCTCCCGATCTTCCAGGGCGGCCTTGCGACCCACCTCCGGGTCGGAACCGGCACCCAGGCCCTTGGTGATGCTGGAGCCCAGCTGCAACTGCGTAGCCACCCCACAGGATTGCAACGCCTGTACATCGGTGTTCGCGCAGATGAATTCCACACCATCCAACGCTGCCTTGCGCATATAATCAACGGCATTGGAGCCGCCACCACCCACTCCGATTACCTTGATAACCGCGGGCTGTATCTTTGCATTGACTATGTCAAACATAATATTTACCTCCACTTAAAAAGTCCCTTTTTAAAAGTCCCTTTTTAAAAAGTTCCCTTGAACCAGTTCCTGACACCATGCCAGATGTTCGCAACTCCACGCGAACCACCGACTACACTGTAGCTGCCCTGGGCCTGTTGATAGCCGTACAGCAACAGTCCGATCCCGGTTGAGTACACTGGATTGCCAATGATATCTTCCAGGCCCGTTACATTCTGCGGCGCGCCACGACGCACCGGCATATTGAATACCTCTTCCGCCAGCTCCACCACGCCCTGGACACGGGAACTGCCCCCGGTGAGTACTACACCGGCAGGCACACTATCCTCCAGCCCACTGATCTGCAGCTCTTTCCTGACCAGCTGGAACAGTTCCTCATAGCGCGGCTGCACTACCTCCGCCAGGGTCTGTCGCTCCAGGCGACGTGGCGGACGTTCTCCCACCCCCGGCACCTCAATGCTGTCTGCAGGCTCAAGCAACTGTGCCTGGGCACAGGCGTAACGCTGCTTGATCTCTTCGGCAAACTTGCGTGGTGTACGCAGGGCCACGGCGATATCATTGGTGACCTGATCGCCGGCAATGGGAAGAACTGCTGCATGATGCAGGTTCTCATCACAAAACACTGCCACATCAGTAGTACCGCCGCCGATATCTATCAAACACACACCGAGTTCTTTCTCATCATCGCTGAGGGCGGCGTAACCGGATGCCAATGGCTGTAGCACGACGGCCTCCACACGCAAGCCACAGCGTGTTATGCACTTAAGGATATTCTGCTCGGCACTCACCGATGCAGTGACGATATGTACCTTGGCCTCAAGCCGGATGCCCGACATGCCAACGGGGTCCTTGACCCCATCCTGATTATCAACGATGAACTCCTTGGGCAGAACATGCAGAATCTTGTGGTCCCCGGGCAAGGCCATGGCCCGGGCAGAGTCTATCACTCCCTGGATGTCTTCCTGTGAGACCTCGTTATCACGGATCGGCTCACTGCCATCTGAGTGATGACTGCGAATATGGCTGCCCGAGATGCCGGTGATAACCGAATGGATGTCGCAGCCTGCCATCAGCTCAGCCTCTTCTATCGCCTTGCGTATGGATTGCGTGGTAGATTCAATGTTCACCACCGCACCCTTCTTCATCCCGTATGATGGAAATATACCGGTGCCTACCACCTCTACGCTACCGTTCGGATTACACTCACCAACAATGGCAGCAATCTTTGTGGTACCGATATCCAGCCCCACCAGCATGTTTCTGTCGGTTCTTTTCATTGCTGTACTGTCACTTCCATGTAAGGAGCTACGCCATCACGCCAACGCACTGCGTAACCATTTGAATAACGCATATCCACGGTCCAGACCTCTGCCTCCTGCCCGGCCAAAACCCTATATGCGTAGTGAGTAAAGCGGGCCATACGCTGCCGGGCCGTGCCACGCCCCAGCATCACCAGCCAACCATTGTCCAGCAGTACCTTCATGGCGCCGCGCTCGTCCATGCTCAACGCACGAATGTACAGGCCCGGCTCAGCAAGAATTTTATTTAACTCCATGTAGTGCTGTAACAGCTCCAGGTGAGTTTTGGCGGGGCCCTGCAACAAGGGCAAGGATGGATCATCCAGTTCTGTCGGCAATTGCACCAGTTCACCTGACTGATTCAGAAATCCGGCATCTCCCCAACGCACCAGTGGCTGCTCTTCAGAGATCACAACCTGCAGCACATCAGGCCACAAGCGACGCAATGTGGCAGCCCGAATCCAGGGATTGGCCAGCAACCACTGTCTGATCTGCTGCAGGTCAGAGCCAAAGAAGCCATCCTGCAATTGCGTTATGAGTTGGCCTTGCAGCTGCTCTGGCTCGAGATAACGAAAGCTGCCTTCTATACGCACCTCGCGCACCGGAAAACGGCTGCCATTATCCAGGTTCATGGCCAGATAGAGCAACACTGCAGCCAGCAGCAGCCCCCAGGGCAGGCCGCCATAGCCTTGCGTGCGGCGGTGCAGCGAGACTGACATGGATTGAATCATGCTACAGGTCCCCCGGGCAACCCTGGATGATGGCGGCTGGTCTGCAGCAGACGCAGCGCCAAATCATCAAAGCCAATGCCCACGTGTTTGGCGGCCATTGGTACCAGACTGTGTCGCGTCAACCCCGGTACGGTATTCAATTCCAGTAACATCGGACCGCCTGCCTCACTCAGCATCAGATCCACGCGACCCCAACCGCATGCCCCCAGCACCGCAAAGGCCTGTGCGGCGAGTTCCCGTAGCGCAGCCTCACGCTTCCGGGGGAGTCCACAGGGACACAGGTAGCGGGTTTGTGCACTCTCGTACTTGGCCTCATAGTCATAAAATGATCGCGGTGTGCTCAAACCCACCAGAGGCAACTGCTCACCCTCCAGTATGGATGCTGTCAGCTCCATGCCGTCTACCCATTGTTCTGCCATGACGCGCTCATCATAACGCCGTGCCTGCTGCCAGGCAGACTGCAAGTCAGCCTTTTTGGTCACCCGTTTCACCCCGTAGCTGGAACCCTGTCGCACCGGCTTGATCGCCAATGGCAAACCCAGTCGGCGAGCTGCTGTCTGCAAATCATCGGTCTGTTTAATCTCCATCCAATCTGCCGTCGGCAGGCCATGACTGCGCCAGATGCTTTTGCTGAGCGTCTTGTCCATGGCCAGTGCGGAGGCCAACACCCCGCTACCGGTGTATGGCACACCCATTACCTCCAGGCCACCCTGTACCGTGCCGTCTTCCCCCATGAGACCATGCAGGGCAATAAATGCACAGCCATAGCCTGCAGTATCCAGATGTGCCAGGAACGGTACGCTCGCATCCAGACCACGGGCAGCTATGCCCTGCCGTGTCAAGGCAGCCAACACTGCATGTCCACTGTGCAGGGAGATATCGCGCTCCGCTGAACTGCCTCCCATGAGCACGGCTACCTTACCGTAGTCCATCAGTGACAAGCCTCCGTGACCGGCAGCGGGTCGCCGATAATATGCACCTCGGGGATCAGCTGGATTCCACAATGCTCCAGTACCTGCTGCTGTACCCTGCCGATCAGTGTCTCCACATCCGCTGCCTTGACCGGGGCAGCGGCAAGGATGAAGTTGGCATGCTTGTCTGACACCTGTGCACCGCCCTGCTGCACCCCTTTCAGGCCACAGCGCTCAATCAGTTGCCCGGCGGCAACCCCCGGTGGATTGCGGAACACGGATCCACCGCTCGGTAGACCCAGCGGCTGCCTGCAGGCACGCTCCTGCAACAGCTCCCGCAGGCGTGCCTCACTCTGCCCGGCGGTATCGGCCTGCAACCGCAGCTCCACACCTACAAACCAGCCTGCCACCGGAGCTTGTACACTGCGATAGCTGATACCGAAGTCGGCACGTTGATATTCATGCAGGGTGCCCTTGCGGTCCACCATCTGCACTTGCTGTACCAGTTCCCAGATCTCTCCCCCAAAGGCACCTGCATTCATTGCCAGGGCACCCCCCAGGGTGCCCGGAATGCCGACCAGAAACTCGGCACCAGCCAGCCCCTGTGCAGCACTGTAGCGGGCCAGACGCGAGCAACTGCCCCCGGCCTCGCCAAGGACGTGACAACCCCGCTTTTGTAAATGTTTGAGGGCCCGGCTGATATCGATAACGGTACCGCGTATCCCACCATCACGCACCAGCAGATTGCTGCCCAGACCAACCCAGATCAAGGGTTCCCGGGGCTGCTGCTGCTTCAGAAAGACACACAAATCCGGCAAATCCGCAGGTCTGTAATAGCGGTCCGCGGGACCGCCCAGCCGCCATGAGGTATGGCGATACATGGGCTCGTTGAGCCGTAGCTCACCGCGCATGGTAAGCGACGGGTTCATGCGCTGGCCTCCAGCATCCCGCAGTCCTGCTGCAGCAATGCTGCCAATCGGCTGATGTTGCCTGCCCCCAACACCAGTAACAACCCGCAGTCTGCAGTCAACTCAGGCAACAACGCTGGCACCTCCCGGTAGTGCGGCAGGTGCCAGAGTGGCAACTGTGGACTGCGGGTCTGCAGGGCCTGATACAGGGCATGACTGTCGGCCCCCGGCAACGGTACTTCACCAGCCGGGTATACATCCAACAGCGCCAGGGCATCAAAGCACATTAATGCATCCACGAACTCTGTAAACAGGTCTCTGGTGCGGGTATAGCGATGGGGTTGAAATACAGCTGCCACCCGCTCCCCGGGCCAGCTGTTGCGTACCGCCTCCAGGGTGGCACACAACTCCCGTGGATGGTGTGCATAGTCGTCGATCAGCAAAAGCTGCCGGCGGCCTGTCAACAGCTGACCATATAGCTGGCAACGCCGACTGACCCCCTGAAACCTTGCCAGACCCCGCTGAATGGTCGCCAAGGGCACCCCCAGCTGGTGCACCAGGGCAACCGCCCCCAGGGCATTATGCAAATTGTGCATACCGGGCATATTGAGTTCCAGTTCCTGCTCCTCCAATGCACCGGGCAACCGTAATGCGAAGCGACTGTGACCCGCCGTACACTCCAGCAAACGGCCCCGATAATCCGCAGCGGCGCCGATGCCGTAACTGATCGCCGGACGTGACAGGCCGGGGGCCAATTCACGCAGGGCCTGATCATCTGCACACCACACTACCAGACCATGGAATGGCAGGCGATGCACAAAATCCAGGAAGGCCTGACGCAACTGCCCGAGGTCACCCCCGTAAGCCTCCAGGTGATCAGCATCAATATTGGTCAATACCGCCATGCGTGGCGTCAACAACAGAAAACTGCGGTCACTCTCATCTGCCTCAGCCACCAGATACGGGCCGGAACCCAGCTGTGCGCTGCTGCCGGTACGATTCAGCAGTCCGCCAATCACGTAGGTAGGATCCAGATCGGCATCTGCCATCAGACTGGCAATCAGGCTGGTGGTTGTGGTCTTGCCATGACTGCCTGCCACTGCTATGCCATAACGAAACCGCATCAACTCTCCCAACATCTCGGCACGCGGAACGATAGGGATGCCCCGGCTACGGGCTGCTACAAGTTCCAGATTATCTGCCGTTACTGCACTGGAATAGACCACAATATCACTGCCGCCAACCTGTTCCCCGGCATGCCCCAGGGTCACGCATATACCCAGGCTGCGCAAGTGCCGGGTGGATTCGCTTTCGCACAGGTCGGAACCTGAAATCCGGTAGCCGAGATTGTGCAGCACTTCAGCAATGCCACACATACCGGCACCACCAATGCCGACAAAATGAATATTTTGTGCTCGTCCCATCGCCGTAGCGCCACGATTTTGTAACAGCTTAATCACTTGCGGGGTGCAGACTGCGCGGTGGAGGGTGGCTGCCGGGGAGGTCTGCAGAGCTGCAGGCACACCTCGGCAATGCGGGCAGCTGCATCCGGTCGCGCCAACCGACGACTGCACCCGGCCATGTGCACCAAGCGCTTGCGGTCGGTGGCCAGGGACAGCAATACGGTCGCCAGACGTTCCGCACACAGCTCCGGTTCAGGCACTAACACTGCGCCGCCCCGATCACTCAGGAACCGCGCATTCTGCAGCTGGTGCGAATCGGCATGCATATAGGGGACCAGTATTGCTGCCAGACCCACGGCATTTAATTCCGCAAGGGTCAGTGCGCCAGCGCGACATACGGCAAGATCAGCCCAACGGTAGGCGCGAACCATGTCTGCAATAAAGCCCTCAATCTGTACCTTGGCAGGCAGACCCAGATAATGCTGCCGGGTGTCTTCCAGCCGGGTCGGGCCCGCCTGATGCAACACACTGAGAGGCAGCTGTGCAGCGATCCGCCACAATGCCTCCGGCAATATGCGATTCAGGCAAGCCGCGCCCTGACTGCCGCCGAGTACCAACAGATGGAAGTGCTGCCGACGGTGCATCGCGGTGACCGGGCGCGCCCCCTGCAGGGCAGCACGCACCGGATTGCCGATGGTTTCAGCCCCCGGCAGGCTGTGTGGATAGGCCTGCAGGCAACGTGCCGCCAGTCTGGCAAGTACGCGGTTTGCCAGACCGGGGACGGCATTCTGCTCATGGATGCATAACGGCACCCGTAACAACCAGGCGGCCACGGCCCCGGGCACGCTGGCGTAACCGCCCATCCCCAGGGCCACCGCCGGGCGGTGCCGGAGGATCACACGCAGCGACTGCAATGCCCCCAGGGCACAGCGCAACAGCCCCCGCAATGACTGCCACCAGTTGCCGCCACGCAAGCCTCCGGCGTACACCAGTTCCAACGGGATATCCCGTCCATGCAACCAGCCTTGCTCGGGTCCACCACGGGTGCCCAGCCACACCAGGCCGAGCCCCCTGGCAACGAGTTCATCAGCCACCGCAAGTGCCGGAAACACATGCCCACCCGTGCCCCCCGCCATGATCAGCACGGGACCCGTACCACTGTTGCGTAGCTCACTCATGTCGGTAACGCCGCAATACGCAGCCTGGACCGATCTGCTGTACAGACCACCGCGGCTGCTTCATAACCCACACGCAGTACAATCCCGAACATCAGGCAGCTGATTGCCAGACTGCTGCCACCATAGCTGACCAGTGGCAACGCCAACCCCTTGGTGGGCAACATGCCGACGTTGACACCCAGATTAACAAAGATTTGCAGGCCCATGAGTATACTGATGCCATAGACCATATAGCATCCAAACCAGTGGCGGGCGCGGGCCGCCATTCCGGCAATTGCAAGGCAGCGCCACACCAGCGCCAGATACAACAGGATCAATACGGTGCTGCCCAGAAACCCCAATTCTTCTGCCAACACTGCGAATACAAAGTCGGTATGTGCCTCCGGCAAGTAAAACAATTTTTGCAGGCTGCCACCCAGACCTTCACCAAACCAGCCACCACGCCCGAAGGCCATGAGCGATTGTGTCAACTGGAAGGAGTGATCATGAGGAGCGGCCCACGGATCCATAAAACTGCTCAGCCGCTGCAGACGATAAGGAGACAACAGCATCATGGTAACCAGAAATGCACTCCCTGTGGCGATCACATATATGACATGCAGGACCGATACACCGCCAATAAACAACATCCCCAGCATGGTGGCAGACAACACTACCATCGTCCCGAAATCCGGCTCCGACAGTAACAGCCCCGCCATGATTATCCATACCCCGGCCGGTCCCACCAGACTCTTCAGCTGATGCGCACTTACATGGTGCTGATGCCGTACCAGATAACCAGCCAGCCAGGCTATCATGGCCAGTTTGAACGGTTCCGAGGCCTGTACAGAAATGGAGCCAAGCTGCAACCAGCGAGTGGCACCGTTGACCTCATGACCAAGCCCCGGGATCAGTACCATCACCAACCCCAGGAACCCGAAACAAAGCAGTACTATGTGCAGCCGATGCCAGAGTTTCAGGGGCACCAGCATGGCACAGGCGGCAGCACACAGACCCACCAGAACAAAGCTGCCCTGACGCTTCAGATAATAAAACGAGTCGTCAGCAAGCCCTGTCGCCAGGGTGGTGGATGCCGAGTACATTGCCACCAGACCCAGACCCAGCAATGTACACAAGATGCCGATCAGGCGACCATCGTAGTTGCTGAGCGGGCGGGTATCCAGCCGACTGACGGCGGCGCCCCTTGCGTTATGCCACAGGTCCATCATCGATCGTCGACTCCGGGGAGCGCCCGTACTGCCGCAACAAAGGCATCACCGCGTTCACGGTAATCCCTGTACATATCAAAACTGGCACAGGCCGGGGATAACAGTACCGCATCACCAGGCTGGGCAAGTCGCAATGCGATATGCACGGCATCTTCCATGTCGTGCGCCTCTTCCAGTGGTGCAATATGTGCCAGCCAGCGCTTCAGGCAGGGGGCATCGCGCCCCAGCAACACGGCAGCCCGGATGCGACCACGGGCGGCTTGCACCAACCCCGTAAAATCCTTTTCCTTCGCCTCACCGCCTGCCAACAACACCACCTGCCGACCCGCATCACCCAGACTGAATAACGCGGCACTGGCCGCCGCAGAATTCGTGGCCTTGGAATCGTTGTACCAATCCACCCCGTTTTGCCTGCCTACCCACTGCATACGGTGCGGGAGTCCAGCGAAGTGCACCAACGCCTCCAGCATAGGCACCTCCGGCAATCCCATGGCACGCCCCAGGGCCAGTGCCGCCAGGCAATTGGCGGCATTGTGCAGACCCGGAATCTGCAGCTCGGATATCGGCAACAATACCCTGCCTGCCTCAGCCAGACACAGGCCATGCCGGGTCTTTACCAGACCAAATCCATCGGCTCCCCTGCCCCGTACCGTGTAGGTATACATCCGGGTATCCGGCTGGCGCATACCCCGCACCCGGCTATCATCCAGATTGATCACCATGTTCTTGCATCCTGTATAGATTCTCGACTTGGCAGTTGCATAGGACTCCAGATCCGGATAACGATCCAGATGATCCGGTGCTATGTTCAGTAGCAGCGCGACCTCGGCACCCAGGGTGCTGACCGATTCCAGCTGAAAACTGGATAACTCCAGCACATACATGCCACAGCCCTCATCCAGCAGTTCCAGTGCCGGACGACCCACATTGCCACCGAGGCCCGGCTGTAACCCGGCACGCCGTGCCATATCTGCAAATAGAGACACCACCGTACTCTTGCCGTTGGAACCGGTTACTGCAACGACAGGTGCCCGGGCTCGCAACCGGAACAACTCAATGTCACCCATGATGTCCACGCCACACTCACGGGCGCTACGTAATTCCGGTAACAGCGGGTCCAGGCCGGGACTCACTACCAACTGCATCGCCTGACAGAGCATGCGTTGATTCAGCCCCCCCAGGTATAGCGGCACATCCGGCAATTCGGCGCGTGCCGCCGCCAGGCAGGGTGGCGTCTCGCGCGTATCAGTGACGGCAAATTTTACGCCTTCACGATGCAGCAAACGTGCGCATGAAAGCCCTGTGTGACCCAACCCAACCACCACCACCGGGTAGCGATGCATGGCCTGACCCGCGGTTGTATGCGTTGCCCCGCCCATCATCCATAGCCCCGCCGGGCGTCCACAATTGCCCTGTTGTCGTATTGAGCACATGGCATCACCGGATCTTGAGACTTGCCAAACCAATCAGCACCAGGATCATTGATACAATCCACAGCCGTACCACGATCTTTGGTTCTGCCCAACCCTGCTTCTCAAAGTGGTGGTGAAATGGAGCCATCAGCAGCACCCGTCGCCCGGTGAACTTGAAGGACCCCACCTGCACGATCACCGATACCGCCTCGGCCACAAATAATCCGCCCATAATGAACAGCACAAACTCCTGGCGTACCATGACTGCCACTGCGCCCAATGCTGCGCCGAGTGCCAAGGCACCCACATCACCCATAAACACCTGCGCCGGATAGGTGTTGAACCATAAAAATCCCACGCCGCCACCGACGATGGCTCCACAAAATACCGCCAGTTCACCAGCCCCCGGCACAAAGGGCATATTAAGATACTCCGAGAATGTGGCATGACCTGCTACGTAGGCAAACACAGCAAACGCGGCAGCGATCAGCACCGTGGGCATGATCGCCAGTCCATCCAGTCCATCCGTCAGATTCACGGCATTGCTGCTGCCCACAATAACCAGATAAGCCAACACGATATAGCCAATGCCCATCTGCAAATTAAACTCCTTGATAAAGGGCAGGATTAATGTAGTCTCTACCGGGGTGGCGGCAATGGTAAACAGCCATACTGCGAACCCCAGGCTTGCCATAGATAACCAGATAAACTTGGAGTGCGCACATAATCCCCGTCCACGTATCACCTTAAGACGATCATCCATGCAACCCACTGCGCCGAACACCACTGTTACTGCTATTGCCACCCATACAAAGCGATTGCCCAGATCGGCCCAACTCAATGTTGCCGCCAATATTGACAACAAAATCAATACGCCACCCATGGTAGGCGTGCCATCCTTGCGTTCATGGGCGGTGGGGCGATCACCACTATAGGCGTGCATTACCTGGTAGCGCTCCAACCAGCGAATCAGTAACGGCCCACAGAACAGCGATAGTAATAGTGCAGTCAGCATACTCATGATGATGCGCAGCGTAAGGTAGCGAAACACACCAAAGCCGACATCCACCTGCACCAGTACATCACTCAGCCAGTACAACACTTCAATGTTCCCTCTGCCTGGCCAGAATGGCCGTAACAATGCGCTCCATCTCCATGGCACGAGAACCCTTGACCAATACAGTATCGCCGGGTTGCAATTGTGACTGCAGGTCGGTGATCAGAGACTCAATATCCATGTATGCCTGGCCATCAGCAGCATGCGCTGCATGGCCTGCCAGCTCCCCCAGAGACCACAGCTGCTCCACACCACGGGCTGCAATCCGCTCCCCGGCAGCACGATGCAGGGCCGCTGCCGTTACCCCCAGATCCTTCATGTCACCCAACACCAGCCAGCGTCGACCGGGATATGCGCACAACAGCTCCAGGGCAGCGTCCAGTGACCCCGGGTTGGCGTTATAGGTATCGTCCAGAACCTGGCAACCGTTGATCCCCTGCCGCAGGTCCAGCCGCCCGGGTAGCGCGGTGCAGCGTGCCAGCCCTGTGACAATGGTATCAATATCCACAGCCAATGCATGTGCACAGGCCGCCGCCGCCAGGGCATTCATCAGCTGATGACGACCCGGCAGCGCCAGCAACACCTCACGCTCACCATCCGGCAGATGCAATCGCAGGCGCAGCCCCGCAGTATCCTGTTGCACATGCGTTGCGCTGCAATCTGCACGGGCGGTCATGCCAAAACGCAACTGGGTGTGCCCGGTCGCAAGCTGCTGCCACAGCGCGGCATAGGCATCGTCCATATTGATTACGGCAATGCCATCCGCTGCCAGACCCTGATAGATTTCCGCCTTTGCACGGGCCACCGCATCCAGGCCGCCGAACCCCTGCAGATGCGCCGGTGCACACTGTGTAACTACCGCCACCTGCGGCGCAACGAGGTCTGTCAGATAGGCAATATCACCCGGCGCAGCCGCGCCCATCTCCAGCACACCATAACGATGCCCGGACCCCAGACGAAATAACGTCAGTGGCACACCAAGCTCATTATTGTAATTGCCGTGGGTGGCCAGGGCCTCCGGCCCAAGTATGGAGGCCAGCATTTCTTTTACCGTGCTCTTGCCGTTGCTGCCGGTGATCGCTACTATCGGGACATCAAAGCGTGCCCGCCAGGCCGCTGCGAGCCGCCCCATGGCCTCACGGGCACTGTCCACCCGCAGCCACGGCAATGTGACTGCACCGGGGTCACGCTCCACCATCGCGGCCACCGCACCGCCACGATGTGCAAGGTCTACAAAATCATGTCCATCCACGTGGCGACCCCGCATGGCAATAAACAACTCACCACCTGCAAGCTGTCGCGTATCCAGTGTACAGCCGGCAAATTCCGGGTTCCCACCCCGGCAGGCACCATGCATGATCTGCGCCGCCTCAGAGAGCTGCATACGGATCATGACAGCAACCCCTGCACCACTGCACGATCATCAAAGGGTACACGCCCACTGCCAATCTGCTGACTGCCTTCATGTCCCTTGCCTGCGACCAACACCCCATCGTCCGGCCCTGCCTCAGTCAGGGCCAGTGTGATCGCCTGTCTGCGGTCCGGCACAACATGAATGCGGGCCGACCCGCGACAACCGGCGCGTATCTGTTCCAGGATTGCTGCAGATGATTCACTACGAGGATTGTCATCCGTCAATAGCACATGATCGGCGCGTTCTGCAGCGACGGCCCCCATCAGCGGACGCTTGCCCGGGTCACGTTCCCCACCACAACCAAACACACAGTAAATTGCGCCACTCACCAGCTCACGCAGATCCGCCAATGCCGCCTGCAGGGCATCCGGGGTATGCGCATAATCTACGGCCACCAGTGGTTGCCCGGGAGCCCTGAAGATTTCCATACGGCCCGGCACCACCAGCGTATCCGCCAATGCCTCACAGACGCTATCCAGGCGATAGCCCATCGCCAGCAATGCTGTCGTCGCAGCCAGCAAATTGGATGCATTCAGGCGTCCGACCAGCGTACTCTGCAGTCGTGCCATCCCCCACGGCCCGGCCAGTTGCAGTGCCAGCCCATCCGCTCCACTGGACAACACCTGACCGCGCAAACAGGGCACCCCGGCGAGCGGCATGGAATGCAGGCCATAGCCGTATACCTCCAGCGCACCATCCAACTCTCTGGCCCAACGCTGCCCATGGCAATCATCCATATTCAGCACCGCCTGCTGCAACCCCGGTGCATTAAACAGGGTACGCTTGGCGGCCGCATATCCGGCCATATCACCGTGGTAGTCCAGATGATCACGGCCCAGATTGGTGTAGACCGCCAGGGTAAAGCGCACCCCACTCACCCGCCCCTGATTGAGGGCATGTGAAGATACTTCCATCACCGCATCATCTGCCCCCTGGGCATGTGCCTCACGCAAGAAACGGTGCAGCGTTACCGCATCCGGCGTGGTATGAGCCCCGGGTTGCAAATGCCCCGGAAAACCGTAACCCAGAGTGCCCAGCAAACCACATACACGTGGCCGACCCTGCAGTGCAGACAAGGCGTATGCCAGCAAGTGTGTCACCGTAGTCTTGCCATTGGTACCAGTTACCCCGGTCACGCGCAAGTCTCGTGAAGGCTCACCAAAAAAACGATCCGCCAGCACGCCTGCCTGTATACTGAGTCCGGGCACCGCAAACACAGGCAGGCCCGGCCAGTTGATCAGCGCGCCATCCGGCAGTGGTGGCTCTACCAGACTGGCGGCTGCACCGCGTTCCAGGGCCTGGGCCAGATGGGAGGCACCATGGGAGGCGATCCCCCGGCAGGCCAAAAACAGATCACCGGGCACCAGTGTACGACTGTCCATGGACAAGCCCCGGATGCGGAGTTCCGCCTCCCGCGATACATCAACGATTCCATCCAGTAGTGCGCGCATCGTCAACTCCCGCCTCATCCCCGTTCAACTCGCACGATCGTTTCCGGCGACAATCCGGAGAAATCATCCGGGGGCACATTCAGCAAACGCAAACTACCCGCCATCACCCGTGAGAATATCGGCGCCGCCACCAATCCACCGTAATAATCTCCTCCCGATGGTTCGTCAAGCATCACCACCATTACCAATTGTGGGTCGCTGGCCGGTGCCATCCCTGCAAACAGTGCCAGATAGCGATCTTCTGCGTACCCCTGGGCGGTGATCTTGTGTACTGTGCCGGTCTTGCCGGCAATACGAAACTTTGCCACAGCCGCACGCGAACCTGTACCCCCGGGATCGACTACCCCTTCCATCATGTCACGCAACTCCAGTACCGCCCCGGCCGGAAACACCTGCGGAGCATCCGGCGTTTCTGTCAACCGTTGCATGACCACCTGTGGTAAACGCCCACCCGTAGCAAACACGGCGTAGGCACGGGCCAGTTGCAGGCAAGTCGTTGACAGACCGTACCCATAGGAGACGCTGGCCTGCGTGGATCTGGGCCACCGTTCATGGTACAACAGGTGCCCTGAACTTTCCCCGGGGAACCCACTCGCCGTGGTGCGCCCGATGCCAGCGCGGTCCAGTACACCCCATAGCTGCCCGGGCTCCAACGCCAGCGACAACATGCTGGCCCCTACATTACTGGACTTCTTGATGACCTGAGCCAGACTCAACAAACCGTAATTGCGAAAATCCCGAATCGTATGGCCATCCACCATGAGCCACCCGGGGGCGGTATCCAACTCCGATTCTGCCGTGTATTCGCCGGATAACAATGCTGCAAGTACAGTAAACGGCTTGATGGTTGAGCCCGGCTCAAATACATCCGTCACTGCTACATTCCGACTGTAGTTGCCGCTCAGGTGGCGACGATCATTGGGGTTATACGAGGGCAGGCTGACCATGGCCAACACCTCGCCCGTCCTGGGGTTCAGCATCACCAGTGCACCTCCCATCGCACTGTTCTTGTGCATTGCTGCCAACAACTCACGATAGGCCAGATACTGCAAACGCCGGTCGATACTGAGATGCAAATCCCGGCCAGGCTCCGGCACCAGAATGCTCTCTATATCCCTCACCGTACGTCGGCGTGAATCCACCAGCACCCGCTTCTTGCCAGGCCGACCCTTGAGCCAGTCATCAAAACTCAGTTCCAGACCCTCCTGCCCATCATCATCTATATTCGTGAACCCCACTACCTGTGCCAGAATCTCACCTGCCGGATAATACCTGCGGTACTCCTGCTGTACCGAGATTCCGGCCAGCTTCAGTGCGAGCACCTGCTGCGCCAACCTGGGCTGCACCCCGCGCCGCAAATATACAAACTCCTTCTTGTATTTTGAGCGCAGCAATGACAGCAACCTGTCTGGGGGCATCCCCAACAACTCTGCCAACGTACCCAGCGATTCCCGTGACTCACTCAACAACTTCCCGGGATGCGTCCAGAGTGAAGCCAGCGGTGTACTGACTGCCAGCGGCTCCCCATGGCGATCCCGGATTATGCCGCGATGCGTGGGTAATACCACCTCACGCACTGCCCGCTTGGCAGACTCATCTACCAGGAAGGGTCGCTGATACAGCTGTAAATAACCTGTGCGCCCCAATATCGCAACGGCGCCAACAACTGTCAACACCAGCAGTGTTACATGACGCCAACGTTCAATCATCGGGCTCTACCACAACCAGCATCTCCTCGTCAGGCACCTGCATATCCAGTTCCTGCCGGGCAATACGCTCAATGCGATGATGCGCCGCCCATGTACTGCGCTCAAGCTGATACCGCTGCCAAAGCACGTGCAGGTCCATACTTTCCCTCTCCAATGCCTGCAGCTGGAAAAACAACTGGCGTGACTCGTGCCGTGACCACACTGCCGCCAGGGCAGTGCCCAGTATGGACAGCCCCAACACCATCACCACCAGCATGGAGCGCAGCTTCAAACCGTAGCTACCCGCAACACCGCGGAGCGTGCCCGCGGATTCATGGCCACCTCTGCAGCCCCGGCCCGGAAGCGACCCAGTGGTCGCATCTCGGCGCGCATAAATCGCTTCACAATTCGATCCTCCAGCGAATGGAATGCAATCACTACCAGACGCCCACCCAGGACCAACCGCTCCGGCACACAGGCAAGGGCAAGCTCCAACTCTTCCAACTCACGGTTTATGTACAGCCGTAACGCCAAAAACACCTTCGTTGCGGGATGTCGACGCCGAGCCCCACCCAGCACGCGTTTGACAATCGCCGCCAACTGCCAGGTTCGCACCGGCCGCGCGGCAACCACTGCCCGGGCAATACGCCGCGAGGCCCGCTCATCTCCATAGCGCCACAACACATCTGCCAGCTCCACCTCCGAGACGCGTTGCAAAAACTCTGCCGCCGTCTCTCCCACCGGGGCATAACGCATGTCCAATGGACCATCCACCTGAAAACCAAAGCCCCGTGAAGCATCCTCCAGCAACGGTGAGGACACCCCCAGATCAAACAACATCCCATCCACCTTGTCCAACTGCCGTATGCCCATAAAACTCCCCTCCACCAGCTGCAATCTGGCATCGTCTCTCCAGGTCTCCCGGGCATGCTGCACAGCCGCCGGATCCTTGTCGAAGGCCACCACCTGCCTGGCACCCTGCTCCAACAGGGCAGTTGTATGCCCGCCCCTGCCATAGGTGCAATCCACATAGCAGCCCCCGGTCCTTACCGCCAGCCCACGGAGCGCCTCCTCCAACATCACGGCATCATGTTTCACAGGGCCAACTCCCCCAGGGTCTCCGCCAGCTTGCCCTCGGACTCCAACGTCTGCAGGCGTTGCAGCATCCCCTGCCACCGCTCCCGGGCCAGGACCTCAAAGCGATCACTGCCCCCCATCAAACAGACCTCCCTCTCCAGGCCCGCCTCCTTTCTGAGCACCCCGGGCAGCAGCACACGCCCACCCCGGTCGCATCGGCAATCGGTAGCCATCCCCCGCAATACCTTCTTTACCAACCGTGGCCCCTCCTCAAAATCCGACAGGGCTGCCAGTTTCTGATCCACCCGCTTCCAGACCACCAGCGGAAACAACCACAGTGTCCTCTGCAGGCTCAATGTAGCAACCAGTACGCCCCCCTCACTCGCAAGCAGGACCTCCCGATACCGGGCGGGAATCACCAGACGACCCTTCTCGTCCAGCGTAACCTCGTTTGTTCCTCTGAAAGCAAACATACCTGGATTATCCCACAATCAACCACATTTTCCCACCCCCAAACTATAAGGCCCTCCATCCCCCCTGTCAAGAAACCCCCGTAAAATGAATCGCTTAGGCAAATATCACCACAAAAACTAATACAAAATATATACTTCCAAGGCTAAGCTAATCATGACGCCATATAACCCATGTAACCAATTGTTTTACAATGGAATATTTCCAGACCCTCCAGCCCTGTGTCCGGCGACGCCCGGATTGCCGGGTTTCCCCGCCCGGGGGGAGCCCGCGGTGATACCGATCAGGATGATCTGCTCAACAGCCGGGTTTCCCCGCCCGGGGGGAGCCCGCCCGAGGCCCTGGTGAGGTCTCCCGACAGACAGACGGGCATCAAGCCCGGAGACCCTCCTGCCGACCCCCCTGCCTGACCCGCCAAACCTTGAAAATACACGGGCCTGTATATGGAATGGATCGGAGGGGTCGCACAGGCTCCACGTTGACGAGCAAGTAAATACCGATGGACAAGTACAAATATCGTGTGGATGGTAGAGAAGTGGTGGTTGAGGCGGCTGCACCTCCCACCCCTGGCTGACATTCTCTCAAGCATGGGCTGATCTGCTGATGACTACTATCTGGTCTCTTCAACAACCGGCAGGGAATATCGCCACCCGCAAGAGAGTGTGCCTGTCGCCAAAGATGAGAAGTTTGAAACCAGGGCTGCCCGCAAGACCGGGGTCGATAAAATCATCCCGGGTATCTTTTCCGTAGCTATGTTGAAGCCGGAAAACTGCAGATTGTCACAGGAGGTACCTGCCTGAAAAATGAACTCTCGGGAGGCAGTCCGAATAGCCCATTCAATCATTGGCTCAAAACGCATCGCCAGGCAGGCCAGGTGCTGAATATCGATGACGCCATGACTGATGCAAAGGAACAGGAAATCAGGGCAACTGGAGGCTACAAGTCTGATGACGAACACATACTTGCCCTGGCAAATAGCAGTGGCGCACGTCTGCTATACTCAAACGACACGGACCTGCATAAAGATTTCAAGAACCCACGTATTCTGGCGGGGCCACGAGGCAGTGTATATTCAACTCTGGAAAGCAAGAGCATTGACCCAATCACGCATAGAAAGCTCCTCCAGAAAACAGACTTGTGCAGGAAATAGCCAGCTTGGTTGCATGGCATCCATCATTAGCCGGAGGCAGGTTTTATGAACATCCCCAGGACACGTGACCTGTACGAACCCCTGTTTCAGGCCATACATGAATTGGGCGGTTCTGCATCAATTCGTGAACAGGAGGACAAGGTTGCCACTTTATTGTCTGTGGCGCGCAATCGGCACCAGACAAAGTTCAGCTACCGACTGGCCTGGGCACGTACCACACTGAAGATGTACGGGGTACTCTCCAACTCCTCACGCGGGATCTGGGCACTGACACCCGCAAGTCGCACAAGACAATCCATTGTGGCGGATGAGGTGCAAAGATTCGTCAGCGCAAGGAGGAGGTCACGTCCATCCAGTCGGAATGAAGATACTGAAGAGACAGAGCAACCGCTATGGAGTGACCGGGTGTTGGAACTCATCATGAACCACCCGCCAGATGCCTTTGAGCGGCTCTGTAAAAGAATGTTGCGAGAGTCCGGTTTTACTTCAGTGGAGGTCACGGGCAGGGTTGCAGATGGTGGCATTGACGGGCAGGGTGTGCTCCGCCTGGAAGGATTGCTGTCCTTAACAACGTGAGATTTCAGTGCAAACGCCATAAAGGCAACATATCGTCTTCTATCGTGCGCGACTTTCGTGGCACCCTGCAGGGCAGGGCTGACAAGGGGATTCTGCTCACCACTGGCACCTTCACAAGGGAGGCCCGAAAGGAGGCGCAACGGAATGGGGCCATCATGATAGATCTGGTAGATGGTGAGGAACTGGCAGAAAAACTCAGGGAACTACGCATCGGCATTGAAGTGCAGGTTACCGAACAGGTCATCATAGACGAGGATTATTTTCGGAGTTTGTAGGCCCCTGCCCTGCCCGGGGGAGGGGGCTCCTGCAGAAGCAGACGAATATAACTCAGGGACAGTGCAGGTTTCTGTCAGCCAGAAGGCTTTTGTGAGTCCTGCTGAATCTGCCACCTGTTCCCCGGGTTGTATAGACTCTGCCACGAAAGCCAGAGCCCATAATGTCAGGGTCCCTGAAATCATC
>DKIB01000023.1:26565-28449 GCA_002454015.1 Proteobacteria bacterium UBA6729
TTTTTTGTTATAGCATTGCCCGGAATCTCACGTGCCAGGCCGCGTCGACTGGCCGTGCGCATCCAGGCCCTGCAATTATTATTTTGTTCAATCTCTTGCGTTAATCTCCCTCCGAAGATAAGTTTGCCTTTTCTGCTCTCAATCCACTTTAACAGCTCCCGACCAGCCTGTTTATTGCGTACACCAAAAACCTGATTGATGACATTGCTGTCAATGATCACACACATCGCTGAATGCCCAATAAACGATCCGTCTCCGCCATGAAAAAATTCGCATAACTGGGGGGTGCATTGGTGATATTACCAGACTCGTCCAACTCCAGTGCATGAATATTGACATCAAGATTGCCAGGCTCAAAATACAATATTGATACATCCCTAGGTTTGATGGTCTTCCCGTCCCTGACATCCATACGGATGCGATCCAGTAAATAATCACTATGCGTTTCCACGATCAACTGCGCCCCCTGTTTCGCAAGAGAACCAAATAAACTACCCATGGCGGCCTGTGCGCAAGGGTGTAAATGCACCTCAGGTTGTTGCAATAAAACGGACGGCTTGTCTTGACGCAATAATTCAGTGACTACGGGCAGTATCTGACTGACGCCGTACCCCACATCGATCAGGTTTCTTTTAGGCCCCTTGCGCCTCTTGCTGTATTTTTTTATCAATAACCGAAATGGTCCTCCTTCTCCAAGAGGCTCAACCTGAATTTCATTAAAAAGACCGGCAGCACTGCCAAATTTCTCCAGTTGGCCCTTAATCGCATTCCATTTCTTCTTGTCACTGGAGTAGGTGTGCGCCAACAGCATGGGAATATGTTTCCCCTCGGGGTCAGGCCTGGATATAGCAGGGTCATAGATGCGATGGGGTTGTGAACGTACTGGCCCGGAGGCATAAGAAAATTCCGGAAACTGATATCGCGACCTGATAGCCCGTGATATGTTTTTAAATGCTTGCACATCATCCCTGCCCGGGGAATCAGCAGCACGGTCACTTGCCCTACCCACGCCCACGGGGCTTTTTTGCCACTTGTGGAAACCAGGTTCTCCATTATGGATGAGACTTGTGAGGAATAGAAGACGATCAAATGAAGGAATTTGCGCCGACAATCCTTCATCCTCCTGCATAACAAAAAGCATATCATCACCATGCACTGGTAGTTGCCATACTCCATTTGCTGTTCCAAGCCGGTATACATGTTTTGGCTTCTTCTTCCCGGAAACCTTTTCCCACTCTATCCAGACCTCTGATCTTGTGTAGCGTATCCTGACTGGCACCGGGGCTACGCCCACCTTGCCAAAGGTAATATCCAGATGCAGGGTATCCCTGGAATGGGCTTTTGCAGAGATGACAAATCCGGCCTTGAATGTCGTTGCACTGCCTGCTTTTCCAATCCGATGGCAGGCTATATCTTCAAAACCGCCCAAATCGTAGGGGGCTTCCCTGAAGTTTGGAACCTTGCCGTGAATGGAATGTGACAACGCCCGCAACATGGCCAGAAAGGAGGTCTTGCCCGTGCTGTTCTCCCCTACCAGCAGGGTCAGCGGTGCCAGGCGCACCTGCTGCCTTTGCTGGAAGCATCGGTAATTCTCAAGTGTCAGCTGCGTTATCACGGGAGGTTCACGGCAGGGCCTGACCCTGCCGGATGAAAACCCATTCTACCAGAAGTGCAACTTCTGGATTCGGGCGAGCGGGTGTGGCTTCTCGACCTCCCGTCGGCCAAAGGGCGACCGGCCCTGAGACGCGTAACCGCCTCCNNCCAACCAGGGTTTTGAGTTCTTTGATCTCAACATCGCGTCCGTCTCTGGGCTTGGACTTCAATGCTGCGAAACTGGCGTTGAGCGCGCTGTCCCGCCAAGCAGAGAGTGTACCGGCATTGACC
>DKIB01000032.1:0-152 GCA_002454015.1 Proteobacteria bacterium UBA6729
GCGGAGGTGTTGCAGCGCTTTGATGTCATGCAGAAGGGCATGGATGAGCGTTTTGCGGAGACGCAGCGGCATATGGATGGGCGTTTTGCAGAGGTGTTGCAGCGCTTTGATACCATGCAGAGGAGTATGGATGGGCATTCTGCGATGGGGGC
>DKIB01000032.1:188-506 GCA_002454015.1 Proteobacteria bacterium UBA6729
GCGGAGTATGAATGAGATGTTGCGCGTAGTGGTATTGACCTTGCTGGTATGCAGTCCTGTGCTGGCGGCCGGGGAGCTGTGGCAGGCTCGGGGGCAGTATGTGCGTATAGAGGCGCGGGAGGCTTCCGCTACGGGGCCGCATGATCATCCGGTGGAGTTGCAGGGGCGGGATCTGTCTGTTGTTTTTCGTGCCTTGCAGGCAAAGCAGAAGGGGGGCTTTTTCAGGTTTGTCAGCAAGCAGCCGGTGGGGGTGTTTAATGCACAGATGGCCCGTTTACTGGGCACGAAACTGGCTGAGGGGCTGGCCATTGCGGGTGC
>DKIB01000032.1:565-6015 GCA_002454015.1 Proteobacteria bacterium UBA6729
TGTTGCGCTCCCTGCACTATGGCAAGGAGCGGGATTTGCGTGGTTTTGATACGGAGGTGGATCGGCGTGTCTATCCGTTGCATGCGGGGAGCCGTGACCGGGAGGGGGCGGACGACTGGCAACTGCTGATCGGTGAGGGCATGGATTGGCATGATGGGTCACGTCGGGACTGGGTGGTGCTGGATGTGCCGAGGGTGTTGCAGGCGGTACAGGCAGTTGATGAGGATGAGGAAGGCCTGTCGCTGGCGGAGCTGCGTCGTCAGCGAGTGGAGATGGCCCGGATGCGCAAACGCATGGGTGCCGGGATGGTGGAAGAGCGGTTGCGGGTACTGGAATCCCTGCGTGAGCAGGAACTGGTGACTGAAGAGGAATACCAGAACAAGCGCCAGGCCATACTGGATTCACTGTAGGGTGGTGTATCCCGAGCGGGATGCCTATGACAGTCGGATGCTGGAGGTGTCTGGCGGGCATCAACTGTATGTAGAGCAGTCCGGCAATCCCACGGGGTTGCCGGTGGTGTTGTTGCATGGCGGTCCTGGCTCGGGGGCGGATCCGCAGCATCGTTCCTATTTTTGTCCGCGGCGCTACCGACTGGTGATCTTTGATCAGCGGGGTGCGGGGCGTTCTGTGCCGTCCGGTCGGGTGGAGGCGAATACCACCCCTGATCTGGTAGCCGACATGGAGCGTATCCGGGAGCTGCTGGGCATTGAGTCCTGGGTGCTGTTTGGGGGTTCCTGGGGTGCTACCCTGGCCCTGGTCTATGCCCTGGCACATCCTGAGCGAGTGCTGGCCATGGTGCTGAGAGGATGTTTTCTGGCGCGGCAGGAAGACCTGCACTGGTTTGCCGGCGGGGCGCTGGAGCGGTTTTTTCCGGAGGCCTGGCAGGAATTGCTGGCGGTTCTGCCAGCGGGTACCACCCCGTTACAGTCATTGCCACAGGGCATTCTGGGGACGGACCCGGTGCAGGCTGCAGCGATGGCATTGGCTTGGGCGCGTTGGTCCGGCACCGTGGTGCGCTTCTCCCTGTCTCCACAGGAGGATGTGGAGCTGTGTGCAGGGGAGGTGCTGAATATGGTGCGTATAGAGATGCACTATGGTCGGCATGGGTATTTTCTACAGGAGAATGAACTGTTAAACAGGGCACGGGAACTGCCACAGGTGCCGGTGCGCATCCTGCATGGGCGGCGTGACCTGACTTGCGTACCGCGGTGTGCCTGGCAGTTGCATCGGGCCATGCCGGGTTCAGAACTGGTGTATATAGCGGATGCCGGGCATCTGTCCAGTGAGCCGCCCATGGCAGCTGCCCTGGTAGAGGCCACGGACTACATGGCGGAGCGGTTGGGATGAAGCCCCTGATCATGGGCATCCTCAACCTGACCCCGGACAGTTTTTCGGACGGTGGACGCTACCCGCAGCCGGATCAGGCGGTGGCATACGGTGTGGAGATGGTCAGACAGGGGGCGGACATCGTCGATGTGGGAGGAGAGTCCACCCGTCCCGGTGCCGGGCGGGTGGATGCCGAGGAACAGTGTCGTCGGGTCGTCGATGTGGTGCGGGCATTGCGTCAGCAGTTGCCTGTGGCGATCAGTATCAGTATAGACACCACCCTGGCGACGGTGGCCCGGGCCGCTGTGGAGGCAGGTGCGGACATGCTGAATGATGTCTCTGCGGGCCGTGAGGATACCGCGATGTTTGCGTTGGCAGCAAGCCGTTCCTTGCCGATGGTGCTGATGCACATGCAGGGCACCCCCCGTACGATGCAGCAGCGGCCACAGTATCAGGATGTAGTGGCAGAGGTGCGGGCCTTTCTGTTGCAGCGGGCCGATGCGGCAATGGCCGCCGGTATTGCGCGGGAGCGGTTGGTGCTGGACCCGGGCATCGGCTTTGGCAAGACCCGTGAGCATAATCTGGCCCTGTTGCATGGCCTTGGGCGGTTGACAGATACCGGCTTCAGGGTGTTGCTGGGTGCCAGTCGTAAACGTTTCATGGGCGGGGATGACCCTGCTGATCGGGTTGGGGCCACCTGCGCCTCCACGGCACTGGGGGTGCAGGCCGGGGTACAGATGTTCCGGGTACATGATGTACTGCCCAATCGACAGGCGGCTGACCTGGCCTGGCAGTGGGCGGTCGCCTGACAGGAGTGTACGTCGGGTTGGCCCGGCTGGTGCTGGCGCTGGGATGGCTGGGCTGTGCCCTGCCACGCCATTGGCTGTATGCCCTGGGTGGCTGTATCGGCAGCCTGTTATACCGCGTGTGGACCCGGCGCAGACAGATCGTCCGTACCAATCTGGGCCTGTGCTTCCCGGGGTTGTCGGATGCGGCGCGTCTGGCGCTGGAAAGACAGCACTTTCGGGCATTGGGAATCGGTCTGGTGGAAACCTTGGCGGCTTGGAGCGGGCAGGGCCGGCACCTGTTGGGGCGTATGGAGTGGGATGAGAGCGTACGGGTGCAGCTTGAAGCCGCCCGCAGTCGTGGTCAGGGGTTGTTGCTGCTGGGGATGCATTCCACCGTTATGGAACTGATCGGTAGCATCATGCTGCAACAGTGGCCCAAACTGATCTACATGTACAGGCATCAGTCGCAGCCCTTGGCGGATACGCTGATGCGTCTGGGACGGGTGCGGAGTGCGGGGCGTCCAGGACTGCATCGTTCACAATTGCGGGCTGCCCTGCGTGTCCTGAAGCAGAACGGCATGCTCTGGTATGCCGTCGATCAGGATTTGGGGCCGCGTCACTCGGTCTATGCCCCGTTCTTCAATGTGCCGACCGCGACCCTGCGCTATGCCGGGCGTATGGCGCGATGTAGCAGAGCCCTGGTGTGTTTGTTCTGGTGCTATCGCCTGGCGGATGGTTCCGGCTATCGGTTTGGACTGGAGCCTCTGGAATTATCGGCAACGGATGAGGTGCAGGATGCCCGGTGCATCAATGCCGCCATGGAGCGAGCCGTGCAGGCTGCGCCAGAGCAGTACTTCTGGGTCCACCGACGCTTCAAGACCCGCCCCGCGGGGCAGGCATCGGTGTATTGATCGCCGGGGGGGTATTCAGCAACCGTTTGGAGTTGCGCATGTTGCGGAACAGGATCGGCTTGGCATCCAGTTTGGGCCCCTCGCGACCGATGCGTTCCACATCAGCCAGCAGCTCGGCATGGTGCCTGGATTTATCACAGACCGGGTCGGCATTGGCGGCATCGCCGGTCAGCATGAAGGCCTGACAGCGACAGCCACCAAAGTCCTTGAAGCGTTCCGGGCAGGATTTGCAGGGCTCCTTCATCCACTCAAACCCGCGATAGTGATTGAAGCCTGCGGACTCATACCAGATGTACTGCAGCTCGTGTTCACGTACGTTGGGGAATTCGATGGGCAGCTGGCCTGCTGCGTGACAGGGCAGGGCGGTGCCATCCGGGGTAATGGTCAGGAAGATCGAGCCCCAGCCATTCATGCAGGCCTTGGGGCGATTGCTGTAATAGTCGGGGATCACATAGATCACCTTCATCTTGCCGGCCAGACGCTCCTGATATTCAGCAGCAATGCGCTCAGCACGTTGTAACTGTTCTGCGGTGGGCAACAACTGATCGATATTGATACGCGACCAGCCGTAATACTGTGTGCTTGCCAACTCCACATAGTCAGCCTGCAGTGCTACACACATGTCCAGGATGTCAGCGATCTGGTCAATGTTCTTGCGGTGCAAAACAATATTCAGCACCATCGGGTATTCGTACTGCTTGACCAAGTGGGCCATCTCTGTCTTGTGCTGGAAACTTCTGGTGCCGCCCAGGTAATTGTTCAGTTCCGCATCGCTGGCCTGAAAGCTGATCTGTATATGATCCAGTCCGGCATCCTTGAAACGTTTGATCCGCGCCTCATCCATGCCCACCCCGGAGGTAATGAGGTTGGAGTAATAACCCAGTCTGTGGCTCTCCTCGATCAATTCCTCAAGGTCCGGGCGTACCAGTGGTTCACCACCGGAAAACCCCAGTTGTGTGGAGCCCATGGCCCGGCATTGCTGCAACACGCGGACCCAGTCGGCAGTAGTCAATTCGTCCTTGTATCTGGCAATCTCCAGCGGGTTGGAGCAGTACGGGCACTGCAACGGGCAGCGATAGGTCAACTCCCCCAGTAACCACAGTGGCTTGCCGGGGGTGCTATTTTTTGATCCAGCCATTTTCTTGTGCCCGAGCAATGAATTTCTGTATGTCCGCAGCCAGTGCAACGCCCGGGAAGACATCACCCAGTTCGGCAATGATATCAGCTACGCTGTTGTTGCCATCACAGCGCTTCAGTATTGCTGCTGCGCTCTGATTCAATTGCACCATACCTTCCGGGTACAGCAGTACATAGCGATCCTGTGCTTCCTCCCACTGCAACCGGAAGATCGGCGACAACTCTGGTACGATACTGTCCATCAGGCTTCCACGCAGTGGTAGGGTGGACGGTGTTCTATATAGGCCATCCACATGGCATCCAGCATGGACCACAGCACATCCAGCTTGAATTGCAGCAGATTGAGGGCGCGTTCCTGCTGTTCCCGGGTACGGAAATAATCCAGGGTAATGTCCAGCCCATGCTGTACATCTCGACGCGCCTCGGACAGGCGCTTGCGAAAATAACGATAGCCGCGTTCATCGATCCATGGATAATGCTTCGGCCAGTTATCCAGCCGTTTCTGATGGATGCGTGGTGCAAACAGTTCTGTCAGGGATGAGCAGGCGGCCTCCTGCCAGCTGGCCCGGCGGGCAAAGTTGACATAGGCATCCACGGCAAAGCGCACGCCCGGCAGCACATTCCGGCTATCTTCCAGCTGCTCGCGCTGCAGCCCCACCGCCTCACCCAGTTGCAACCATGCCTCAATGCCGCTGTCCGTCTCGCTGGTACCGTCATGGTCAATGATCCGCCGTACCCATTCACGCCGCACAGCACGTTCCTGACAGTTGGCCAGGATGGCGGCATCCTTGACGGGTATGCAGATCTGGTAATAAAAGCGATTGGTGACCCACCCCCGTATGGCCTCACGCTCCAGCTCCCCGGAGTTCATGCGCACATGGAATGGGTGGTGGATATGGTAGTACTTCTCCTTGGCCCGCAGGCGGGCTGCAAAATCCTCGCGGCTGAGGGGTTGCCCGGCAGGGCTCGGGTCTGGACTGGGTGGTGCCATGGCTGGAGCTGTTGAAATAGCATGGCGGGGCTTCCTCAGAACTCCCGCGCCATGCTGGTGGTTACCACATTACTTGTGGTTGATGTACATCGTCACTTCAAAGCCGAAGCGGATGTCACTGTAGTCAGGGGTCTGCCATTTCATGATAGGTTCCTCCATTTATCGATGCAAGAGACCGGGTTTGCACCCGGCGGTCAGCGTCGGCCCGTCACGACCGACTACACTGATGGAAGCAATATCTGTGCCAACCTCTGGAGGGGAGGAATAAATCATCGTTAAATCAACGACTTGCTCTAC
>DKIB01000032.1:6164-6953 GCA_002454015.1 Proteobacteria bacterium UBA6729
GCCGTCCCGGGACAGATTTCCGGGTCGACTTCCGGAGCTATTGGAACAGCAGGGCAGGGCTTCTCCGGGACTCCCACACCAGGCCTGCGGGTTACCACTACTTGTGGTTGATGTACAGCATCACCTTGAATCCGAAGCGGATACCACTATAGTCAGGGGGCTGCCACTGCACGACAGGCCCTTCCCTGTTCTCCTAAAATTCCGGTTTCACCGACGTAGTAGAAATTTTTGTCACTTTATCTTCATCGTCGCAGGAGACGGACAGCGTGAAGGTTTCCCCGGTGAAGCCTTCAACTGGAGTACCGATAATCTCCCAAACCCCAAGGGTAAGCACATCCATCACGGCATGGCCGATCGCACGCCCGGTAGACTGCTGATTGCCACGTTGAAGATGAAACTCGTCTGTCCGTCCGTCTGCGGTTGCGTGTGTTTTTGTCGGCTGCCCAAGATGCAGGAGGACCTCATCCCGTGGCTGTCCGATGTGCAATGCCCCGGTGTTCGGGTCGGCTTTGCCCGACATGGCCATGCCGACCGAACAGGAGTTCAGAAACACGAGCATGCTCATACATCCGGGGAGACACACCGCCCTGGGCATCACTTCTTGCCATTTCTTCATGAGTATCCTCCACGTTGATGACGCAAGAGGCCCGGTTTGCACCCGGTGGCCAGCCTCGGCCTGCCACGACCAGGCCATGGAAGCATTAGTAATGCAATACCTGCATCCGGGCAATCCGGCAATCTCTGTGCCCAGCTCTGGAGTGAGGAATAAATCATGTCAGATCAATGAGC
>DKIB01000032.1:7013-7570 GCA_002454015.1 Proteobacteria bacterium UBA6729
CGCTGGTCACGATGCTATAATCGGGGCATGATTCGTCGCATCCAGGCACTGAATTATCGCTGTTTGCGCTACGCGGATGTGCAGCTTGGCCGCTTTTGTGTTCTGGTTGGACCCAACGCCAGTGGCAAGAGCACCCTGTGTGACGCGATAGCCTTTTTGAGCGATCTGGTCAGCTATGGGCTGGATGCCGCAGTTGAGAGGCGCACCCACAACTTTCAGGATCTGATCTGGGGTCGTCAAAATCCGTCAGAGCAGTCCCGGCAAGAAGGCCGTGCAGGAGATGCCGCAGGATTTGAGTTGGCGGTAGAATTTGACATACCCGCCGGGCTGCAGGAAAAATTGCCAAACGACAAGGCCTACAAGGTCTTTCGCTATGAAGTGGCAATAACGGAAACAGACGGTGAGGTTCGTATTGATTCGGAGCGTGGCATGCTGGGTCCTGAGCTACCCGTAACGAGGATACCATCCCGGAACAGATTTCCAGATCGACTTTCGGCAAGGCAAACGATATTGGCAGGGGCATATCGCAGGGGGTGGCGTACAATTTTGAGCAAATC
>DKIB01000032.1:7601-10622 GCA_002454015.1 Proteobacteria bacterium UBA6729
TGGGCCACAAGCATTGCATTTGGCCCACATCGCTCAACCCTGGGCAACCTGCCTGAATCACCGGATAAATTTCCCGTGGCCACCCATGTCAAGCGTGTATTTGAAAGGGGAGTGCAGAATATCTTTCTGAATAGTGCCAAAATGCGTGCAGCAAGCCCGCCAGGCAGAAGCAACAGTGGATTTCTTGAGGATGGTTCCAATCTCCCGTGGGCGATTAAGCGACTCCAAAAGGAACATCGTGATAGGTACAGAAATTGGCTCCGGCATGTGCAAGTTACCTTGGGAGATCTGACCAGCATCAGGGTTGTGGAAAGGCCGGAGGATCGTCATGCATACCTGAAACTGCAATACAGGACGGGTGTTGAGGTACCCTCCTGGATGGCATCAGATGGCACACTGCGCCTGTTGGCGCTGACCCTGCTTGCCTGGCTGCCGCCGGATGTCGCTGATATTTATCTGCTGGAAGAGCCGGAAAACGGCATACATCCGGTAGCGCTGGAGCCGGTTTATCAATCGTTGTCATCGGTCTACGAATCTCAGGTGCTGGTCGCCACGCATTCGCCGTTATTTCTCAGGCTTGCTGAACCACAACAGGTGCTTTGCTTTGCCAGAAATCAGGAGGGCGCTACCGATATTGTTGGTGGAGACAAGCACCCCTATCTTCGAGAACAGTCGCAACCCTCTGAGCTGGATATCCTGCTTTGTACAGAGGTGCTGGGTGAGGGACAGCAGTAACATGGATGACCTTGTTGCACTGGTGGCTGATGTCTGCATAGGGCAAACACTATCCGGTTGCTGTCACGGTCAAAGAGTCTGGGGATACGGAATATCAATCACAGGATTATCGTTCATCCAAATCGCGATCCGGGCTGTGTAAAAGGTGCCGCAGATATATTGCGATGTCACCTGCAAAACTACCGCCATTGCGTGGTGATCCTGGATCGACAGGGATGTGGGAAAAGGGAGTCAAGAGAGGATATACAGGGGCAGGTGGAGGACCAGCTGCACAGGAATGGCTGGCCGCATGGACGAGCCATTGTTATAGACCCGGAATTGGAGGTATGGGTCTGGGGTAATTCTCCAGCGGTTACAGACTTGTTGCGGTGGCCGGATTATCGGACCCTGCGAGGTTGGCTGCAGCGGGAAGGCTACTGGCCCGTAGGAGCTGCCAAGCCGCCGAACCCCAAAGCGGCGATGCTGGCGGCAATGGAAAATGCACCGGGGTCTCCCCGTTGTCGGCAATCAGCGGAGTGTTTTTTCATCTGGCCAGTCAGGTAAGCCTGCGTCGTTGCCAGGATCCTGCATTCAATGCCCTTCAGCAAACCCTGCGGCAGTGGTTTTCGTGACCGTTCCATAAGCTGTTAGAATGCGGAGTTCGCCGGGATTCCGGTGCAATTTGGGATCAAGATATGCTTCTTATACTGAAGGCTGATGTGGACAAGGGGGGTGTGGCGTACCGCAAGCTGTGGGAGTATCTGGAGAACCTGCAGGGGATCCGTGCCAGCATGCATGATACGCAGGGCGAGCAGCAGTGCCTGACAGAAATCTATTTGCTCGGAGATACCGTCCGCCTGGACCCGGCTGAACTGGCCTCCTTTGAGGTGGTGGATCGGGTTGTCCGGATCTCTCGTGAATACAAGATCCTGGGTCGGCATCAGGAGGATGGCCGTGCGGGTGGTTTCAGCTACAACGGGGTTAGCTTCTCACAGGATAATCTGCATGTATTTGCCGGCCTGTGTGCCGTGGACTGTGCAGAGCATGTCGAGCAGATGCTGCAGGCCCTGCAGGCTGCCGGACAGTCCTGTACACGCATGGGGGCCTACAAGCCCCGCACCAGCCCCTATTCCTTCCAGGGCCATGGTCGGGAGTGCCTACCGTATGTATTTGAATTGGCAGGGAAATATGGTATCAGGGTGATCGCCATGGAGGTCACACACGACTCCCATGTGGATGAGATCCATGCCGCTCTGGAACAGACCGGCAAGCCGACCGGGGTCATGTTACAGGTCGGCACGCGCAATACCCAGAACTTTGAACTCCTGAAGTATCTGGGGCGACAGCAGGCATATCCGATTCTGTTCAAGCGTGGTTTTGGCATTACCCTGAATGAGTCCCTGAATGCGGCTGAATATTTGGCTCATGAGGGCAATTCCAGGGTAATCTTCTGCCTGCGAGGTGTCAAGAGCAACATGGGAGACCCGCATCGCAATCTGGTTGACTTTGCCCACATCCCACTGCTGAAGCGGTACACGCGCATGCCGGTGTGCGTAGACCCCTCGCACGCGGTGGGCACCCGCGCATGTGCCCCGGATGGGATCCCTGATGTGTTTCATGCGGCGGCCCAGGGGGTGGTTGCCGGTGCCAACATGGTGCTGGTTGATTTTCACCCCCGGCCCGAGCTGGCCCTTGTGGATGGACCACAGGCATTGTTGTTGAGGGAACTGCCCTGGTTTCTGGAGGATATGCACATCGCCCACGAGGCCTACGTGCAGCGTCGGCGCATCGTGCCGCCGCCCGACTGAAACTCAGCCGTATTGACGCTCGCGTTTTTCCGCCAGCACCTTGCAGTCTATGCATTGTGTGCTGACCGGGCGTGCCTCCAGACGGCGGAAGCCGACATCTTCACCACAGGTCTCACAAAAGCCATACGCACCTTCATCCAGCAGGCGCAGTGAATCGTCGATCTTGCGGATCAATTTGCGCTCACGGTCACGGGCACGCAATTCCAGGGCAAATTCTCCTTCCTGCGTTGCGCGGTCCAGTGTATCCGGAAAGCTGGCAGCCTCACGCTTGAGCAGATCTACGGTGCGGTCCATTTCTTCCTGTAACTCCAGACGCCACCCCAGGAGGAGTTCCCTGAAGTAGTGGATCTGTGCCGGGTTCATATAGGCCTCACCACGGCGTAGTGGATAGGAAGTAGCACGTGGCCCGGCAGCGATATGGTCCGCGCTGCGCCGGGGAGCTGCTACCGGTTTGCGGGCAGGGGTTCTGGTGGCAGCGGCCTTGCGTGTGGGGGTTCTG
>DKIB01000068.1:0-3977 GCA_002454015.1 Proteobacteria bacterium UBA6729
GAGATGCCTTGCAGAAGCTGGTGGCAGGCCCGGACCATTTTCAGGCACTGGTATACCTGCCTACCGAGTTTCGTGATCACGTTGTGCTTATCGTGGATAACCTGCCAGTTCCATGGCATGCAAGGAGATTTCCGTTGTTCAAACAATACTGTCGATACGGGGGTTGCGTTCCCGACCTTGATGACGAATACTGGGTTTTGTGTGGGGAAGGGTATACCTCCGAGAGAGGCAGGCTTGATGCTGGACAAGAAGAGCTTCCCGTTTATATGTTGAGTATGTATGAGGAACTTATTGACTGGATTCAGAGTGGAGAAGGCAATAATTATCACATTAAACGTTGAGGGACCAGACTCTGATGTATTGCATTGATATCCATCAAGGTCACACTGAAGCAATTCCGGTGTCCACTGTGTTTGTTGAAAAAGCAGTGCATGAATGCATATCCCTGTGCATCGTATGTATGTGGTGGTTAGTCGATTCCTGGTTCAAGATATCGCCAACAGGCGTAGAATCTCTTATGGCAACGAGGAGGATGGCTTAATGAACGTCAATATACAGAAGCCGAGTCGGAGGCTCTGCTGCTGACAGGAGCCGGGGGAAGACCCACTGGTGATGGCGGTAGAACTATTGTCAAGAATGCATTTGATTTGAATGGCGGAGAGCTGGGGAATGTTGCGGTGTTGTTCCTTTGCCCTGGAGGACTCTCCGGGGGATAGCAGTGCTGGCGCTCGAGGATTGGGGCTGTCAGGGGACCTGTTGGGGCCTTTGGCCGGAGGGCAGGGGATTGGTGAGAGGCTCCGGGATGCCCGCGGGCTGCGGGAGCTGCCGGAATGGCGGTGGCGGATGCGATGTCGGCATCCGGGACTCGGGGCGGACGGTCAGCCTTGCGTTGACATCGGCCCGGGCCTGTCTTGAATTTCCGTTTGCGCTGCTGTAGTCTCTGCTCATTGGTAGAGTTCCAGTATGCGCTGGCGTCGCGTTCGGAACCGGGGGATGGCAGCGGGGGCGGGAGTGAGCATACGCGGGTCACGGTACTGAGCCCACTGGTATCAGAAGATGATACCGACTTGCAGAGGGTGCTGGGCATAGTGAATGCTCTGGTGGATGCGAACCCCGGTGAGATGGATTTTACCGGGGATGGCCGTGTAGACATGGCGGACTCCGGGTGTTCTACCATGCACTGGCATTGCCGGATGCTCTGGGGAATGGCAGTGCGGCCTTGCGTCCGGGCATTCCTGGACCCTTTATGCCGGGAGGCAGTGATGCGGCCTTGCGGGGAATGCTGGAAGGTTCATGCCCTGCGCTGAGGGGTCTGCAGGCTGTACTCACCCGGGATGCTGCACTGCATCAGTCGGAGACTGCGGGGGTAGCCTGACGACCACCCCTGTGCCGAACATCTGGCAATCCCGCCCTGATCTTCATACAATGGGACATGATTTATGGCAGTTGAGGCTGTTTGCAATTAGGAGAGGTATGCCATGTCCATAGAACTTGATCGATTGTTTTTTCGCAACTTCACTCTGGTAGTCATTCTGCTGGCCGTGATGATGTGTGTGTTTGGTGTTATCGCCAGTTGGGCAAGCAGTTATGCGGATCAGGGCCGACCAACCGGGGGGGACTTGCGTGTGGCTGACCGCCTCGCCCCGGTTGGGCAGGTGCGCATGGCCCACGACGAACCCGTGCCGATGATGCCTGAGGAATCGGCAATGCCGATCGCTGGGGACCCCACTGCGACTGCTGATGGGAAGGGAGTCTACGGGGGCCTGTGTGTCTCCTGCCATGGTTCGGGCATACCCAACATCCCGCAGCTCGGCGACAAGACGGACTGGGCACCACGCATTGCACAAGGCGTAGCGGTGCTTTATGACCATGCCATCAATGGCTATACGGGCAGCAGTGGTATGCTGATGCCTATGCCTGCAAAGGGAGGGAACCCGGCCCTGAGTGATGCTGAGGTACAGGCGGCCGTAGACTATATGGTCAGCAAGGCACAGTAGCTCAGGGCAAGCGCCGGGTGCGAATCATGCGCTCAAACAACGCCAGACGACTGATCCATATCGTCAGATCATCGAATGTTGCGGTGCGTATGCCACTCTGGTAGCGGGTTGCAGGGTTGGTGTTGATGCCATCCGGTCTGCGGTTCGGCCCGGTTGAGTAGAGCACTACCACAGGCGGCTCGGAACTGGCGGTCAGGGTGCGACCGTCGGCCTGCACTACCTGCAGGCGGTTCGCACTACGGGTCTGTAGCGTGAAGAGTTGCGTGAAGTTGGCATCCGGTCGGTAGCGCAAATGACCATACCAGGGCTCCGCAGGGGTGGTGCGTGGGGTGCCCCAGGGGTCGGTCTCAGCCAGCCCCAGAGTGCGCCATGGCAGGTAGCCCTGCATATCGCCCACCGCACAATCCTCCAGACCATAGTTGATGGCATGGGGGTCCGGCTCATGGGCGGAACAGGGCAGGCGGCCATACACGACGGCAAAACTTAACAACACGCCCACGGTGTGTTGCAGTTGCGTCTGTGCGGCCCGCACCTGGCGCAGTTCCTGATGCATGCGCAGGGGCATGCTCATGCCCCCCAGGAGTATGCCCAGTACCAGCAGTACGATCGCCACCTCGATCAAAGAGAAGCCATGCTCCCGGCGGTTCATGTGCAAGGACGTGACACCAGCGGGGCTCCTGCCAGACAATAAACGGTGTCATTGCTGTCCACCGCAGGGCTGTAGTGGAGATCGGTACCGTTTGGATACCCCGGCAGGCGGCCCTCCAGATAGGCCTCCGGCAACCCGCCCGAGCGGTCCTGATCCCGCAGGGCGGCATCGGCAAACCACAACATGGCGGCGTGGGGTGTTGTGCCGGATGCTATACACTGTGCGCCACAACCGCGGCTGTCCTGCAACAGGGCATGGGGCTGGTAGGGTGCCGCCACCGCGTAGTACAGGTGGTCACGCCAGTTTTTCCAGAGCCAGGCGGCACCGGTATCGGGTTCAGCAAATTCCACACAATCACTGATCAGGCGACGCCCTGATGCCTCCCCCAGTATGGCATTGCTGTCATCCACCCGATCCGGCACGTGCCCAAACGCCACCGCGGCACTGCTACTGATGTCATCGTAGTCACTGCCTGCTATATGCACAGGCGCTGCCGGCCAGGGCAAACTCAGATTATGTGGATTGCTGTGACTGTTGGCATAGGCAGACAGGCAGGTGGCAACGCGGCGTAACAGACTCCCGGGGACATCTGCATGCATGAGTCGGCCCCTGAAATCTGTGCGCCTTGCAACTGTGGAAAAGATGTCCTGTGTGGATAACCACAGCACGCGATCATTGAACAAGCTGTTACTGTCCGGGTCGACACCCATCAGCACATCGGTCGCAAATCTCTGTCCGCTCAGCACCCCTCCAGCGACTGCCTCTATATAGTCGGATGGATCGTAATGACCCCCACACAGCTCCGCACCCGCGATGGTGCTGCGGTTCTGATCCGGCAGGGCAGCCCCCGGTGCGATAATCACGGCAGCCGCGGGCTGGGCAGTCCGGTCAGCACCTGCATATACCTCAAAGCCATCGGCCGTATCATGGTTTAGACGGTCTGCTGCCGGATTCGCCTTGTAGGCCCCTGTCACCGCATACCACAGACACTCGCCATAACCGTCCTGCATCGGTGCCAGTCCCAGCGTCTTCCAGGGCAGGCGTCCCAGACTGTTGATATGTCGCCCGCCGCAGCTGCCATGCGCGATACCTTCTTGCAAAAAGCCACGTGCATTCATGTCCGGACAGGGCAATATCCCATAGCGACCGGGCTTGCGGTCCACATAGCTCAGCGCATAGCCGAGCAAGGCCTGCCGTGCCTGCTGCAACGCCATCAGGGTGATGCGATCCGGATGTGGCGGTGGTATGGCAGGACGGAGTTGCAACAGCAGCCCAACCAGCACAAACAACAACAGCAGCACCACGGCACCACGCTGTGAGCAGGTAGCTCT
>DKIB01000068.1:4039-10930 GCA_002454015.1 Proteobacteria bacterium UBA6729
TGCAAGGCCCGTTCCAGTTGCAGGCGCTGTTCCGGGGTGGTAAACAAACGCCCCAGCTCCGGAACCGCTGCCAACGCTATCGCATCGTCGGCAGCTTGTGCGTTGGCATCAAAGAGCCAGATGGAGACTACTATCAGTAATAATGCATAACCGTACTGGTTCATTTGCTGTGCCATGCACTCAGCTCATCCTGTAGTGTATACCAGCGTAGCTGGCACTGCACATGCAGCGTCACCCCGGCAGCACGCTGCAAACTGCAGGACTCGGTTTGCACCAGGGCCATGAAGCGCTGTGGCAACAGCCGCAACACCTGTAGCAGTTCGCCTTCATGGCGCAAGCTCAACTCTATATCCATACGGCCTGCATACAGGTGTAATCCTGCTGCACTCTCTCCGGTCGCTTGTGGCGATGACAAGTGATAGCGAAACCCTGGTGCGGACAGTTCCAAACGCAGCTGTTCCAGCGACTCGATCCAGTCAGGCGGGCCTGCACCTATAAAACCGCTGTGTATCAGTTGCTCATATGGCGGAGTAAATTCCTGGATCGTTCGCTGCTGCTCCTGCCGGGCGTGCAGACGTTCCTGCTCCTGCAGCAATTGCTTCCTGACCTGCTGCAGCACATCCGCGTCGTGGGCGCAGGCCTGTGCCAAAACCACACAGCACAGCACCCCCACCAGGCCAGCACCGAGGCCAAGGCCGTTCACGAACGCTGCGCCACCGTAGCCTCTGCCGTACTGCTGATATGCAGGGTAAAGTACATGCGGCCATGCCCGGTGTCGGCGCTGAGGGGAGCATCCATAATCTTCACTACTACAGCTGCCGTGCGCATCACGGCAGCCAGTCGATCTACTGCACGCAGCGCCTGGGCAGGATGCCCCGCAGTGATGCTGAGTCGACATTGCAGGGACTGCTCCTGCCACTGTAGTGTTTCCAGCTGCAGCAGCGGCTCCTGCAACAAGGCAGCTCCCAATATATGCAGCAATTCCTGCGGCACCGCCGCCCCGGCACGCACCGCCGCTGCGGTAGCAACGGCAAACTGCATGGCCTGCAGCGCCGCAGGTGCGGCCTGCCCTGCCGTCGGCACTGTGGAGCGGAGCTGGCCGAGTTGTGCCTGCACACCAGCCACCTGTTCCCGCAGGCCCAGGCTGCCGACATACAGGTAGCCACTGCCTGCCAGACCTGCCATACACAGTATCCATCCCGCAGCACTGCTGCGCTGCCGCCAACGCCACTGTCTACAGGCGGCGGTGTCCGCCACCCCGGCGTAACCAGATGACAAACGTGTGGAGGCCTGTGCCAGCACACGCATACTGCATGGCACCGTTGCCCGCAACCGCACATCCTGGGCAGCAGGCAGTTGCTCCTGCCATGCCCGACAGATCCCGGCCGGGGCACACAACACCACAGACAGCGGCATCGGCAAACTGCGAAAACGCGTTCGCAAAGACGGCACCACCTCCAGACATGCAGACCATTGTGCAGTGCTGCCTGCAGGAATGGTCATACGGCGGCTGAAGTGTGGCTGTCCGTCTATCAGCAGCACCTGATCCACTGCCGTTGCATGTACGCCCAGCACCAGACAGTCAGCATTGCATACCCCCCGCACCAGGCGGGCCAGCAGCCACGGCAGGGTGTGGATGCCAGCCAGCGGTATCCGATGGNNCCGCAACAGTTCTACCAGCTCCTGTAAGCCGCCGCTATCCTGTATAGCGGCATACAACATATTCTGACCACCCGGATACGGTACGACGCGCGTGTAGTGCAGCTCCGGGAACAACCGGCGGGCTCGCGCCACTGCAAGAACCCGCTGCTGACGACGGGTTGCTGGTAATGTTTTTTCAATTTGAAAGCGCTCCTCCAGTCCGACGGCCAGCAGCTGTACGGGGCGACTACGACCCTGCTGCTCAAGGTAGCGGCCCAGCGGTGCCAGCTCCCGCAGGGCGAAATCCCGTGCTGTCTCCAATGGCAGTCGTACCACCTGATCCTCCAGCACCACTACCCGGCAGCGCAGTATGCGCAATCCTGCAATGACATCATGCATATCAGGCAGCCAGCTCCAACGCCAGTCCGTACACCGGGCCCAGCAGTGCATACAGCACCCAACCCAACAGCAGGCCCAGCAATATATTGACAACAGGTCCGGCAAGGGTCTGTGCCCGCTCACAGGACTCCTGTATATCGCGATTATAGAAATAGCTGATCTGGCGCAGACATTTTTCCAGTTCGCCGGTACGCTCACCAGTTTGTATCATGCGTAATACCAACGGCGGAAACAATTTGGCACGATGAAATCCTTCCGCCAGCCCGGCACCATTCTGGATATGGGATTCCACCTCGTGCAGAGCCGCAGACAAGGCCAGATTGCCAGAGGACTGTGCACTGATGCGTATACATTCCAGCAGATTCAGACCGGCCCCGTACATGATATACAGGGCAGTAATCACACGGGCAATCAGCATTTTCTTTATCAGGCCACCGATGAGAGGGAGTCGCAGCTGCCATGTGTGCACCTTCATCCGCAGCGCCGGGAAGCGATGCAGTGCCATGCTGAATGCAATGCCCCCCCCGGCACCAGCTGCTACTACTACATACCACCAGGCGGCAATCCAGGCACTACCCTCCACCAGCAGACGGGTGTGCCATGGCAAATCCCGACCCATTGAATGCAGAAAACCCAGCATGGGTGGCACCAGCCAGGTGCTCAATATGAAGATTGCAGCCACCACGATTAACAGCACCAACAGCGGATAGACGGACATCCCGCGCATGCGTCGCTCCCATTCATCCAGCCACTTCAGGTGCGCATGCAGCTCACCAAACACGCCCGGCAATCTGCCAGATTGTTCGCCCGCCTGTATCAATCCGATGAAGCTCGCATTGAACAACAGCGGGAACTCCTGCAATGCGCCCGAAAATGACTGGCCCTCCTGTTCAATGGCTTCAAGCAATCGCTCAAGCACAACAACAAACTGCGTATCACGCACATCCGTGCAAAAATCCCGTACACAATCCAGGATGGCTATGCCTGCCCCCAGGCCCAATTCCATATGGAAGCAAAATTGGATCAGCAGCGGTCGCCACGCCCGGGGTGAGCGCCGACGAAATCTCACCTTGCGCCAGCGCAGCAGCTGGTGACCCCGCTGCGCCAGACGGGCATCCAGTTCTTGCAGATTTACTGCATCCAGCAGACCCCGGCAGGCTCGTCCATCGACATCCATGGCATGATACCGATACAGTGCCATGACTATGCGGGCTGCGCCCTGTATGGACCCAGCACCCGGTGCAACTCGCGCAGATCAGTAAGTTCGGCAAGTACACGCCGACGCCCCCATTCCAGCAGGGGCCGAAACTTTGCCTCCGGGGCTTGTGCCTGTAATACCTCCATGATCGGCACCCGACCCCTGTATCCAGTGCCCCGACAATGCTTGCACCCTCTGGACTGATATAACAACCGGGCCTGATCCAGCCCAAGTTCTACACACGCAGCCGGGTCAGGCATCCAGTGCTGGCGACAATGGCTGCACAACCTGCGTAACAAACGTTGTGCGATTACTCCCAAGAGGTGGGCATCCAGCAGTCCCGCATCCACCCCCATATCCACGATCCGCGAACGCGCCGCATGGGCGGACACCGCATGCAGGGTCGCCATTACCCGATGGCCGGTCATCGCCGCACGCAAACTCATTCGTGCGGTCTCTGCATCACGGATCTCACCCACCAGTATCGCATCCGGATCCTGTCTCAACAGGGCGCGTATGCCACTGGAGAAATCCAGCTGCGCGGTTTCATTAATTGAGCATTGGCGAGCTGACGACAACTGATATTCGACCGGGTCTTCCAGCGTCATGATATTCAGTTCCGCCGTGTTTAACTGACTCAGCAGGGCAAACTGGGTGGTGGTCTTGCCACTGCCGGTCGGACCGGTAACCAGAATAATTCCTTCCGGCTGCTGGAGCAACCACTGCAACTCACGGCGTATCTCTGTGTCCAGATGCAAGTCGTCCATGCTGATGACGTCGCGAGCCCGATCCAGCACGCGCAGAACGATATTCTCGCCGTGCAGTATGGGCATGGTGGATACCCTGAAATCAACCCGCCGCCCGCCGATAGACATGGAGATGCGCCCATCCTGAGGGGCACGCTGCTCGGCGATATCCATGCCTGCCAGGACCTTGATACGAACCACAATCGCTGACCAGTGCTCTTTGTGCAGGCTCAGCACCTGTTGCAGTACACCGTCTATACGATAGCGAAAACGCACATATCCGGCCTCCGGTTCCAGATGCAGATCCGAGGCGCCATGCCGTACCGCATCTTCAAGCATGGCATCCACCAGACGCACTGCCGACTGACCCTCGCCGGTGCTCGCCTCCGCCATCGTCAGTTCGCACAACGCCTGACCTGGCAACGAGGCACTGCCATAGTGTTGCTCCACAGCCCGGTCCAGGCTATTGGCCCCGGCCAGCACGGGATGCAAACGTACAGCATTGCCTGTCTGTCCAGCGATCTCATCCAGCGTCAGCCGATCCTGCGGCTCACGTACCGCCAATACCAGCTCCCCTGACTGATGCTCATAGCGCAACGGCAATACGCGGTGCCGCAGGGCAAGTTCACGTGGCAACATCAACAAGGCTGCAGGCTCGGGAGTCTCGCGCTCCAGATCAACCGATTCATGGCCAAGCAGTTCTGCCAGCACGACTACCAGACTGGACTCGGCGATCAGGCCCAGACGCACCAGACAATGACCCAGCCGCTCACCACTCTTGCGTTGTTCGGTCAGGGCCACTGACAATTGATCCCTGGACAGCAACTGTCCATCGATCAGTCGCTCACCCAGTCTTGCCTTCATGGCCCTGCCTCCAGGGCAGCGACCCGGGCTTCTGCAACCACTGCACTGAAACCGATTTCCCGCGCACCGGACAAACGTAACGCCAACCGATAGCGTGCCGCGGCTGCCTTCTTGTCCCCGATATGTTCCAGGGCCACTGCCATGTTGAAGGCACAATCACCCGGCCGGTCCAGCGCAGCCATGGCCATGTCGTAGGCAGCCAGTGCATCCTGCCAGTGCTGTTCGGCAGCGTACAGATTGCCCAGTATAAAGAACGCAGGGGCCGACGCATCCTGTCCCAGCTGCCGCCGCAGGACCGCTGCAGTACTACCGTCCACAGCGGCCAGGGCAGCCCGTGCTGTGGTATCACCCGGGGCCAGCGCTACCAGACGCTGGTACCAGGCACGGGCGGTCCCCGGCCTGCCCTGCCACAATGCCGTAGCCGCCAGGCCATACAGTGCATATTGATTATCCGCATCCAGTGTTATGGCACGCCGCCAGGCCTGTGCAGCCTGCGCTGTATCCCCTGCGCTCCAGGCCTGATGTGCCACATGCAACCATGCGATCACCTGATGCGGCGCGGTGCCCGGCAGCGCTGTCAATGGCATGGCAGCAGATGCCGCAACCAGCTGCGGCTCGGGGGCTGCAACGGGCAATGTATGCAACAGCACCACCAGTTCTGTACGCCGTGACTCATGGGTTTTTGAGCCGGGGAACCATGCTGCCAACCCCGGCAATCCGGCGCGGTCCTCACGCCATTCATCCCGGGTCAACCCACCGAGCACTGCGGTCTGTCCGGAACGCAGACGCAGCAGTGATTCCAGTTCCCGTACCTGCACCTCAGGCACCCGGTTCGCTCCATCTACCAGGGCCGGGTTGGGGTCCTCTACAAAACGATTGACCCTGGATATGCTGGGGCGTACCAGCAACAGTACATTACCCCGTGCATCGATCTGTGGAGTCAGGCTCATCACCAGCCCTACAGGCACCGTATGTATATCACTGCTTGAACTCAGTTCGCTACTGCCCTGCACACTGATCGTACTTTGTTGCTTCAGCGTAAAGTACACCAGATTGTCCACCACCTTGAGCATGGCGGTCTGATGATTCAGCACCATCAGCTGTGGGCTGGACAACACCCGTGTCTTGCCGAACTCCTCCAACATCCGCAACGTCAGCTGCAGTGAGCCCTCCTGCAGATTGAACCTCAGCGCACTGAAGGCACGCGCCGGAACACCCGGTAACAAGTCCAGGCTCAGGTCACCATCCAGCAGCGACCAGTCAATCCCCGCCTGAAAGCGGTGGTCCAGCGTGATCTCTACTATGGTGGCGCGGATCATTACCTGACGATGGGCACTGCGCAACACCTCAGCCAGATGGGCGCGTACCAGCTGCTGCTGGGCTGCTGTGGCCTGCACCATCACGATCCCCGCAGCAGGATGTGGAATGATGGTACCTGCCTCACCGGACACTTCCAGTAACGCTTCCAGATTGCGGATCAGCACATCCCAGAAATCGTAACTGGACTCTGCCAGAAGATCTGTAGAAGAATAGTTGCTATCGGTGCGACCACTACCGGAGACATCTGCACTGGTGGCGCTGGTATCAATATGCGCCCGACTGTTGGTGCCACGCATGAGATTCGGATAATCAACCCGATAACTGCGTACATAGGGCTGATCAGACAGCACCTCAAGATGGCTGTCATGCTGTATATAGCGCAGCCCGGCCTGGCGGGCAATGCGCTCCAGCAGCATCGGCAGGGGCATGTGCCTGACCAACAGGCTGAGCGTGCCGGAGACTTCAGGGTGCACATCCAGACCCAGACCCGCATCCTCTGCCAGGGCCTGCAACACCTCCCGCACCGGCACCTCATGTACCGACAGGGTATAGCGAGCGGGCCTCCGGCAGTGCTGGCGGCGATGGCACGTAGGCCGAGTAGAACACCACAGCAGGGATGCCCGCGGACGGCAGATGCACCCTTGACGGCGGTGGTGCCGCGCACGCCACAAGCCCCGCCGCAGTGGCAATGAGGCCCATCCGCCGAACCCTCCCTGTCAAATC
>DKIB01000010.1:0-3207 GCA_002454015.1 Proteobacteria bacterium UBA6729
GACGCACTGACAGAGGTGATTCGCGGTCAGGCGGTGCAGGCTGAGGTGAGGAGGCCTTTGGCAGCCTCCGGGTAGGCGGCTCCGTCTCGCAGGCTCATGAGAGGATTACGTTCATGTCGCGGGTGTACCATCTTGTCGGGCACTTCGGGGGGTGCTTGCATTCTGCTGTTATGATTGTCGGGGGCGCAGATGAGTGAGTTTTTCAAGTTTCCTCCCACGATTCATGTGGCGGGGGAGTCGTTGCGGGCTGACAAGGTGATGTCGGATGAGCAGAGGGCTGTCTTTTTGGGGCATGAGCTGGTGGTTGAGGAGAAGGTGGATGGGGCCAATCTGGGGATCTCTTTTGATGGAGCTGTGAGGGTGCAGAATCGGGGGGAGTATCTGCGGGTCTGGGATGGGCAGTGGAAGCATCTGGGGGCGTGGTTGGAGCCGAGGGTGGATACCTTGCTGGTGCATCTGGGGGGGCGTTTGATACTGTTTGGGGAGTGGTGTTATGCGAGGCATTCGGTGGCTTATGGGAGCTTGCCGGACTGGTTTTTGGGCTTTGATATCTATGATCGGGAGGCGGGGGCCTTTTGGGGGTGTGGGCGGCGGGATGCGTTGTTTGCGGAGCTGGGTGTGGTTCCGGTGCCGGGGTTGGGGAAGGGCCATTTTACGCTGGAGGGTCTGGGGGAGCTGTTGGGGAAGTCCCGGTTGGGGGAGGGGCCTGCGGAGGGGGTGTATCTGCGCCATGAGGTGGGGGGCTGGCTGGTGCACAGGGCCAAGCTGGTGCGGGCTGAGTTTATGCGGATGGGGGCGCACTGGTCCAGGGTGTTGCGGCCCAATGCATTGGGCTGACTATTGCACTTGCCGGGGGGCGTTGCCGATGTAGCTGTGGGGGGTGAGCTGGAGCAGGCGTTGTTGGTCGGGTTGGGGGAGCTGGAGTCGGGTGATGAAGTCATGGAGTCTCCGGGGGGTGATGGGGTCTTGTGCGAGCTGGCGGAGCTGTTCGTAGGGGTTGGGGAGGTTGTGTTTGCGCATGACGGTCTGGATGGCCTCGGTGAGGACTTCCCAGGCCTGGTCCAGATCCTGGGAGATGCGTTCGGGGTTGATATCCAGTTGCAGGCCTTTGCGCAGGTTCTGCCAGGCCAGGGTGGTGTGGCCGAGGGCGACGCCGATGTTGCGCAGGCAGGTGGAGTCGGTGAGGTCGCGTTGCCAGCGGGAGGTGGGGAGGGTGAGCGCCAGGTGGCTCAGCAGGGTGTTGGCCAGGCCGAGGTTGCCCTCTGCGTTCTCAAAGTCAATGGGGTTTTGCTTGTGGGGCATGGTGGAGGAGCCGGTCTGGGTGGGGGTGGTGCGGGGCTTGAAGTAGTGCAGGGAGATGTAGCCCCAGAAGTCGCGGCTCAGGTCGGTGAGTATGGTGTTGATGCGGATCAGTACATGGCAGTACTCGGCAATGCCGTCGTGGGGTTCGATCTGGGTGGTGCAGGGGTTCCAGCACAGCCCCATGTTCTCGATGAAGCGGCGGGAGATGGCGGGCCAGTTGACTGTGGGGTAGGCGATGTAATGGGCGTTGTAGTTGCCGGTGGCACCATTCAGCTTGGCGGTGATGCGCAGCTTGCTGAAGGTCTGGCGCTGGCGGCTGAGTCGGGTCAGGTAGACCTGCAGTTCCTTGCCGAGGGTGGTCGGGCTGGCGGGCTGGCCGTGGGTGCGGGCCAGCATGGGCAGGGTTTTGTGGGTGTGGGCCAGGGCGCTGAGTTCGGTGGTGAACTGATCCAGGGTGTGCAGCAGCCGGGTGCGTGCCTGTTGCAGGAGGCGTGCGTAGGCGATGTTGTTGATGTCCATGGAGGTGCAGGCGAAGTGCAGGAACTCCAGGTGGGGGTAGTCGCTGAGCTGTTCGCGGATGTAGTACTCCACGGCCTTGACATCGTGGCGGGTCCGCTCCTCTATGCGTTTGACGGCCCCGGGGTCGACGAGGATGTCCGGGGGGGGAGTGCTGATGTCGGCTATGGAGGGCTCGGCGGCCAGGGCATGCAGCCATTCCAGTTCAATGGCGACGCGCTGTCTGATGAGTGCAGCCTCGCTGAAGAGCTGGCTGAGCTCCCGGGTCTGTGTGGCGTAGCGCCCGTCCAGGGGCGATAGTGCATCAAGGGCAGGGGTTAGGGTAGCGGGCATGGATTTGGTCGATGGCAGCGATGAGCTGCGGGTCCAGGGTGAGCTCATCGCTGGCGATGTTGCTGGCCAGTTGCTCCAGGGTGGTGGCACCGGTCAGGGTGCTGGTCACGAAGGGGCGTGTGTTGACGAAGGCCAGTGCCATCCGGGCCGGGTCCAGGTCGTGCTCCCGGGCCAGCTGTACATAGCGGGTGGTGGCATCGATGGCATGGTCGTTCAGGTAGCGCTGGAACTGATCGAACAGGGTCAGGCGGGCAGCGGCAGGGCGGGCGCCGTCCAGATATTTGCCGGAGAGGGTGCCGAAGCCGAGCGGGGAGTAGGCCAGCAGGCCTGCATGGTCACGGCAGGCCATCTCGGCCAGGCCGATCTCGAAGGTGCGATTCAGCAGGTTGTAGGGGTTCTGGACGGAGACGATGCGGGGGCGGTCATGGCCTGCCAGCTCCAGACAGTGATGCAGCCCCCAGGGGGTTTCGTTGGAGAGGCCGATGTAGCGGATCTTGCCCTGGTTGACCAGCAGTTCCAGTGCCTCCAGGCTTTCATCGAGTGGCACGCCGTCATGCTCCGGGGTGTGCACGGTGTAGCCCAGCTGTCCGAAGTAGTTGCACTGGCGTTCCGGCCAGTGTAACTGGTAGAGGTCTATGTAATCGGTCTGCAGGCGCTCCAGGCTGGCCTCCACGGCGGCCTCGATCTGTGCCTTGTCAAGGCGGGGACCGCCGCGCAGGTAGTTCATGCCGCTGGGGCCGGTGATCTTGGTGGCGATGATCACCCGATCCCGGTTGTTGCGACGGCGCAGCCAGCTGCCGATGTAGCTTTCGGTCAGTCCCTGGGTATCGGCCTTGGGGGGCACCGGATACATCTCTGCGGTATCGATGAAGTTGATGTCCAGATCCAGGGCAAGATCCAGCTGGGCGTGGGCCTCTGCCTCGGTGTTCTGTTCCCCCCAGGTCATGGTACCCAGACCGATGCGACTGACCTGCAGGCCCGTGCGTCCCAGTTCGCGGCGGTGCATTACTTGGGTTGCTTGATAACCCGCAGATAGGGCTTCTGCTCGTCCCAGCC
>DKIB01000010.1:3282-3863 GCA_002454015.1 Proteobacteria bacterium UBA6729
TTCCAGTTGACCGGGGTGGAAACCTGATGCTTGTCGACCAGCATCAATGCATCCACGACCCGCAGAATCTCGGCAAAGTTGCGTCCGGTGCTGGCCGGGTAGGTGAAGGTCAGGCGGATTTTTTTGTGGGGATCGATGATAAACACCGCACGCACGGTCAGGGTGTCGCTGGCCTGGGGGTGGATCATGCCGTAGAGTTCAGCGACCCGGGCCTCGGGGTCGCCGATGAGCGGGAAGTCGGGGGCGTATCCCTGCGTCTCCAGGATGTCCTGGTTCCATTTGTGGTGGTTCTCCACGGAGTCCACGCTGAGGCCGATCAGCTTGACCTTGCGCCGCTCAAACTCGCCCTTGATGCGGGCGGCGGCCCCCAGTTCGGTGGTACACACGGGGGTAAAGTTCTTGGGGTGGGAGAACAGCACCGCCCAGCTGTCGCCCAGCCAGCTGTGGAAGTGCACTTCACCTGTGGTGGTTTGTGCAGTAAAATCCGGGGCGGTGTCGCCCAAGCGTAATAACATGGCGGCCAGACTATACCCCATATCCGGACCCCAATGCAAAAGCTGAGTTTACCCCGCCCTGATGAT
>DKIB01000010.1:3894-15224 GCA_002454015.1 Proteobacteria bacterium UBA6729
CCCCCGATCTGCACCGTGGCGGCGGCGCTGGCGTACCGGGCGCGTATTCTGGCGGTATTGCCTGCGGGGAGTAGCTTTGTGCCCTGGCAGGCGCTGTACCTGACGCCGCAACTGTCGGCGGCGGAACTGCAGCGGGCGGTGGACAGCCAGGTGGTGCTCGGGGTGAAGTATTACCCTGCCGGGGTGACCACCGGGGCGGCCCACGGGGTGCGAAATGCCGAGGACATCTACCCGGTGCTGGAGGCGATGGAGCGTCTGGATATGCCGTTGCAGGTGCATGGGGAGTGGCCGGACTGCGATATGGAGGATCGCGAGGCCGTGTTCATAGACCGGGTGCTGGTGCCGCTGCTGGCGCGTTTTGCGGGGCTGCGCGTGGTGCTGGAGCATGTCTCTACCCGGGAGGGGGTGCAGTGGGTGATGGAGGGGCCGGAGCGCCTCGCGGCCACGGTCACGCCGCAGCATCTGCTGTACAACCGCAATGCCCTGTTTGTCGGGGGGCGGCTGCGGCCCCATCACTACTGTTTGCCGATCCTGCAGGCCGAGCCGCATCGACAGGCCCTGCTGGCGGCGGTGGCGACGGGGCATCCACGGTTTTTTCTGGGCACGGACAGTGCCCCGCATCCGCGCCTGCAGAAGGAGTCGGCGGCGGGCTGCGCGGGGGTGTACAGTGCACCGCTGGCGCTGGAACTGTACGCCCAGGCCTTTGAGCAGGCGGGCTGTCTGGAACGGCTCCCGGCCTTTGCCGCCCACCACGGGGCGGATTTTTATCGCCTGCCGCGCAACCGCGGGCAGGTGGTATTGCGGCGGGAACGCTGGACGGTGCCCCTGAGTGTGGGGGCGGAGGAGGTGGTGCCCCTGGGGGCGGGAGGGGACTGTCAGTGGCAACTGGAGGCGACCTGAAGCCGATCAACAAGCGCTTCCGCGGCTATCTGCCGGTGGTGGTGGATGTGGAGACGGGGGGCTTTGACCCACAGACCGATGCGTTGCTGGAGATCGCAGCCGTGTTGCTGCGCCAGGAGGAGGGCCAGTGGGTGCCCGGGGACACGGTGTTTCATCATCTGCACCCCTTTGCGGGGGCCATCCTGAACCCGGAGAGTCTGGAGTTCAATCGCATCGACCCGGGCCACCCGTTCCGTTATGCGGTGTCGGAGCGTGATGGTCTGGAGGAGGTGTTCCGGGCGGTGCGAAAGGCAATTCGGGAGCATTCCTGCCAACGCGCCATCCTGGTCGGGCACAATGCCAACTTTGACCTGTCCTTCGTGAATGCAGGCGCCCGGCGGGCGGGGCTCAAGCGCAATCCCTTCCATCCCTTCAGTTGTCTGGATACCGTCAGTCTGGCAGCACTGGTCTACGGACAGACGGTGCTGTCCCGAGCCATGCAGGCGGCGGGTCTGGAGTGGGATCAGGAACAGGCGCACTCGGCGGTGTACGATGCGGAGCGCACGGCGGCGCTGTTCTGTACCATCGTCAATCGCTGGACGGCATTGCTGAACAAGCCGTCGTGATGCGCTGCCCCCAGTCGGCGGCCGTGGCCAGTACGGCATCCACATCCAGGCTTTGCAGGTGGCCTTCCCGGAGCAATAACCGCCCGTCCACCCAGACATGGCTGACCTGGTTGGCGGTGGCGGCGTAGACCAGCTGCGAGATCGGGTTGTATACCGGCTGGGTGTGCGGGTGGCGCAGATCGATGGCGATGAGGTCTGCACATTTGCCCGGTTCCAGTGAACCGATCCGATCCGCCAGACCCAGCACCTTGGCACCCCCCAGGGTGGCTGTATGCAGGGCATCCGCGGCGGCGAGGGCGGTGCAGTCGGGCGGGGAGAGTTTGCCGAGCAGGGCGGCGGTGTGCAGCTCGGCGAGGAGGTCCAGATTGTTGTTGCTGGCAGCGCTGTCGGTGCCCAGGGCGACTGGCACAGCGGCGTTCAGCAGGGCCTGTACCGGGCACAGGCCACTGGCGAGTTTCAGGTTGGATTCCGGGCAGTGCACCACGCCGGCCCCGCTGTCTGCCAGCTGCCGGATCTCCGCGGGTTCCAGTTGGGTGGCGTGTACGGCGATGAGGCGCTCATTCACCAGACCGAGGCGGTGCAGGCGTTGCAGGGGGCGCATGCCGTACTGCCGGAGGGAGTCGGCCACCTCGGTGGCGGTTTCGTGCAGGTGGGTATGTACCCGCAGTCCGTGGGTGGTGGCCAGCGCATGGATACGCCGGAAACTGGCATCGGCAACGCTGTAGGGGGCGTGCGGGCAGAGGGTGATGGACAGGCGCGGGGAGTCCTGGTACTCCTGCAGCAGGGCCTCTGCCTGGGTGAGACAGTCGGCGGCATCCTCGGCCCACGGCGTCTGAAACTCCAGGATGGGTGCCCCGATGACGGCGCGTATGCCGGCAGCGCGGGCGACGGCAGCGGTGTCCTGCGGAAAGAAATACATGTCGTTGAAACAGGTGGTGCCGCCCCGCAGCATCTCGGCGATGGCCAGACGGGTTCCGGCCTGTACGAAGTCGGGTGCCACGCAGCGCTGTTCCAGCGGCCAGATGTGCGCCTTGAGCCAGCGCTGCAGGGGCAGGTCATCCGCCAGACCGCGAAACAGTGCCATGGCGGCATGGGTGTGTGCATTGACCAGTCCGGGCAGCAGTACATGCCCGGGCAGTTCCAGGGTGTGGTCGTGGGGTGCGGCGGTGGTGGCGGGCACCACGGCGTGGATGCGCCCGTCGCTGATCTGCAGGGCATGGTCTTGCAGCACGGTGCCGACGGGGATGCCGGGGATGATCCAGCGGGGCCGGAGCAGCCAGTCGGTGTTACGGGTGGTGGTCTGCATGATGGCTGCCATTTTATGCCGGGCAGGGCGGGCAGGAACATCGCCCCCGTCCATCGTGTACACTGGGCAGGTATTGTGCAAGGGCGCACGACCGACCATCGGGTTTTACAGGAGGTACTCACCATGTCATACAAATCACAGGGCTTCACACTCGTGGAGATCGCCATCGTACTGGTCATTGTCGGGCTGCTGCTGGGCGGTCTGCTGAAGGGGCAGCAGGTGCTGGCCGGGGCACGTCTGCAGAGCATGATCAAGCAGCATACTGCGGTGCAGGCGGCCTATCATGCCTTCCGGGATCGGTATCGTCAGGTGCCGGGGGATATGCAGAACGACCGGGCCCGCAGCCTGATCGGGGCCGGGATCAACAGCGGTGCGCAGTACGGCGGGGACGGCAATGGGCGGATCGATGAGGGCAACTTCGGGGAGGCATCGGCGGTGTGGCATCACCTGGCGGTGGCGGGCTTCATACCGGGCGGCTTTGTCGGGGGGACGACCGCGGCGGCGGAGTACCAGACCGGCACGGTGGCACCAGCCAATCCCTACAACGGCGCGGTGCTGCTGGCGGAGCTGGATGAATACCTGGATGTGCTCGCTGCGCCGCCGCTGCGCCTCGCCTATGTGTTCGGCAGCAATGTGCCGGTGGATATCCTGCGTGAACTGGATATGAAACTGGACGATGGGCTGCCCGCTACCGGCGCGGTACGGGCCACCGTGCCCGGTGCGGTGGGGGCGGACAGTTTTGGTGAGGTGGCGCGTTCGGATGCCGCCTGTATCAGCGGTACGGGGCGGGATGCGAGCTGGGCGGTGGGCAGTGGGGCAGGCCACTGTACCGCCGTATACCTGTACTGAGACAACGGCAGCGGCGTGCTGCGACTGGCGCAGGCGGACAACTGTCGTTATTCTGCCATCGTGTCCGGAACATCGCATGAGGTACCGCTGGAGCCCCTGGCCGGGGTCGTGGAGCGGGTCAGCTATCACAGTCCCGAGAGTGGCTTCTGTGTGCTGCGCATCAAGGTGCGCGGGCATCGTGAACTGGTGACCGCGACCGGCACGGTGGCATCCATACGGGCCGGTGAATACGTACGCTGCAAGGGCAGCTGGGATAATCACCGGGAGCACGGCATGCAGTTTCGGACAGTGCACATGCAGACCATGCCGCCCGATACGCGGGATGGCATGGAGCGCTATCTGGGCAGTGGCATGATTCGGGGCATCGGTCCGCACTTTGCCCGGCGGCTGGTGCAGGCCTTTGGCACCGAGGTCTTTGCGGTCATAGAAAAATCTCCGGACCGGCTGCTGGAACTGCCGGGCATCGGTCCGGTACGGGTGCAGCGCATCACCGCGGGCTGGGCGGAACAGAAGGTGATCCGCGAGATCATGGTGTTTTTGCAGACCCACGGGGTGGGTACCGCCCGTGCAGTGCGGATCTACAAGACCTATGGAGATGAGGCCATCTCCCGGGTGCGGGAGAATCCGTACTGCCTGGCCCGGGATATCCGCGGCATCGGGTTCCGCACCGCTGATCAGATCGGCGCACAGCTGGGCATAGCACGCACCGCCATGATCCGGGCGCGGGCCGGTATCAGCTATGCACTGGCCGAGGCCGTCTCGGCAGGTCACTGCGGACTGCCACGGGATGAGTTGTTGGCTACCGCGGCAGAACTGCTGGAGATCCCGGAGGCGGTGCTGGAGGAGGCCCTGACCCTGGAACTGGGTACCGACCAGCTGAAGAGCGGGGAGATTGCCGGGCGGCACTGCATCTTTCTGGCGCACCTGTGGTACGCGGAGCGATATATCTCCGGGCGCATTCGGGAACTGGCGGCCGGGCAGCCGTGCTGGAGTGAGATCGATGTGGCCCGGGCAGTGCCCTGGGCGGAACGCAGACAGGGCATTGCGTTTGCCCCGGGACAGCGAGAGGCGGTACGCAAGGCGGTCTGCACCAGACTGATCGTGATCACCGGGGGACCGGGGGTGGGCAAGACCACGCTGGTCAATGCCATCCTGCAGATACTGCGGGCGCGCAAGGTTCGGGTGGCCCTGGCGGCACCGACCGGGCGGGCAGCGCGGCGGCTGGCGGAGAGCACCGGCATGGAGGCCATGACCATCCACCGGCTGCTGGAGATCGACCCGCGCCACGGGGGCTTCAGGCATAACGAGGAAAGCCCGCTGGATTGCGACCTGCTGGTGGTGGATGAGAGTTCCATGGTGGATGTGATGCTGATGGCTGCGCTGCTGCAGGCCCTGCCGCGGCATGCGGCACTGATGCTGGTGGGGGATGTGGATCAGTTGCCCTCCGTTGGTCCCGGTCAGGTGCTGGCTGATCTGATCGCCTCGGGCATGGTTCCGGTGGTGCGCCTGACGGAGATCTTCAGGCAGGCGGCCGAGAGCCGCATCGTTACCAATGCCCACCGGGTGAACTCCGGGGAGATGCCGGAGTTGGAGTGGGCCCGCGAGGAGACTACGGATTTTTATTTTGTGGAGGCACAGACACCGGAGGATGGCGTCAACAAACTCATAGAGATCGTCCAGCATCGCCTGCCGCGACGTTTCGGGCTGGATGCCTTTCGCGATGTGCAGGTGCTGTGTCCGATGAACCGGGGCGGGTTGGGTACCCGTGCCCTGAATGTGGAACTGCAGCGGGTTCTGAACCCGTCGACGGATGCGTTGAGCGTGAGCCGATTCGGCTATACCTACCGGGTTGGTGACAAGGTGATGCAGATCGAAAACAACTATGACAAGGAGGTGTTTAACGGTGACCTGGGTCGGCTCCGTGCCATCGATTCCGAACAGCAGGAAGTGGTGGTGGAGTTTGATGGAAAATCGGTAGAGTATTCGTACGGGGAACTGGATGAACTGGTGCTGGCCTATGCCATCAGCATCCATAAATCGCAGGGCTCGGAATATCCGGCGGTGGTGCTGCCGGTGATGATGCAGCACTTTGTGATGCTGCGCCGGAACCTGCTGTATACCGGCATCACCCGTGGGCGTCGCCTGGTGGTGCTGCTCGGTGAGCGGCGTGCCATCGGCATGGCCGTGAAGGGCCGCGCCCAGCGGCGGCGCTGGTCACGGCTGCGCGAATGGCTGCTACCCGATGCTGCAGACGATTAGCATTATCATACGCCACGCTCGTCAGTTTTACAGGCCTCCCTGTACTCTTCAATGTTGGAGTAGCTGCTCTGGTCGCTGCCTTTGTCATAATTTCTCCAATACTCAAGAAACTCCTGATTTGATTTGAACAGATCATTGCCAGCAATAAAATCAGCCAGGGTCCGCGTCCGCGGGAAGCGCTCTGGCGGCTCGCGTTTCCGGGTGGATTATCGTATTCTTGCTGGTGAGGATAGTCCTGGTTCCGGGGCATGGCGGGATGTGCAGAACTCGTCCGCCCGGGGTCATGCTGAATGAGAGGGTCGCCTGCTGAAAAAGGGCAGACGCAATCATGGCAAGGGCTGATCTGTTAACTGACCTGGTGCGTTTCGGGATGGCTGTTGCGAGGATTCAGGAACCCATAGCATACGGGCTTGCAGTGACTCTTGAAGTGGCTGAGGGAATTGATATTGCCATTTACGATGCAGTCCGTGCGCGTATAGCACCGCCTGTTGAAATTCAGACGGCAGCTCATAACGTGCAGGTTTAGTCACGTATAATGCGCCACACTACCCAGCCGATGACCAGTGGCAGTACGACGAGGGCTCCCTCAAGGACCAGCCAGGTGAGCTGCCCTGCGGTCAGTAACGGAAACAGATACTGCAGATCGTCCGGGGTGTAGCCATGCCAGCCTCGCCACAGGGGGCGGTCACGCAGTTGTTCCTCGCGGTACAGCAGCAGCACCTGCAGGCTCACCAGGAGGATCAGGGCGATCAGGGCGAAGCCCAGGGACCGGGGACCCAGTATGCTGATCTGGGCAACGCCGATGCAGAGCAGGTACAACATCAGGGTGCCACCGCTGACCAGCCGGTCAATGCGTATATCACCGATCTCTGCAGGTTCCCGGCGCAGGTTATGGAGGGTATGACCGCTCTGGCGCAGCAACAGGACAGTCACGAACAGCAGGCTGCCGATGATGTCTGTAGCATAACCGGCAGGCACCATCAGCAGGGCTCCCGGAAACCCGAGCAGGGCGCGTATGCCATGCAGGTGTCGGGTAGTGAGCTGCGGGTACAGTCGGCGCAGCCATGTAGCGATTCGTGTGCCGATCAGGATGTCCAGCGGGGGACGGGTCAGCTTTGCCATATGCGTTTCCTCCGTGTGGCTGCGCGATCAGTAATCAGGATGCCGGGCAGGCCCAGTCCGGTACCCAGTGCCAGCAACCATCCGGCGCCGGACAGGCCGGTATGCCGGGACAGGATCAGGCTGCCTGCACAGCCGAGACCCGTCAGGGTACCGAGCATTATAGCGGTATGTGCCGGGTGCCGGGCTGATAGGGGGCTGCAGCGGTACTGCAGGCCGCAGGCAATACTGCTGATGCCGAGCAGGGGCAGGGCGGCGCTGTTGATGTAATCCATGGCGGCCCCGCTGCCGATCCATGCGGCGGTGCTCAGCAGTATCGTCAGGGCGGCGGACAGTACGGGTACGGTACTGCTGTGTCCGGCCAGTCTGCACAGCAGGATGGTGACGGCGGCAATCAGCAGCAGCGCCAGCAGCAGGGTGTGCACGGTGGCCCGGGCTGCAGCCTGTTGCAGCACGGGGATGCCGGTGAGCCGCGGTATCTGCAGGCGGTGCAGTAGTGCAGGCATGTCAACGGCCGCGGCGGGCCAGGCCCGCACCAGATAGTGCTGATCCGGGGATATCCAGCGGTTCCGTACATTGATGGGGAGTTCCTGCAGGGTGAAGGCTTGCCCCCGCAGGGCCTCGGACAGGGCCTGCAGCGTGGCGGGCAGGTCGCCGAGGAGATCGCTGTGCAGGGCTGCCAGTGCCGGGTCGCGTGCAGTCGCCGGGAGGCTGTGCAGCCGTGCCATGTAGCGCTCCAGGGCTGCCTGCAGGCGGGGCGGTCTGTGGACCTGCTGCGGGGGCGGAGCGGCCGGGGTGAGCAGTCCGGCGAGTGGTTGCAGCAGGGCGGTCTTGCGGGACTGCTCTGCGGGGAGCCAGTCCCAAATCGTTTCCACCTTGCGGATGCCCGGGGTGTGCCGGAGTTGCCGGGCCCCTGCCCGGGCGGCGTCAGCATGCTCTGCGACCAGCAGCAGGGGCTGCGCTGTGGTGGATGCCTGCAGGCGTTGCTCCGCAAAGTCGGCCCGGTGCCATACCATTCCCCCCGCCAGCAGGGCGAGCAGTACCAGCCAGCGCCGGGTGCCGGGGGGCAGCGAGTATGGGGTGGCATGGCGGGGTGGCACGGCGGGCAGGCGGCAGCAGGACAGCAGGGCGGGGAGCAGGCTGAAACAGAGCAACAGGTTCAGCAGGGCACCGATGCCGACCAGCGCACCGAGTTCGGCAAGCCCCCGGTGGGGCACGGCCAGCAATGCAAAACCGCTGAGGGCGACCGTCAGTCCGACGGGCAACAGCACTTGGGCACTGCTGGCCGCGGCAGCAGGCAGGGTCCGGCCGATGTGCAGTCCGGCCTGATAGTGCAGGGCATACTGTGCTGCCCAACTCGCTCCCAGTCCCAGTTGCAGCCACAGGCCCAGTACCGATATCAGGTTCAGTTCGCCGTACAGGGCGGCGGCATAGCCCAGGGTGGCAGCCACACCGCAGGCCAGGGTCACCGCCGTGGTGAGGGCCAGGGCAATGCTGCGCAGCACGGCAAGTGCTGCCAGCAGGGGCAGCAGCCAGATGCCGATGTGCACGGAGGGCTGCTGCTGTACGGGCAGCCACTCGCCTGTGAGGTGCAGGCGGATGTGCAGGCGTTCCTGCAGGGCATGGAGATATTGCAGCAGGGCAGCGCGCGCTACACGCTGCCGTGGTTGGGCGAGGATGTACTCGCTGTGCGTCTCCGTGCCCAGCAGCAGTTCCTGCCAGGGCAGTGGCAGGCGGTGCCCGGTGGCGTGTGCCTCCAGGGTCTGCGCTACCGCCCGGGTGTACACCGTGCTGTCCGTGCCGGACGGACTGAGCACACCGTGCAGTGCAGGGTTGTGTTGCAGGCGCTGCAGCCAGGGGCGGGCCGCCTGCAACCGCACCGTCAATGCCTGTAGCGCAGCGCTGTCCAGATACAGCAGGGCCTGGCGACGGAAGAACGGCCAGGTGGTCGGGTAGTACACGTTGCGGAAGAGTTGTGGGGGCAGCTGATAGTACACCGCCTGCGCCTGTGCCCGGGCCTGCTCCGGGGTATCCGCCGTGACGTGCAGTTGCAGTTCCCCCGGGTACTGCGTGAAGGTATTCTCAAACTCGGTGTACAACTCTCGCCAGCCGGACTGCGCCGGGAACAGGCCGAGGATATCCGTGTTGAGGCGCAGGGTGCCCGTGGCATACCACAGGCATGCGACCGCAGCCAGCAGGCAGCCGATGATCACGTGGCGGCGGTACACCAGTACCCCCTCCGTCCAGCGCTGCAGCGCCGCCGTGTGGGGCACCCGGTTCAAGGGTTGGAGCCGGAGGCGGGATTTGAACCCGCGACCTGCGCATTACGAATGCGCTGCTCTGCCACTGAGCTACTCCGGCCTGTGGCGCGCCTGCACCGTCGGCAGGGCAGTATACACCCGGCGCACACGCCAGGCGTGCAGGATCAGCGAGGGCGGATCCGCACCCCTCCCTCCACCCCTTCGGTTACCGTACCGTCCGGGGGGCTGGGCAGGCCGCGAATCTGCAGATTGTGGTAGTCAAAGTCAAAGAGTTCGCCCGTTGTCGCATTGCAGAAATGCGAGTGGGGCGCGGTGTTGGAATCATGGCAGGTGCGGCCGCCGCTGCTGACCCGCGACGGCACACCCTTGCTGACGAACAGTGCCAAGGGGTTGCAGGCACTGGCACGGGAGATGCGGGCGTGCAGGGTCATGGTCCGGGCGCGCAAGTGCGGGTGCCGGTCCAGTCCCCTCTCGGCAAGCTGCAACCGGGCGCGGGCAGGGGCAATCCCACCCCGACGCGGCGGCTCGGCAAAGCGGCGTTGTTTCTTCTGCATGATTGTTAATTATAGCACCGCAAGCGGATTCCTGCCTGCCGCGGAGGCGCGGTCGGGGCCTTGCGGCTCCCCGGCCTTGCGTTGACAGCTCGGGGCTCCGCAGGCGGCCGCTCGTCAGGATATACTGCGCAGAGGTCAGTAATCCTCTCGTGAGCACCGTGCAGGGTGGAGCAGGGGTAAAACCGGGGAGCGGAGCACAGGAGATGCAGTCTTCAGCGTTGCCGGACCCGGGCCTTGCAGGCGCATGGTGAGGGTACTGGTTATTGAGGGTATTGGATATGCTTGAGTGGGGTTCCATTGTTGGCAGTTTGCTGGTGGGTTTGGCGGTTCTCGTTATCTTGTTTTTAGCCAAGCAGTTGTTTTGGGGTCCGGGGCTGGTGAATGTGTTCTCGTCGCCATCAATTCGGGGCACCTGGAAGGCTGCATTCCGGGAGCAGCGTTACCGTGGGGAAACCCTCCAAGGCAGGGCGGATGCCGGCGAGGTAGATGCCGGGGTAGAAAAGGTTGAAGTGCGGCAATTTCTTGTTTGGGTATGGGGTACGATTGGCTACCCGGGAAAGAACAGGCAATACAGGTTCCGTGGTACAATCAGACGGCTGTGAAGGTAAGCGATACTGCAGCGATTATGAGCACCTGTGCGCAAGCGTGGAGGCACTTGATCGAGTGTAAACAGACCTGGCTGGACGGGGACGGCGATGGAATACCCTGTGAGCTGCTCTGCAGGCCGTGAAGTAAAGTTGGAGGCACCAGAGGTGCTGGAGCGCGTGCAGAAAATCAGGACAAAACCCCCAGATGACCGGTTACATACGGTCGTGTACAATAGAAAAGAAGGGCGACCGATGGGATCGCCCCCCACTGACCGAGGCAGATCCCTCGGAGCGTTGGGAGAAAAAATCATGGGAAAAACTGAGGCATACACCACAATCTTATCCACCACCACCATCGCGTTACTACTAAGCGCATGCGGAGGCGGCAACGGCGGCAGTCCAGGTTCGTCGCCAATGATCGGGGGGGGTAACCTTCCTGCGTTTGCGGTCAACCGCGATTCAGCACGGGCATTGGTCAGCGGCGAAACCCTTGACATGACTTCCGCGGAAATTGACGCGACGTTGAACACATTGAGTCAAACAGCGGACTCTGTGATTACCAGCGACTTCTTTCTGTTTCCTGCCGGTGGAATACCCGCCAGGATCGGCGCAACATGCGATCAGGATTCGTGCACCATAAACTACGCTGGGAGATCAGCAACAATACCACTGCCTACGGACCTTGATTCCATCGGCAACGTCAGCATCGAACACCAATCGGTCATGACCCACAATGAAGTCAACCTCGCGCAACAGCGAGCACGGCTGGCAGTCCCCAGCGCGCCCGGCGAACTAACCGACATCAGAAGTTATGGGGGTTGGCTTGAACACAATTTTTTCTTCTGGTTCTCACTGGAGCAAACCCTGCCTACAGCGGATGACTACGAAGC